>CAZOUA010000012.1:0-66389 GCA_964582865.1 uncultured Nitrospira sp. | reverse complement strand
TAGATGATGCTGAACATGCAGAGCACCGCCGCCATCGGCATCAGCTCGCGGGTCGTGTCCGGCAGGATCTCGAAGGCCACGCGGATGATCGAAAAATGACCGAGTTTCATCAACACACCCGCGTGCAACATGCTCGTCGCGGCTGGCGCGGCGGCATGGCCGACCGGCGACCAAGAGTGGAGCGGCCACAGCGGGGCGATCGAGGCGAAGCCGAAGAAAATCAGGATCCAAATGATTTTGTCCAGCGTGGTTCCGAGGACCGGGATGTTCATCAGTTTGGCGTGTTCGCGCAACTGCAGAATGTCGAAGGTGTTGAGCCCCGAATATTTGTAGATTAACAAGATTCCCATCAGGGCGGCGACCGCGAAGGCCGAGAGGAACAACACCAATTTCATGGCCGCATATTCTTTGCTGTTCGCGCCGAAATTGAACACGAAGCCGACGGAGTCCCTGAGCTTGAGGCCTTCAGGATCGGTCATTTCCAAATACTTCTTGGTATGACTGCCCCACATGCCCAGCAGCAGGTACATGGGGATTACCGACATCTCATAGAAGAAGTAGAGAAAGAACAGATCGAGCGACATAAAGACGCCGATCGTCGCAGCGGCGAGAATCAGTAGCCAGATGTAGAACTCTTTCGTCCGGTCCTTGATGTGCCATGAGACGAAAATCCCGGCGAAGAGGAGAATGGACGACGCCAACACGAGGGGCGTGCCGATGCCGTCGACGCCAAGGTGCAGCGAAATGCCCAACTGTCTGGACCACTCGTATTTTTGTATGAACTGGAAGCCGCCTTTAGCCGGATCGTAAGCGTAGAACAGGTAGAGCGAGGCGAGCAGCGACAGGCCGGCCGATCCGGCGGCGATACCCCTGACGAGCAGGGCCTGCCGGTTCGAGACGAAGATCAGGGCGATCGCGCCGAGAAATGGGGCGAATAAAATATAGAGCAGCGTATAGTCGCTCATGAAATCAGTTCACCTTCCCTTGCCCTTGCCCGGACGGGACGGTTCCAATGGCGGCCACGGTCCCGTGGTTCAATCGATCGACGAGCGCCTGCACCGATCCGTTCATCATGCGGAGGAACGGAGCAGGATACAGGCCGATCCAAAGAATCATGATGGACAGCGAGCCCGCAATGACCAGTTCCCGCAACTGGAGATCGCTGACGGAGTCCTTCACGGCCTTGCCGACAGGGCCGAGCATGGCGCGTTCGTAGTACCAGAGGAAGTAGGCGGCACCAAAGATGACGCCGGTCACCGCGATCGAGCCGTACCGCCAATCAGCCTTGAAGGTTCCCATGAGAATGAGAAATTCGCCGACGAAGCCGTTGGTGCCGGGCAAGCCGATCGATGCCAGTCCGATCAACAAAAAGAATGCCGCCAGCAACGGGGTATGTTTAGCCATCCCCCCGAAGGCCGCCATCTGCGTGGTCTGCTGCCTGGTGTAGAGAAAGCCGGCGATGAAAAAGAGGCCGGCGGTGCTGAAACCCAGATTGATCATCGTCAGCAAACTGCCTTGGAGGCCTTGATAGTTCAGCGCAAACAGTCCGATCACGATAAAGCCCAAGTGGCTGATACTGCTGTAGGCCAGGAGCCGGCGAAAATCCGGCTGGATCAGCGCCATGATCGCGCCATAGAGGATGGCCGCCAATCCCAGGACCATGAGCACCGTGACGACGGTGTGACTTTTTGAGGCATCCGGTAACAGCGGAATGCTGAACCGCATGAAGCCGAACGTGCCGAGCTTCAGACCGGCCAGCACGACGGCCATGCCGATCGGGCCTTCGAGCAGAGCATCGGGGAGCCAGGTGTGAAACGGAAACACCGGCGCTTTGAACGCAAAGCCCAGGAACATGAGCCAGAAAATCAGGATCTGCTGGTTGAGCGGAATTGGAACGGCGAGCAAGTCCAGCAGATCAAAGGAGTAGGATGTGTCCAGATGGTGCAGCGTCGCATAGCTGTGATAGTTGATGTCCAAGAGCGCGATCCCCACCAACATGAACACACTGCCGAGCAGCGTGTACAACACGTACTTGAGCGCCGCGTAATGGCGTTCCGCGCCGCCGCCCCAGAGCTTGATCAAGAAGTAGCTGGGGATCAGCATGAGTTCCCAGAAGACGAAGAAGAGGATCAGGTCCAGCGAGACGAAGACGCCCATCGTCGTTGTTTCGAGCGCCAGCAGCGCCATCATATAGAGCTTGGTCTGGTGCCGGATGGTGTCCCAGGAGTAAATCACCACCAACACGGTCAAGAACGCCGTCAGGCCCACAAACAGGACGCTGATGCCGTCCACGGCCAGGTGGTAGCTGATCCCGAGCGCAGGAATCCAGCGGACATGCTCCACAAACTGCATCGCGGCGGAGTTCGGCACGAATCGCATCAACACGAAGATCGCCAGCGCCAATTCGACCAGCGCGATGGTCAGCGCAGAAGTGCGGACCATGTCCTCGTCGTCGAACAGCCACAGGACCGCGGCTCCGGCGAGCGGGAAAAAGAGGAGGCACGAGAGGATCGGGAATGTGGATTCCAGTTGTTCCAGCATAAGGCCGTTCTACCGCTGCACGATCAGTTGAATGACGACCGCCAGCAGGAATAATCCAGCGACGATGATGGCGGCGTAATGGTGGACCATCCCGCTCTGTAGCTGCCGCCATTGCCTGGCGAGCAGGTGGTTTCCATAGCCGATGATGTTGAGGCCGCCGTAAATGATGTGTTTCTCGACCCAGGTCGATCCCTCCGCACCGAGTTCCGCCATCCTGCCAACGGCGCGCACGATGCCGTCCACCACCACGCGATCGAACCAGTCCAGCAAGAGTCCCAGCTTCTTGGTCGGTTCGACAAACAAGAAGTCATACAGCTCGTCCACGTAGTATTTGTTCAACAGCGTGTCGTAGGCCGTTTGGGCCTTGGCCGCCCAGCGATCGGGCGCCGTCGTATTCATGCTGTACAGGTAGTGGGCCAGGCCCCAGCCGAGCAGCGCGATGCCGGTTGCGATCATCATGAGCGTCAGGACGAGCCCGGTGCTGACCTCGTGCTCCCCGCCTGTACCGGCGACCGGCGCAAGGAATTGATGGAGCCAGCCATGCTCGGGAGGGAATCCGATAAATCCTCCGGCCAGCGAGAGCAGCCCCAATGCCATCAAGGGACCGATCATGACCATTGGCGATTCATGCACATGTTCTTCCGTATGGTGGTCCATGCGCGATTTGCCATAGAACGTCAGGTAGGTCAGGCGGAACATGTAGAACGCGGTCAGAAACGCTCCGATCGCGGCCATCCCGTACAGCAGATATTGGTGATGCGTGAAGGCATGCGCCAGGATTTCATCCTTGCTCCAGAATCCCGCGAACGGCGGAATGCCGGCGATGGCGATGGTGCCGATGAAAAACAGTTTATGGGTCCAGGGAATTTTTGAACTGAGGCCGCCCATCTTTCTGATGTCCTGTTCGCCGGAGAGTGCATGGATGACCGATCCGGCAGAAAGGAACAACAGCGCTTTGAAGAAGGCATGGGTCATGAGATGGAAAATCGCGGCGGTGTAGGCGCCGATGCCGCAGCCCAGGAACATGTACCCCAGCTGGCTCACGGTTGAATAGGCCAGAACCCGCTTGATGTCGGTTTGCACGAGACCGATCGTGGCGGCGAATAGAGCGGTCAGCCCGCCGATGAGACCGACGATGCCCATTGCCGTCGGAGACAGATCGAAAATGGCATGGTTGCGCACGATCATGTAGACGCCGGCGGTCACCATGGTCGCGGCGTGGATCAGGGCGCTGACCGGAGTCGGGCCCTCCATCGCATCCGGCAACCACGTGTAGAGCGGAAGCTGCGCCGACTTGCCGACCGCTCCGATGAGCAGGCAGAGGGCGATGGCCGTGGCCATTTCAGGGGAGAGCTGGCCGACTTGGGCGAAGACTTTCGTGTAATCAAGCGTCTGAAAATTGATAAAGACCAGGAAGATCGCCAACAGGAATCCCGCGTCGCCGATGCGGTTCACGACGAAGGCTTTCGAGGCCGCTTTGGCAGCCGAGACTTTGTCGTAATAGTAGCCGATCAGGAGATAGGAACAGAGTCCCACGCCTTCCCAGCCGATGAAAAGGACCACGTAGTTGTTTCCCATCACCAGCAGGAGCATGGAAACCATGAAGAGATTCATGTAAGTGAAGAAGCGCGTGAAGCCGTCTTCTCCGTGCATGTATCCGACGGAGTAGACATGAATCAAAAAACCCACGCCTGTGATGACAAGCAGCATCACACAGGTCAATGGATCGACGAGGTAGGCCAGATTGATGGTCAAGTCGCCGCCGAAAATCCATTGGTATGCGACCACCTCATGAGAGGTTCCGGTCCGTAACACATCGAAAAAGACGCCGATCGTGCAGAGGAAGGAGGCCCCGACTGATCCCCAGGCGAGCCGGTGTGCCCATTCATGGGACCACAGGTAGCGTCCGAACAGGCCGTTCGCGATTACCGCGAGCAGGGGGAACACTGGAATAAGCTTGATGAGGAGGTCCGTCACGCTACCACTTCAAGAGATTCATTTCGTCGACATTCGTAGAGATCTTGCCACGAAAGACGACGATGATAATAGCCAATCCCACGGCCGCTTCTCCGGCGGCGATGGCGATCACGAAGAGCGCCACGAGCTGGCCGGCCATGGATTCCAGATAGTGGGAAAAGGCGACGAGGTTGATGTTTGCGGCGTTCAGCATGATCTCGACCGCCATCAGGACGATAATGAAATTCCGCCTGATGAGCACGCCGAGCAGTCCCGTGATAAACAGGACAGCGCTGACCGCCACGTATGCGCTTAACGGGACCATCGCTCCTTACCCCTTACGCCTCACGTTTATCGTCTATAGGTTTCGGCGTCTTCGCCAGCACGATCGCGCCGATGATGGCGCCCAACAGAAACACGCCGACGATTTCAAACTGCAAGAGATAATCGCTGAACATCTTCATGCCGATCGCATACGTGTCACCTTCCTTGAGAACCGCCGCTGCGGGCGCATCGCCCTTTGCGCCCGCATAGGGCGATTTGAACAAGAGGGCGAGCACGTAGAACGAGCCCAGAACAGTCGGCACCAAGAAATAGAGATACGTGCTGTGGAAATAGCGTTCATCGGTTTTGAGATTCAGGAGCATGAGCACGAAGAGATAGAGGACCAGAATCGCGCCGGCGTAGACCACGACCTGGACGGCCCAAAGGAATTCCGCGTTCAGAAGAACGAAGAGCCCCGAAACGTGCAGCAGCAGAGCGAGCAGTGCCAGGCCGCAATGGACAGGATTCTTCAGGGCCACGGTCAGCACCCCGGCAGCCATGCTCATCAGCGCGAAATATGCGAAGAAGACCGGAATCATCGTACGGTTCAGCTCAGATGTTTCGGCGTTGACTGTGTCGATTTGATGACCGACTGCGGGAAGTAGTACCGATATTCACGGCTTTCCTCGACGTTCTTTTCCTGGTTATGGGCGTACAAGTATTTTTTGGCGTCGTCGAGGTGGCGCTCGCCGATGTCATAGAGTCGCCGTTTATCGAAGAGCAACGTTCGCTTGTCGTGCGTGGAGAACTCGTACATTTTCGTCATAGCCAGCGCGTTGACCGGGCAGGCCTCGACGCAGTAGCCGCAGAATACGCATTTCGTGATGTCGATATAGAACTCGCTGGCATAGCGCTGCAGCGGCCGCTCGGCATCCTCGGAGCTGATGACTTTGATGCAGCGCGAGGGGCAGGCGGCTTCGCACAAATCGCATCCCACGCAACGTTCGCGGCCGTCATCGTACCGCAGGAGGCCGAGCGCGCCGCGGTGGGTGTCCGGGATCGTCCGTTGCTCGCGGGGATACTGAAAGGTGATCGGCTTGTGGAACATATGCTTGAACGTGACCTTCATGGCGTCCCAGATTTCATAGAACAGCGCGGCGTGGAGCAGTTTCTTGGTCAATGTTCCGACACTCATGCGCGGCCCTCCTTACGCTTTCTCAACGGTCACTTGGGCTCGTTTGAACGAGGGAACACCGGTAACGGCATCGATCTGTACGGTCATGAGGTCTTTGACGGGCGGCTCGTTGAAATGCTCGGGAAAGAAACAGGTCTGTGGCGCGACGCCCTGATCCTGCTGCACTCCGATGTGCAGCGAGCCCCGCTCGGACGTCAGTTTCACCGATGCGCCGTCTTTCAATCCCATCCGCTCCATGTCGGACGGATTCATCCGCAGCCGGCCGTTGTTCGGAGCGATCTTGATCAGGCCCGGCGCGAGCGTCGACAGTTTGCCCGAGTGATAGAGGGTCTGCCCCATCAGCAACGTAAATGGCTGCCGGCTGTCCGGCGCGGCCGATTTGTAACGGGTACCTACGGCGGCGGCATAGCCGTTCGACAAGTACTTATCCGCGGTCGGAACGATCTTGCGTGGCTGGCCGAGATTATAGTAACCGGGCAACAGTTTCATGATTTCAGTTTGGATGTCATTGGCGGACTCGTAGTCCCATTGGCAGCCGAGGCCGTTGGCGAGGGCCGTCATGATGTGCCAATCGGGCACGCTTTCCCCGATCGGATCCATGGCTTGCCGGACGCGGAGCACGCGGCCTTCGAGATTGGTGAAGGTCCCGTCCTTTTCCGCATAGGTACAAGCCGGCAGCACGACATGGGCCATCTGAGCCGTTTCGGTCAGGAACGGATCCTGGACGACGAGAAGTTCCAGACGGTCCAAAGCGGCCCGCACTTCCATCGAAGCCGGCAGCGTGGCCAGCGGGTTTTCTCCGACGACATAGAGGGCGCGGATCTGGCCGCTTCGGCACCGCTTGAGAATCTCCATTAGATTTGCGCCTGATCCCGCAGTCGGAAGCGTCACGTCCCAGGCCTTGGCAAACCGGTCGCGTGCGGTTTGATCATTGAAGGTGCTCAGGCCGGGGAGAAATTCCGGCGCCACGCCCATGTCGACGGCGCCCTGCTCGTTCGGCTCTTCCGTGACGGTGTTGACGCCACAGCCGGGCTGTCCCAGCTTTCCCGTGATCCAGACCAGATCGATCAACTTCAGGACATTGTGATAGGCATTTGGCTGGCGCACGATCCCTTCGGCGCACAGAATGATCGATCGAGGCGCTTCGGCAAACGCGATCACCGTATCTTTGAGATCCTGGGCCTTGAGGCCGGTTTTGGACGCGATCTGTTCCAGCGACAGCCCGGCCACGGCGGTTTTGAGCGCCGCGAAGGCTTGCGGATGTTTCGCCACGCTCTCTTCGTCGACCAGATCCAGTTCCAGTGCTGCCTTCACAAGACCGTCGATGACCAGCCCCTCCGTTCCCGGTTTGATAAGGAACGGATGCGACGCCAGCCTGCCGATGTTCGTGATCGCGGAATCGAACACCATCACCTGGGCCTTGAAGACGCGAATCGCTTCCTTGATGCGAACCGCTGTCAGCGGGTTGGTTTCGGTGATGTTGGAGCCGATCAGGATAACGGCTTTGGCCTTCGTCAGATCTTCCCAGTCGTTGGGGGCACGGCCGATGCCCAAGGCTTCCTTGGAGGCGTACACGAAGTTCATGTGGCCATAGCGTGCGCTGCTGTCCAGATTATTCGTGCGGAAACCCGCGCGCATCAGTTTCTGGAACAGGTAGAGTTCTTCGTTCGTGCAACGGGCGGTGATCAATCCGGCAATGGCATCCGGGCCGTGCTTCTTTCGGATCTCGGCGAATCGATCGACGACGTGGTGCATCGCTTCCAGCCAAGGCGCTTCCGTGAGCTGGTTTCCCTTGCGCACAAGCGGCTGCTTCAAACGGGTGGGGGCGTCGATGTATTCGAACCCGAACCGCCCTTTGACGCAGATTCCGCCGTGCCCCTTGGCGGTTTCGGCGCGATCGCCCCATTTGTTCTTCCACGAGAGCGGCGACGTGACGCGGATGACCTCGCTGTCTTTGGTTTCCACATGCATCTGGCAGCCGTCCCCGCAGTAATTGCAGGTGGTCGTGGTCTTCTTCATCTGCCAGGGCTTGTACAGGTACTTGGAGAATTTGTTCGTAATGGCGCCGACCGGACAAACCGCCAGACAATCGCCGCAGAATTCACAGGAGAGCGGCAGGTCTCCCTTGGCCACAACCTGATTGAACCCGCCTTTCTTCATGAATTGCAGCGCGTCGATCATCAACACGTCTTTGCAGACGTTGATGCATTCCGCACAGGCGATGCAGCGGTTCATGTTGAAATCGAGGACGAGGCTGCGCGTGTCTTCCGGGATGAATTTCTGCTTGGCATTGGCGAGATTGGTCACGCCATGCTGGAAGGCCATGTCTTGCAGTTCGCAATGGCCGTCGGCATCGCAGACCGGACAGTCGAGCGGGTGCACGGAGAGATGCTTCTCGACCGCTTTCTTGCGGGCCAGGAAGAGATCGTCTCCCTCCGTCCTGATAATCATGCCGGCGGTAGCCTTCGCCGTGCAGGAGCGAACCGGGGCTTTCTTTCCTTCCTGCATGACCAGGCACATCCCGCAAGAGCCGAATGGATCAAACGTATAGTGGTAGCACATGGCCGGAATAATCTTGCCCGTGCTGGAGATGACGTCGTAGAGCGACACGCCATCTTTCGCCGTCACGGTTTTTCCATCGATGCTCAACTCGATGGTCGCGGCTTCGACGTCTGGATTGGTTGCCGGCTTCAGCCCCATATTCCCTCAATGTTGAATGGTAAAGTGCGAATATTGAATTGAAGAGCAATCTCTCCATTCAGCACTGAACACTCATCATTCAAAAATTTCATCATCGGTCGCACTCGCCCATGACGATGTCATACGTTCCGAAGAGGGTGATGGCATCCGCGATCATATAGCCTCTCGACATGTGATCGAAGGCACCCATGTGAATGAACGACGGGGCGCGGATTTTCAATCGGTAGGGTTTCCCGCCCCCCGTGCTCACGATATAAAACCCCAGCTCCCCTTTGTGCGCCTCGGTTCCGCAATAGATCTCTCCCGGAGGGGCGTTGAATCCCTGCGAGAACAGTTTGAACTGCTGAATCATGGACTCCAAATTCGTAAAGACGCGCTCTTTGGGCGGCAAGGTCACGCTGGGAACATCCGCCATGATGGGTCCGTCCTGCATCTGCTCCAGGCACTGTTTGACGATCTTGACGCTCTCATACAGCTCCATCACGCGAATCCAGTACCGGTCGTAGGTATCGCCGTTCTTGCCGAGCGGGACGCTGAATTCGCATTTCGGATAGGCCGAATAGGGTTCGGCTTTGCGCAGATCGTAGTCGACGCCGGAGCCGCGAAGCGTCGGTCCGCTGAGGCCGAAGCTGACGGCATCCTCGGCGGAAATAACCGCGACACCTTTGGTGCGGGCCAGCCAGATCCGATTCTTTTCCAGGAAGATCACGTATTCGTCGATCTTCGGGGGGAAGTAATCGAGAAATTGCTTGAGCTTTGCAAGCAGCGAAGGTGTGAAATCCCGTTCCACGCCACCGATGCGGTACCAGCTGGTCGTCAGCCGCGCGCCGCAGAGTTCGTCGAACCAATCCAGGAGAATTTCACGATCGCGGAAGCAATAGAAAAAGACCGTCATGGCACCGATGTCGAGGGCCTGGGTGCCCAGCCAGAACTGGTGGCCGATAATCCGTTGCACTTCCGCCACGATGGTTCGAAGGTATTCGGCGCGTTCCGGCACGGTGATGTTCATGAGCTTCTCGACCGCGCGGCAATAGGCGAAGTTGTTGTACATCGCGCAGACATAATCGAGACGGTCCGTGTGAGGAATAAACTGATGGTAGGTGCCCTCTTCAGCCAGTTTCTCGACGCCCCGATGAAGAAAGCCCATGACGGGAGTGGATTTCACCAACCGTTCGCCTTCCAGTTCGAGAATGACCTTGAGAACCCCGTGCGTGCTCGGGTGCTGCGGACCCATGTTGAGCAGCAACTCTTCCGTACGCAGCGTCGGGAGCGTTTCGCTCTCCGGGTGCGCCGGGTCGACTTTGTAGACGGTGGTTCTTTGATCCTCGAACGCCATGGCTTCGTGTCCCTATCGGGCCGTTTCGTCCAAAAACTCAAACGTGTCGCGCCAGCCCCTGCCCCGCAGCGGGAAATCCTTCCGCAGCGGATAGCCTTCCGTGTAGTCATCCGGCATGAGGATCCGTCGCAGGTCGGGGTGGTGGCGAAAGCGAATGCCCATCATGTCGTAGACTTCACGTTCCATGAAGTCGGCACCCATCCAAATATCCGTGAGCGAGTCCACCACGCAGTCCGATTCAGGTGCGCGTGTCTTCAGCCGGATGCGATGGCGTTTCTTGATCGAATAGAATTCGTAGACCACCTCAAAGCGTTCTTCGTCGTCCGGCCAATCGACGGAACTGACATGCACGATGTAGTCGAAGTCCATGGCCGGGTCGTCGTGCAGGAACAGCGCAACTTCGTGGAGTTTGTCCCGCGTGACCGTGATGGCCAAATCGCCACGCCACTCCACCGCTTTCAAAAAGCCGTCGGCAAAGTTTTCCTGGATCCTATTGGCCAGCTGCTGGAGTGACATAATAACGATCTAGACCTTCAGGCTTGCCTTCACTTGTTCGGGCTGCTTCACAAAGACTCGTTTCTGCATGATCCGTTCTTGCAACTTCAGGATGCCGTCGAAGAGAGCTTCCGGGGTTGGAGGACAGCCTGGTACGTAGATGTCCACCGGGACGAACCGATCGACGCCCTGCACGACGCTGTAACTGTCGTAGATGTTTCCTGACGTGGCGCAGGACCCCATCGCGATCACGTACTTCGGTTCCGGCATCTGATCGTAGATCTTTCTGATCACGGGTGCCATTCGCCGGCAGACGGTACCGGCGACGATCATGAGATCGGATTGCCGCGGCGAGGCCCGGAATACCCCTGCCCCGTAACGATCCATGTCATAGCGGGAGGAAACGGCGGCGATCATTTCGATCGCGCAACAGGCCAGACCAAACGTCATGGGCCATAATGAACCTTTACGGGCCCAGTTCACGGCCTTTTCAACCGTCGTGGTAATGACGTCGGGTGCACCATCTTTGTCCTGCCGGCCCAACTGGATTAATCCCATTCTAAGGCTCCCTTGCGCCAGGCATACACGTATGCCACGAGGAACAGCGCGATGAAAATCAACATCTCGACCAGGCCGATGATACTGACCTTGTTGATGTCGTTGAAGACCACGGCCCAGGGATACAAAAAGATGACCTCAATGTCGAAAATGACGAACAACATGGCGAAGATATAGTAACGGACAGGGAACGGCATGCGCGCGTCTGAAAAGGGTTCAGATCCGCACTCGTAAGCTGAGAGCTTTTCGGGCTCAGGATACTTCGGTTGGACGAGATAGCTGATGAGCAGCGTGACGACGCCGAAAGCCAACGCCACGAAAATGAACAGGAGGATCGGAAAATACTTGGTCAAATACTCAAGGAGTAACTCGAGACCGCTCATGGAAATGACCTTTCAACACCTTGAGTTGCAAAGGAGAGCGGGATCTTAGACGCCGGATTAGCGTGATAGCAAGCGCACAAAGGACCTAGGGGTTGAGACCCGAAAGTCCTAGGCCTGATTCGTGGGTAATCGGACGTGAGGCAATACTTTATTTGCGAGGTGTTTGGGGGGGCTTGCCCGCCATCAGGGTTGCGTCCATTCGAAGGTGTGACGGAGCATCCTGATCGGTTCGGTCCCATTCGGACAGGAGGGGCGAGAACGCCTTAGCTTTCTTGCGTCTGTGGATCTGGGTCTCGAGGCGCATAGGCTTCAATCTGGGCGGTTGTTTGGAAGGTGTAGACATGGACAGAGCTTCTTTATGGTTGCCTAGCAAAAGGATCCATCCTCGACCTGTGCGACCTTAACACCGGACCCCATAGGGGTCAAGAGAGGCAAGACCGCAATATTCTTGACAAACTAGGACTATTTGCTATGGTTTTCTCAGCAACACTTGCCTCAACAAGAAGGACGGCCACCATGACCATTTATTCCTCGAAACTCACCGGATGTCTATTGTGTCTGACTGTGGGCCTTTCCGGCTTGCAGATGGCCCGGGCGGACAATCTCGACAGCGTTCGTTTTGGCGAATCGGCGCTTTCCTACGCTGCAGGGTCTATCCAACAATCGACGCCGCAGGATGGTGTGGTGAATGTCATCACCGGCGACAATCAGACCGTCGGGAATCGAATGAGGCTTGGACAGAACGATGTCTTTTATCTCAAACTCAAGAACCCAAATGAAGCCGCAGTGGGCGACCTGTACACGGTGTTCAAGAGGAAACATAAAGTATTTCATCCCGGAACCGGCCAGTACATGGGGTATGTGGTCAACCGTCATGCGATCGTCCAAGTCGTTGATGTGGACAAAGAATTAACGACCGTCCGGGCGATTCGTGCCTATGGACCTGTTGCTCCCGGTGATCCGGTTGTAAAGTTTTCGCTGCCAACTGAAGGCGATTTGACCGCCGCTCCCGTTTCCGGGGATCTCATGGGAATGGTCATCGAAATTCAGTCAGATATGGGAATGACCCTGGTCGCTCAACGGAACATCGTCTATCTCGACCGCGGTATGGAAGATGGGCTCAGGGCTGGCGAGCGGGTGGAACTCGTGCGCACTGGGGGCGGCCTTCCATCTCGTGCAGTCGGCGAAGTAAAAATCCTTTCGACCGAAGCGCGCACGGCCACGGCGTTGATCACGAAATCCACTTCACGCATTTTGAAAGGCGACCGGTTCCGGACGAAGGCGCAAGCGGGTGAGCCAGCTCCAACTCCCGTATCCCAGCCGGCCAGACAATCGTTGAACGAGCCCACGGTTTCAGCGGAGGCTCCAGGAAAAATCCAGGCTCAGAATGCCGCCCGCGAGACTCGGTACAGTCTCAGCGATCTCATGAAACAGTTGCGCTATGACTCAGGAGAAGCCAAGATCAAACCCGAAGGCTATCAAGCTCTGGATCAACTTGTCGAACAGTTGAAAGCGGCATCGCCTGAGCAACTCATTCGTGTCGAAGGTCATGCAGACAACATGGAGATCGGTCCGTCCCTCAAGTCGATCTATCCGACGAACTGGGATCTCTCCAAGGCCCGCGCTGTAGGTGTGCTGCGATATCTCGTCGAAAAAGGTGGGATCGACTCGGCAAGAATCTCGTCGGTCGGTTATGGGGACAGCAGACCGGTGGTAAGCAATGCCACGGAAGCCGGCCGGCAAAAGAATCGCCGGGTCGACATCGTGCTCTATGCGCCCGAGTCCGCGAAGGCTCCTTCCGAACAGGCGATGAAACCAGCAGAAGCTGTCAGCAGCGAATACCAGGCCACCAGTCAGGGTTCTGACGATCGGAATACCGTAATTCCCGCTGCCGGGAGCGCGGCCCTCCCAGAATCGGCCAAGATGAGCGATTCGGGATCCGTTCCGACGGATTCAATTCCGGATACCATTCCAGCGGCGGGCGATCAGCCTGTGCCTTCACCGTCGGTGAATCAGCCGGTCGCGCCTTCCGAAAAGTAAGCGCCGATTCGATAGGCGGTGGAGCGTCGTGGTTCGTCATGCACGCTCCACCGCCGGTCTCCTTCTGATCATACCGGTCCCCTCTCCGTTGTTCCCTCTTTTCTCCTGCTGCTACAATGCCGCATGATTGTGGACTGCCAGGTCTCCTCACATGGAGAATGTGACCCTCTCTATGCAGACGTTATTGTCCCGCGTCATTTGGCCGGGCCATTTACCTATCGCATTCCCGAGGCACTTCAAGCCACTCTGCGAGTCGGACTTTTGGTACAGGTGCCCTTTGGCCGTTCGGTCATTCAGGGCGCAGTCATCTCGCTGACCAGCGTCCCGCCTCAAGCCGTCGCTCCAGAGCGACTCAAGGAAATCCGGGCTGTCGCAACGAACGGGTCTGCTGCCGAGATCCCTGCTCACCTTCTTCAGCTTGCGAAACGGGTGGCAGAAACGTATGCGGCTCCATGGGGGCAGTGCCTGAGGCTCGTGATGCCTCCTCACCGATCTTCGGCGGGAAATGCTAGTCGTTACTGTTTGACGCTGGAGGGAAAGAACGCGCTGGCGGCCATGACTGCCTCATCAGAGGCCCGCGGTCTTCTCCAACGGCTGAAAAAAAGACCGCTGGGCATCAAGGGAGAAACGCTCCAAGGAGGCAAAAATCGAGGGCAGATGGCGTTGTTGGCGTCCCTCGTGACGCAGGGATGGGTGCGCGAGGTCCTAGAACCCGCAGCGCCGCTCAGCGAGATTCAGAGAGACTTCCCAATACAGGCAGATCATTCTCTTTACGGTGCCAGGATTCACTCACCGACCAATGTTTCGTCATATCCGAATGGATGGGAAGACAGGATTGTTCAGGCAATCAAAATGCGTCAAGCGGGGCGGTTGCTGGTAGAGGCATCGGGGGAACAGCGTCTTGCCTTGCTTCGTGATGTCGTCATGCGAACTGCCGACATGGGGCTCACGGTGCTTGTGATTGTCGGGGAAGTGGAGCGGGCCGAATCGATCACCGCGGCTCTTTCTGAATATGGCGTAGCAGCCGGAGTATGTCTGCACAGCGGGTTGTCGGAGAATCACAAGGCCGATATCTGGGACGGGATTCAACAATGCCGCATCCGCGTCGTTGTCGGGACGAGATCGGCCGTTTTTCTCCCGCTGCGCTCGCTCGGTTTGATTTGGATCGAACGGGATGAGGATCCTGCGCTCAAAGAACCAAAAGAGCCTCGTTATCATGCCCGAGAAGTAGCCTGGTTGAGAGCTCAGGAGGAGAAGGCGCTTCTGGTAATGGCGTCAGCGCACCTCTCACTGGAGGCACGGGCGGGCGTCGATCATGGAGCGCTCCTGCTGCAGAATCCTTTGCGGCGCGAAGGATTGCCCACGATTGAGGTGGTGGATCTTCGAGAGCAGAGTCGAGGAGCCGTCCTGAGTGCTCCGTTGGTCGATGCAATGCGCGAGGCCATCATCCGGCAGGCAGGAGTGCTCTTGTTTCTCAATCGAAAGGGTTACGCCGGTGCGTTGATCTGTCAAGATTGCGGACAGGTGCCGCGCTGTCCGTCTTGTCATGTCGCCTTCGCCTACTATCGGCAAAAGGGCACGTTGCGCTGTTCGTACTGCGGAACGACGACATCGATTCCCGACATCTGTCCCGCTTGCGCCGCCCCCCGTCTGCGTCTGGTCGGAGAAGGAACGGAGCGGGTCGAAGAAGATGTAACGCGGTGGTTTCCCCGTGCGACCGTCCTGCGGGTCGACGGAGAGACGATGCGGAAACCGAAACAGGCCGCTGCGCTGTGGGCTCGTATTCAGCAGAGACAGTGGGACGTGCTTGTCGGAACGCAGTTGCTTCTCCGAGAAGATGCGCCGTGTGCCGTCGGTCTCGTCGGCGTCGTGCAGGCGGACACAGGGTTGAGTCTTCCGGATTTTCGCGCCGCCGAACGCGCCTATCATTTACTAGCCGGTGCCAGGGCTCTTGCCCTGCCAGCTTCCGATGGAGGGCGCATGATCGTTCAAACGTATTTGCCCTCCCATCATGCTATCCAGGCGGTGGTTCAGGGGGACGAAACGATCTTTACGTCAGAAGAGCTGGCTCATCGAACAGCGCTCGGCTATCCGCCGGCGGTTCATTTGATTGCGCTCCATGTATCCGGAAATCAGGAACAGCTTGTTGAAAAAGCCGCACGGGCTTGGGTAGCTCGTCTCAGCCTCCCTGCCGCAAACATTCGTGCGAGCCAGCAAATTACCGGCGGTCGCCAAGCAGTGAAACAGGTTGACGGACTGACGATCTTGGGGCCGGTACCTCCGCCCGTCCCGCAGTTGAGAGGGCGATTTCGTCGGCAAATTCTGGTCAAGTCCGCTGCACGAGACGCAGCAGCCTATGCAGTGAGAGAAGCCGTGGAGGCACTCGAGAAGAACTATCCGTCTCGCCTCGTGAAGTTTGATGTGGATGTGGATCCGCTGGACATGTGGTGACCTTCAGTGCTGCTTGCGCGGTCGAGATGCTGTTGCGGCGGACGGCTGTGAATTTGTTGCTGCTGATCCCGGTGAATCGATGGACTGCTCTCCTCCGGCCCGTTTGAACAGTCCGTACGAGAAAGCAATCCAAAACACCGCTGAAAACAGTCCCATCAAGACGGCGGAAAGGATCGCTCCCATTTGCTCATCGGAGGGCTGAGAGGTGGCCGATCGTATCTGAACCATTGTGATCAGGGGCCAGGCAAAGCATTCGATTCCCAATAACAGGGTGGACCAGGCCCACACAAGGCCGACCGTGCGCCCTTGCCAGAGGAGAAAGGCGGCGACTGCGGCCATGACGAGCATGGCGCCGAACGCCGAAAGCCCATCCCACGCCAGCCACGCACCGACTGCCACGACAAGGCTGCCCAGTCCCGCATTGAGCTGAGGCGTCCAGATTGGAGTCATAAAAGGATGCAGCCTCCCGGCTGTTCACACGCCCGAAGATTCATGCACGGGGCTGACGCGGGTTTGGTGTGAAGGTTCAACGTCGTGTCAGGTGTTGCGCTTCACGAAAAATGCAGCGGCTTGGGCGCGTCGAGAGATATGCAATTTCTGAAACATGTTCGCCAGATAGTTTTTGACGGTCTTGTCGCTCAATTTGAGAGATGTGGCGATTTCCTTATTGGTCAAACCCTCCGCAACCAGGGCCAGGACCTTTTCTTCCTGAGGCGAAAGCGAAGCGGTGCGAACAGGACCATCGGCGGTCGGGATGGCTTTGATCCATTCGAGCGCCCGCTGGGTGACTGCGGGGTCGAGAATCGACCGACCGGTTGACACCGTTCGAATGGCTCGAATCAGCGCGGCAGAATCGATTTCTTTGAGGACATATCCTGAGGCACCGGCCAGGACTGCCGCAAGGACGGAATCATCATCGGTGTAAGACGTCAGAAAAATCACACGGGATTTCGGATGGGCCGCCAAGATCTCGCGGCAGGCTTCAACTCCTGAGCCATCAGGAAGACGGATATCCATCAGGATGACATCAGGCTGGAGCCGCCTGGCTTCGTGTGCGGCTTGAGCCTTGCTGCCAGCCTCCCCGATAACGGTGATTCCCTGGTTATTGTGCAGGACGGTGCGAAGTCCGATGCGCACGACTTCATGGTCGTCGACGAGGAGCAGCCGGATGGGAGCAAGTCTCCCCACGGCGAGGGGGCGACGTTTCTGGGGGACCGCGCCGGGCGAGAGCATGGGTTCAACCTAGCGATCCTGGGACCGACGGACCTTCATCCCAAAGTACGGCAGGGGGCCGCACTGTCGGGACGCCAGATTCCACGAACACGATTTGGTGCCGAAGGCGGGACTTGAACCCGCACGGCTTGCGCCACACGCCCCTCAAACGTGCGTGTCTGCCATTCCACCACTTCGGCCTGTTCGATCGGATCTCAAAACGAGGGAGCGGCATTATAGAAGTAGGCCAAAATTCTTGTCAATCCAGGACACGTTCGGTAGAATCGGCTCCTCACGTCGTACAGACGGCTCCTTGCGCCTCCGCGCCCAACGACTTCAGGATGATCCGCTCATGACTCAGACAGATACGCTGGCCCCACACCGTACCGAAACGCGGGTGGCGGCTTTTTTCGATGTCGACAATACCTTGTTGCCGGGCGAAGCCAGCGAAGTCCGCTTCTTCCGTTCTCTCTGGCGGCGCGGGGTGGTCGGCTGGCCAGAATTGCGGGCGAGTGCCTGGTGCCTGCTCAGGCAGGCGCCGCCGTTGTCGCTTCAGCCGCTCCGTGAACGCAAGCTTTATCTTGCCGGCAAACCGGCTCAAGTGATCGAACCGTTGGGAGAGGAATTCTGCCGGGAGGAACTGTGTCCGGTCGTGGCCGCGGCTGGAATGAGCAGGATGGATGAACATCGGCGTGCCGGACACGTCATCATTCTGATCACCGGTTCACTCGATTTCTTGATCGAGCCGATCGCCAGCGCCTTACAAGTCGATCGTTGCATCGCTGCCAAGCCCGAACGGGTCGAAGGGCTCTACACGGGGCGTCTTCTGGCTCCCCTGCCCTACGGAGAAGGGAAGCGCAGGCTCATTCAGCAACTGGCTTCTGAGCTCGACCTGGATCTGCGGGCGTGCTTTGCCTACGGAGACAGTCCGGGTGATCTGGAGATTCTTGAAACGGTCGGGCATCCGACGGTCATAAATCCGATTCGCGGAATGGCCGGCGTTGCCAAACGGAAGGGTTGGCCTGTTCAGCAGTGGCGTTAGCCGCCGTGCTGAACAGCCATGTCATGGTTCGGTGAGCTCCACGATATGCGCGTGACGGAAATCTTTCACAGCATCCAAGGCGAATCAAGCTACGTCGGACAGCCCTGTATATTTGTGCGGCTGACCGGCTGTCCCCTCCGTTGCACCTGGTGCGATACGGAGTATGCGTTCTATGGCGGCCAAGAATGCTCGGTTGACCAGGTGCTGGAAAAAGTCGGTTCGTTCGGCTGCCGGCTGGTCGAAGTGACGGGTGGCGAACCCCTGGCGCAGCCGGATGCCTGTTCCCTTGTAGCCAGGCTGTGCGATGCGGGCTATGAGGTGCTGATCGAAACAAGCGGGGCGATCGACATTGCCGAAGTCGATCCGCGCGCCCATGTGATTCTTGATGTGAAATGTCCCGGCAGTGGAATGACGGATCGAATGTTTTGGCCGAATCTGAACAAGCTGACGATGAAGGACGAAATCAAGTTTGTGCTGGCCGATCGACAGGACTATGAGTGGGCCCGTGACATCATCGCCCGGCATGACTTGTCTCAGCGGTGCTCCGTGCTGGTCAGCCCGGTGTTTGGGAGCCTTGAGCCTCGGCAGCTGGCCGAATGGGTCCTGGCGGATCGCCTGCCGGTTCGATTCCAATTGCAAATCCACAAGTTCATCTGGGCACCCGATATGCGCGGGGTCTAGCCGTCTGAATAGCAAGAACGAAGGAGACATGAATGAAGATCATGCAGGTTGCGGTGAAGGTTGGACGAGCAGAAGAAGAATCGTCAGAGGTGCTGGTTCTCACGCATTGCGAAGGGGAAGGGTTGAGTAAGCCGGATGCGGCGGTGATCGACAAGATGCTTGGCGGCGCCGTTCGCGAGTTTGTGCAGACAAAAGAGTTCGAAGGGAAGGCGAGCGAAGCGCTGTTGTTCCATACGCAGGGCAGGATTCCGTCCAGGCGCTTGCTCTTGGTAGGGCTTGGCAAGAAGAAAGACCTCACGCTTGACGCGATCAGGCAAGCGATGGGTCATGTGGTCAAGCGTGTGCGTCAGGCGAAAGCCGACTCCTTTTCGGTTGCCGTGCCGGCCGTGACGCCGAAAGGGCACTCGCCCGTTGAGGTGGCGCAGGCCATGGCGGAGGGGGCGATCCTGGGCAGCTACCAATTCACTGCCTATCGCACGGGGGATAATGACGGAGGGAAGGATATAGGACAGATGACGCTCTTGACCCCGCACAAGGGGCATGTTCGCCAGCTGGCGGAGGGGACTCGCCGAGGAACGGCAGCCGCAGAGGCGGCAGTGTTCGTGAGGGATCTCTGCAATCATCCCTCGAATGTCATGACGCCGACCCGCATTGCCGCCGAAGCGAAGGCGATCGCAAAAAACGAAAATCTCACGCTCAAGATTCTCGAGCAAAAAGAGATGGAACAGCTTGGGATGGGTGCATTATTAGGCGTGGCGCGCGGGAGCCACGAACCCCCGAAATTCATCATTCTCGAATACAACGGTGCGAGGAAGAAGGACGAGCGTCCGGTCGTGCTGATCGGAAAGACCATCACATTCGACACGGGCGGGATTTCGCTCAAGCCGGCCGAGAACATGGAACACATGAAGGCGGACATGACCGGCGGCGCCGAGGTGCTGGCTTCAATCAGGGCGGCGGCTCGCCTGAAGCTTCCAGTGCGTCTCGTCAGCATCCTGCCCGTCGCGGAGAATATGCCGGGGGGGCGCGCCATGAAGCCGGGCGACATCGTCAAGACGCTCTCGGGAAAGACGGTGGAGGTTCAAAATACCGACGCAGAAGGCCGGTTGATTCTCGCCGACGCGTTAGCCTACGCCCAGCGCTACAACCCTGCTGCCCTTGTGGATATCGCCACGCTGACGGGCGCCTGCGTTGTTGCGCTCGGCCAATTCGCCATCGGCATGTTCGGAACGGATCAGAGGCTGAAAGAGCAGGTGCGCAAGTCCGGGCTGAAGGCCGGCGAGCGGGTCTGGGAGATGCCCCTCTGGGATGAATATTTCGAACAGCTGCGCAGTGACGTCGCCGACATGCGCAATATCGGCGGGCGTGGAGGCGGGATGATCACGGCGGCGCTCTTTCTCAGCAAGTTTGTGGGCGACTGCTCCTGGATCCATCTGGATATCGCCAGCACCGATTGGAGTGAGCGGGAACGGGCCTACATCCCGAAGGGACCGACCGGCATCGGGACGCGTCTCCTTGTTCAGTACTTGATCGATCGGAGCTTGTGACGTGGCGCGTGTTGAATTGACCTCGCGCGAGAAAATTGGTCAGCTGTTCATGGTCGGATTCATGGGCACGTCGGTGACATCCGAGCTGGCCTCGTTCGTTAGAGAATACAAGCCGGGGGGCGTCATTCTCTTTTCGCGCAATTTGGAATCGGTCGAACAGATCGTCGAATTGACCAACGATCTGCAGCGGTGCAGTCCGAAATCGCCGCTGCTCATTTCGATTGATCAGGAAGGGGGGCGGGTGTCCCGCTTGCCGAAAGGATTTACGATTTTCCCCCCCTGCGAGCTGTTGGGCCGATGCAATTCGAGCGAGCTGGCTTATGCAGCGGCGGCTACGATCGCGAAAGAACTGAAGTCGGTCGGGATCAACATGAACATGGCGCCGGTGCTCGACGTGAACAGCAACCCCGACAATCCGGTCATCGGTGATCGGGCGTTCGGTTCAACCCCCGACATCGTCAGCGAGATGGCGTTGGTGACGGCTGCAGGGCTCCAAGACAACAAGGTCGTCGCCTGCGGCAAACATTTCCCCGGGCACGGCGACACGAATGCCGACTCCCATAAGGAGCTCCCGGTCGTCGAGGCCGTGCGCGCGAGGCTGGAAGCCGTTGAACTTCCGCCGTTTCGTCGCGCGGCGGCGGCGGGAGTTGCGACGATGATGACCGCTCATGTGCTCTATCGGGATTTGGACGATCAACGGCCGGCGACTTTGTCTCCCGCGATCATCACAAACCTGTTGCGCGAAGACCTGCGTTACGACGGCGTCGTGCTCACCGACGATCTTGAAATGCACGCCATCGTCGATCACTACGGCGTCGGTGACGCGTCGGTTCGCGCCATTCTGGCCGGCTGTGACGTGCTCCTGATCTGCAAGGAACGGGATCGCGAAGTTGCCGCGTTCGAGGCCATTGAACAAGCAGTGGCGTCAGACGCCATTTCCATGGAACGGCTGGATCAATCCGTCGCCAGGATTCAACGGGTGAAGCAGCGGTTCATCGCGCCCTACAAGCCGGCCGTCATTTCTGACGCGAAGCTGATCGCTGGCTGTCGAAGCCATCAGGCGCTGCTGCAAAGCATGCAACAGGCCCAGGCGAGATTCGAGAAGATCACGCCGCCGACCCGGTTGTGAGTTGTGGCAGCCTGAGGGGAGCAGGGGGCGTCGTGGGGCTGAAAAAGGGCGATCTGATCGATGAGCAGAAGCGGTATCCGCACGCGTGTGGACTGGTCGTGAAGGTCATGGGCGGTGGAGAGGGATTTGAAAAGATCGTGTGCTGCGATCACGAGTTGACGATCGAGGACGTCGTTCCCGAGATCGGCTCGCGTAGCGCCAGGAGAAAAGGCCAGCTGCCTCCGGCCGTTATTCTCGACGAGAAGAAACTCTATCCCGATTCCTGTGGCCTCCGTGTCATGATCGTGGACGGGGGCGCCGGCTTCAAAGAAATCCGCTGCTGCGGCCATTCATTGACGATCAGCTCGATGCGCGAGCTGAAGTTCGGTCAGATGAGAGGAACTGATCCTTTACCGAACGCGCCATCCGGCAACGCCTAAATAATAGCAGCAGATGACAGGGACGTATCTCCCAGGATGTTCAAAAGGGCTGCGGTTCTCACCCGCCCAACCCCGGCACGCCAAGACGCGCCGCTCCGCGGGCAAGGCCGCAGCTAGCGAAGAGACGAATCGTACTCAGTCTTGTACGTTGATTCTCTGAGCGACGCGAGAACGCAGCCGGCGGCCGTTTCAACATCCTGTTTACCCCAACCAGTCTGGAGGGCCCCATCATGCAGGACCGTAAAGAAGTCATGAAGCGCTGGTGCGGGGTCATGGAGTGGCTTGATCGCCTGGGTTACCTGACGGCAGGATTCAGCCTGCTCGTTCTGGGCATGCTGATTTTCGCCCATGCCTGGTATGTGTTTATCATGAAGGCGGGCCAGTCGGGCCTCCTGCCTTCCGGCCTGAAGTTGCTGAACGACTTGTTACTCGTCATCATCTTGCTCGAGCTATTCCGGACGGTCATCCGGTTTCTGCAGACGGAGATCCTCGATTTGGAGCCCTATCTGGCCGTCGGCATCATCGCCTGTACGAGGCGAGTCCTCACAGCCAGCGCGGAACTCTCCCATTTGGCCGCCATGACCGACACGCAATTCTACCAATACCTCATGGACGTCGGCCTGAACGTCACGGTTATCATGGTGCTCACCATCGGGGTGTTCTTGGTTCGCAAACGACCGGCCTCATCCCCCGCCACTTCGCCCTAGACGCCGTGCTTTGTGATGAGGGAAGACGCCGGCCACGTCTTTCCCTTGCCTGCCTCCAATGAGTTGTGGCATCATGCCCCTCCCTGGAGACAGGCATGGCAAACTTGCTTGAATACGTCGGCTCGGTGCACATCTATCTTGGACCCTACCGGGGAAATCCCATCGCGCTGTATTTGAAGCGGTCTGAGACCAGTTGTCAGATCGGTCCGAAGGTCTATCCTTGGAACGATGTCGTAGGGACCGGTGAAACTCCAAACAAGGCCGCTGCGGATTTTGAGGACAAGTGGAAAGCCAAGGGGCTGACTGCTGAGATGTATTCCGGTCCCTCATGGGAGGGCGGGATTAAGCCGGAGAAGCCGGCACCTCCCAAACCTCCCGCTGCCCCCAAGCCTGCAACTCCCCCTGCCGCGACTCCGGCCCCGCCGGCTCAAGCAACGGGCGAGACCAGTTAAGTTTCTGCCTTATCCCGCTTACGGTTGAGAGTGAGTCGAGAGGCTGCTTTCGGGGGACTGTACTGCCAGCTTGCTGTGCTTGAGTCCATAACCCATGTAGACCGCAATCCCGATGATCGTCCACACTCCGAATCTGATCCAGGTCAGCTGAGGAAGTTGCCACATCAGGCCGAGACAGGCCATGGTTCCGAGAATCGGGACGACCGGCATAAATGGCAGCCGAAACGGTCTTGGGTGGTTGGGCCTGGTGTAGCGAAGGATCATGACACCGAGGCAGACGAGCACGAAAGCGAAGAACGTTCCGATATTGGTCATATCCGCAGCCTCACCGATTGGAATCAATGCGGCGAGGGTGGCCACGGCGATTCCGGTAAGAATCGTGGCCCGGTGTGGTGTGCCGAATCGCGGATGGACTATGGACAGCCAAGGGCCCAATAGCCGGTCACGCGACATGGCGAAGAACACCCGGATCTGACCCAGCATCATCACGACCAGCACGCTCGTGATACCGGCTACCGCTCCGATCGCGATCACCGCCGCCCCCCACTTGAATCCGGCCAGACGGAGCGCTTCGGCCACCGGTGCATGGATGTCGATCTGCGACGAGGGAATCAATCCCGTCAGCACCGCCGCGACGGCAATGTAGAGGATGGTGCAGACACTCAGAGAGCCGATGATTCCAATGGGCACGTCCCGCTTCGGATTTTTGGCTTCTTCCGCAGCGGTCGAGACCGCATCGAATCCGATATAGGCGAAAAACACAATCGCCGCTGCCGCTCCGACTCCGGCAAAACCCTGCGGCATGAACGGGGTCCAATTGTCCGGATTCACGGAGGTGCTGCCGATACCGATGAAAAAGAGGATCACAGCGAGCTTGATGATGACGACGATACCGGTCGCTCGCGCGCTCTCTTTGATTCCCACCACCAGAATGATCGTTACGAGTAAGACAATGATTGCGGCGGGGATGTTGGCGATACCTCCATCCGTTCCGCCGGGCGGGTGGGTTGCCCAATAGGGTAATTCCAGACCGGCGAGCGTGAGGAGATTGTTGAAGTAGCCGGACCAGCCGATCGCCACGGCGACGCAGGCAACGCCGTATTCGAGGATCAGATTCCAGCCGGTCAGCCAGGCCAGCATCTCTCCCAGCGTGGCATAAGAAAACGTATAGGCGCTCCCGGCGACAGGGATCATCGCGGACATCTCCGCGTAGCAGAGCGCGGCCAGTGCACAGGTCAATCCAGACAGAATGAAGGAGAGCACGATGCCAGGCCCGGCGCCGGGCCGATGAGCATCGCCGACAATGGCGGTGCCGATCAACACAAAGATGCCGGTGCCGATAATGGCGCCGATACCGAGACAGCTGAGGTCCCAGGCTGTGAGCGTTTTCTTGAGTCGATGGGTGGGGTGGTCCGCGTCGGCAAGAATTTGCTCAATGGATTTCGTGCGGAATAGGCGGTTGATCACGGAGCCTCCCATAAGAGCGGGAGAGGCGACCGTCGGTGAGCTGAGCACATCACGTTCCATGTCCCATCAAGTATAGCAGGCGCTGTTGGCCGGCCCCGGGCTTGTGCGTGGGCATGCCGGCTATGACGAATGTCGGCGTGCGGCCAGAAGGAAGGCCTGGAAGAGATGCCGATGCAGGCGGTGCCGCTCGAATAGAAATTCCGGATGCCACTGGATGCCGAGAAAAAAACGCTGCGTCGGGGATTCGATTGCTTCCACGATCCCGTCGGGAGCTACTGCACTGGCAATCAAAGAGCGTGCGACGTTTTTGACGGATTGATGGTGCGAACTGTTGACACGCATGGTGGCAGCACGGACGATCTTGCGGAGTAAACTGCCGCTTGCGACAGTCACGGAATGGCTGAGCGTTGTGGCGGGTGCCGACTGTCGATGTTCGAGGGGCTTAGGGATTTGTGCGGGGATATCCTGATAGAGGCTGCCCCCGAATGCCACGTTCATCGACTGCATCCCTCCGCAAATTCCAAGCACCGGGAGGTCGGCTGCTCGCGCCAACTGTGCCATTTCCAGCTCAAACGTCGCCCGTCGCTGGCTCATGACGCGAAACTTGTACCGTTGCCGCTCACCATACAATTCAGGAGCCAGATCAGGGCCACTACCGGTCAGCAAAAGCCCGTCGATCCCGTCCAGGAGCCGGCGTCTGGCGCTTAGGTCTGCGACGAGCGGGAGGACAAGGGGGATACCGCCGAGTTCTTCGATGGCGCGGACGTAGCGAGCCCTCAAGAAGTAGGTGGGCTCTTGCCCACCCCATTCTTTGCGGTCACCGGCGTTGAAATCGGGTGTCACGCCGATGAGCGGTTTCATCGCTTAGCGAACAGGCTCTGTGGCTGGTGCGGCGGTTTGCGTGGAACTATCCGGATCGGCCACGCCGAGGAAGCGGATCGGCTTATCGCCTCGTAAATGATCGGGCGTGATGATGTAGGTGCCGTACATACTGGTCGTCCAAATGCTCTTCGCCGCGGCCTCGTTTCCGCCTGAAAACGCGTAGGCCAGGCCTCCGACAATACCTCCCCCGATGGCGAAGGCCGCCTTCAAAGGCAGGTAAACCAGTGTCGAGAGACCGGCGGCGGCTCCCATGCCGGCACTGGACGCATTGCCACCTTCGGCGCTATCGCTGGCCGGCTGGGGGGCGGCCTCTTGGCTCCATGCCGATGGCGTCAGTGAGACCATGCAGAGGGCAAGGACCACAGTCACCGCGATCAGTTTAGAGACAGCCGTCGCTGCCTTTTTGGATAAAATCGCATAAGAATTCACGGGTCATCCTCCTTCCTTACACAGAGCGAGCGAGCGGCATCTGGTGGTAACGGAGCGCTTGCTCACGATTTGGGATCATAGGGGTTATAACAAATTCAACTCCGAATGCAAACCCCCTGCCGCATGATGGCGCTCATGGCGACAGCGTCGAGTCATTAGATAACAGGTCGAGTTCGGATGCGACATGCGAGGTGATGAACTCAAGTTTTGTCGTCGCGATCCTGTTCAGTTCCGCCGCGAACGTATCGGTCGGGACACGCTGGTTTTCTTGCGCGAGGCCGTGTTGCAATAACAGATCTAGCTTGCACCGGCAGAGAGCCTGAATAAACAATTCCTCCCCTCTGGTTTGATAGGACAGGCGGTCTTCAAGGGGGACCGGAAGGAGGATGTCGGTGAGCCAGCGCGAAAATCCGGTGGAGGAGTTGAGGAGTTCAATCTGGGGCTGATCGATCTCCACGTCGACCTGGATCCCACCCTTCCAGCTTCGTTTCTTGACGTTGAAGACGGTGGAATAGGTGAAGGGTTTCTCCTCCACCGGTTGGGGGCCGACGAACAGGGTCACGCGGAATTGAGCAGATTCAGAAGAGTCAGCCGACATGGCGCCCATTGTACCATGCTGATGCCGGTGAAACCCCCTTCGTTTGACGGGTCGTCGGGGCAACGATAAGATGCGATCATCATGACCATGACACAGCAGGAAAGGGTCGGCGCGATTCAGCAGGCGCTCCGTGAGCAGGGGGCGATCGACGGCTGGCTCTTTTATGACTTCCGCGGCAGCGATCCTCTCAGTTATCGGGTGCTGCTCCTCGACTCGACGATGCATGTTACCAGGCGCTGGTATTACTGGATTCCTTCCGAGGGCAGTCCACGGAAACTCCTCCATCGGATCGAACCGCACGTGTTGGATCGACTGCCTGGCGAGACGGATCTGTATGTGTCATGGGAGCAACAACGGCAGCTTCTGGCGCGTCTCTTAACAGGCAGTCGTCGGATCGCCATGCAGTATTCCCCGCTGAATGCCGTTCCCTATGTCTCTCGCGTGGATGCCGGCACAGTCGAATTGGTCAAGGGCTGCGGGGTCGAGGTCGTCAGTTCCGCAGATTTGATCCAAACGTTCGAGGCGGTCTGGACCGATGAGCAATTGGAATCACATCAGTATGCGGCTGCGGCTTTGCGGCGGATCGTCGATGAGGCCTTTGGGCATGTGCGCGAAGCAGTGACGAAAGGGCACAAGCTTACAGAGTACGGATTGCAGCAGTTCATTCTGGCTCGCATCGCTGAAGCCGGAATGATCACCTCCAGCGCGCCGATCGCAGCGGTAAACGAACACAGCGCGGACCCTCACTATGGTCCGATGCCGGCAGGCTCGGCGCACATCAAGCGCGACGACCTTGTCTTGATCGATCTCTGGGCCAAACGGGCGGAGGCCGGCTCCGTGTATGCCGATATTACATGGACCGCCTATGCCGGTCGGCAGGTGCCGTCCAAACACCAGCATGTTTTCAACGTTGTCCGCCAGGGCCGCGATGCTGCGCTGAACTTCGTACGCATGCAAGTGCAAGCCGGCCGCCGGCCGTATGGGTATGAGGCCGATGCGGCCTGTCGAACCGTGATCCAGTCAGCAGGCTATGGCGAACAGTTCGTTCATCGTACCGGCCACTCGATTGGAGAGGAAGTGCATGGCAACGGAGCCAACATCGACGGGCTCGAGACTCAAGACAGCAGGCAGTTGATGCCGCGCACCTGTTTTTCGATCGAACCGGGCATCTATTTGCCGGGCGAGTTCGGCATCCGGAGCGAATTGGATGTCTATCTGTCGGAGCACGACGCGCTGGTTTTCGGCCTGCCGCTTCAGAGCGAACTCGCCCCTCTTCTGTAGCCGTTCGGGGCCCCCTTTCCTTGACAGTGCCCGTCGGCGGCCTATAGAGTTACTTCTGTTCTTCATAGGCCTGAAGGGGCGTCTGCAGCCCTTCAACCACTCGAAAAGGAATCACGCCATGTTCGGCACGATGGGGATTTCAGAGCTGATCATCATTCTCGTCATTGTGCTCATCATTTTCGGCGCAGGAAAGCTCCCTCAAATCGGAGAGGGGGTCGGCAAGGCGCTGAAAGGTTTCAAGAAAGAAGTTCATGACATCCCGCAGCCCGAGCCGGTCCAGATCGAGGCCACTGAACCAGCTGCTCCTCCAGCACAGGCCCCTGTGCAATCGGTTCAGAGTGCTCCCATGACTCCTCAGGCTGCTGTTACTGCGGCCCCTAAACCCACAGCTCCTTACATACCGGGCCCGGAGCTGACACCCGGCACTACTGCGGCTATGATGTACAACGTGGCCGCCCAGCCGCAAGCTCCTCGCCAGAGTGCGACTCAAGCAGCTCCATCCGCTCCACCCGCCGATCAGGGCCAGCGTCCTCCGACGATGGAAGAACGGGCTGCGGCCCCTAGTCCGATGATGCGTGCGCAATATCCGCCGCTGCCTCCGAATGCGCAGCAGAAGCCACAAGCCAAACGTCCATCGGCAATCGTGAACAAGGATGCCGTGGCTCGGGTGCAGGCCCAGCAGGCAGCGCTGAAAGCAAAACCACCTCAGCCGGCCGGTGGTGGAGTCTCGCCCGCCGATATGCAGAGCCTCGGCGAAGGTCTCGGGGATGCCCTGCGTACCTTTAAACAGGCCGTGGCCGATGTGCGCAATTCTGTCGATCCGGAGATGCGGACCATCCAAGCCGAGATGGATGCCGCGCAGAAGGAGATTCAGCAATCTCTGGAGGCCGCCAAGGAACTACCCGCCGTGCATGAAGAGGCCCAGAAACCGGTGTGATATGGTTCCACCTGTGGGGCGGTCTCGATTCTGGCTTGAGATGCGACCACGTTTCGCTGCGCTAGTATTCTTCTGTCTTCCCTTCACCGCCCTGTCATTTTCCGGTTGTGTGCAAGATGCATCTTCTCCTTCGGCGGCGCGCGCGGTCACGCTGATGATCGCTTTGCTTCGCGACCAGAGTCCTGAAATCAGGAGAACGGCTGCTGAGTCGTTGGGAAAGATCGGTGATCGCTCGGCGGTCGGCTTTGTCCTGCCGCTGGCGGATGATTCGGATCCCGCTGTCCGTGCCGCAGCAGTGCAGGCGTTGGGTCGGCTGGCATCTCGCCCGACCCAGGAAGTCATCGTCGCGCTGGCCCGTTCACTTGAAGATCCCGTCGATGCAATCAAACTCACGGCATCCATGGCTATCGGGGAAGTCGAGCCGGACCCTGCTCAGTTGAAGCCTGTCGCGAATCTGCTACATTCTCCCGATTCGAAAGTGCGGCGAGCGGCGGTTCATGCGTTGCTGCAGGTTGATGCAGGCGACAAGCTTCCCGAGTTGGTGGTGGCCCTACGCGATGTGGACACAGATGTGCGGCAGGGCGCGGTTGCCGCGCTGGGAGAGTCGGGAAGGCCGGCCATGACAGCGGAGTTACTGCGACGCCTTGCAGAGGATGCATCGCCTGCGGTGCGGACAGAAGCGGCCTATCACTTGGGAAAAGTTGGAGATCGAGATGTCAGGTTGGCGCTTGGACGGGCGGCTGCGAGAGATGCCGAACGCGGTGTTCGCCGCTGGGCGGACGCCGCGCTTAAGTCGTTACGCGGGACCGATTGAGTGCCGCGACAAGCTCGACGAGTTCTTTGCGGGACTTTTCATCGATATCGGTAAACTGGACTCCCATACCAGGAAACAGAAGAAATCGCTCCGGCTTGTTGCGAGTCCAGGCTACTTTGGCTTTCGCCTTGTGTTTCTCCCAGGGGCGATCTGGCAGGGCGAATTCAACCGACAATTCGGTGCCGGGCGCCAGCGGCTGGCTGCTTTCAATGAAGAGCCCTCCGCCTCCGATTCCACCGGTCAAACTGTCGAACTGCTTTCCCTCCGGTGTCGTATACTTGACCTTGACGGCAAGCGGGGCTCGTGGGTGTACGCGGGCATGTGCAAACCGAGCGTCGTCATCGCTTGTGATGATCCGTTCAATGATCTCTTTCCAAGAAACGGCTCCGAGTAATGTTTTGTCCGCCCCATGAAGAGTAATCACTTCTTGATTCGTGTCGATCTCGAGGATTTTCCCCTCATGACCCGGCGTAGCGATGACTGAAAACTTCATGATTCGGAGCTCACTCGACGGATAGTGAAATGCATGGTCAGCCGTTCACCGTTATCAGGCGGCCGGTTGACCGACCTGCTGCAGCGATTTGACCAATTCAAGTACACGATCGCGGATATTGGGAGCGATGTCGGTAAATCGAACGCCCATGCCAGGACTGAACGTATATTGATCCGCCTTCGGGCACACCCAGGCCACGAGGCCTTTTGCCGGGAGCCATTCGGTGGGGCGTTCCGGGAGGGAGAATTCCATCGTGAGCTTGGTTCCGACCTGCAGCGGAGCCTGGCTTTCGATAAAAAGCCCGCCGCCGCCGATGCCGCCGGCCCGGCTCTCAAACTGCTGGCCCTCCGGGGTCTTGTATTTCACGCGGAATGAGAGCGTGACTCGGGGTTCGGTTCTGGCTTCTCTAGAGGCCGGAGGCTTGCGGTACGCGAGAATTTGATCGATCACGAAGTCCCACGACAAGTTTCCCATCTGCTCGCCGTTCATGCCGATGAGCGTGACGATCTCGCGAGTCGAGTCCAGTTCGAGTGTTTTCCCCTTATGCCGCAAGCTTGAAACGACAGGATATTTCACGCGCTCCCCCTCTTTAAGATCACCTCGCAAGTATAGCGCAGCCTTCCCTGTTGTCGAGAAAAACCGCAGATGGAAAAAGAGCCGCGGGAGTGTCTACGAGGTGTGCCTGGCGGATGAAAACAACGACTGTCCGAAAAGAAGAACCGGCCGCATATCCTTTATGCGGCCGGTTCTCAACGGAAAGCCTATAAGTAGTCGCTTTTGTTGGCTATTATGCCGTCTTGGCGTCTTTGTCTTGTTCAAAAATTCGAATGGGAGGGTGTTTCCCAAGGATCGCATCCTCGTTGATGAGGACTTCTTTGATCTGCTTCTGTGATGGAGCGTCGTACATGATGTCCAGCATCACTTCTTCTAGAATGGCCCGGAGACCCCTGGCTCCGGTTTTCTGGATGAAGGCTTTTCGGGCCACGGCGCCCAGCGCTCCCTCGGTGAATCTCAGCTTCACTTTTTCAAACGAGAGAAGTTTCTCATACTGCTTGGTCAATGCGTTTCTCGGTTCGGTCAGAATTTTGATCAAGGCGCGTTCGTCCAGCTCATCCAAAGTGGCGACCACCGGCAATCGACCGACGAATTCCGGAATCAGCCCGTACTTGAGAAAGTCTTCCGGTTGCACTTTTTCGAAGAGCTCGCCCAACCTGATGTCGCTTCGGCTACGCACTTCGGCGCCAAATCCCATCGACTTGCGGTTCAACCGTTGCTCGATGATCTGCTCCAATCCGACGAACGCTCCACCGCAGATAAACAAAATATTGCTCGTGTTGACTTGAATAAACTCTTGATGGGGATGTTTGCGTCCGCCTTGAGGGGGAACATTGGCCACAGTGCCTTCAATTAATTTCAGCAGCGCCTGCTGCACGCCTTCGCCGGATACGTCGCGTGTAATCGAAGGACTGTCGCTCTTGCGACTGATCTTGTCGATCTCGTCGATATAGACGATGCCACGTTCGGCCCGCTCGACGTCGTAGTCTGCGGCTTGCAACAGCTTGAGAATAATATTTTCGACGTCTTCGCCGACGTAGCCGGCTTCGGTCAAGGTGGTCGCATCAGCGAGCGTAAACGGCACGTCCAGATACTTTGCCAAAGTCTGGGCCAAGAGCGTTTTCCCGGTTCCCGTGGGGCCGACCATGAGGATGTTACCCTTTTGGAGCTCCACGTCGTCGACATCCTTTTCTTTGGAGGAAATGCGCTTGTAGTGGTTGTGCACGGCAACGGACAGGATTTTCTTGGCCCGTTCCTGCCCGACCACGTACTGATCGAGATGGTGCTTGATCTCCGAAGGCTTCTTCAGCTTGGAGGAAATTTCCTCTTTCGCTTCTTCCCAATCCTCGGCGATGATGTCGTTGCACAGGTTGACGCATTCGTCGCAGATGTAGACGGTGGGGCCAGCAATCAGCTTTCGGACCTCGTCCCGACTCTTGCCGCAGAACGAACAGCGGAGATGTCGATCCATCTTTTCCTGCTTGGCCATGCGCCCTCCTGTGTTACTTGTCCTTGGCCCCGTCTTTTCCGCTCTCGGACCCGCCCACGGCTTTCAGCAGCTTGGGAGGTCGAGAAATCACTTCGTCGATGAGCCCGTACCGCTTCGCCTCTTCGCCGGACATGAAGTAGTCCCGTTCGGTGTCGTGGGCGATCTTTTCGATCGGCTGTCCCGTGTGTTTCGCCATGATCTCGTTCAGCCGTTCACGGATCTTGAGGATTTCCCTGGCGTGAATGTCGATCTCGGTGGCCTGTCCCTGGAATCCACCCAGCGGCTGATGGATCATGACACGGGCGTTGGGCAGTGCGAAGCGTTTGCCTTTGGTTCCCGCCGTCAACAGCAGCGCACCCATGCTGGCAGCTTGGCCGAGGCAAATGGTGTTGATGGGCGGTTTCACGTATTGCATCGTATCGTAGATGCCGAGTCCAGCCGTCACGCTGCCGCCGGGTGAGTTGACGTAGAGATTGATGTCTTTTTCAGGGTCCTCGGCCTCGAGAAAGAGCAATTGGGCGATGACCAGATTCGCAAAGACATCGTCGATCGGTGCTCCGAGGAAAATGATTCTGTCCTTCAGCAGGCGGGAGTAGATGTCATACGCTCGCTCGCCGCGGTTGGTTTGCTCAACAACAATGGGAACTAGCATGCACGTTCTTCCTTTCCGCAAAAATAGAGCCGGAGGGCAAACGCCTGTTTGCCGCCAAGGCTATCCTTGAATCACTGCGTTGCGATAGACGAAATCCAGAGACTTTTCAGCCAGGATGCGTGCGCGTAATTCATCGATCGAATCCTGCCCGCCCGCCTGGATCATCTTGACGAGATCGGCCTGGGCGATCTTGAGTTCCGTAGCCAAGCGATGGATTTCGTTGTTGAGATCCTCTTGTGTGACAGTCAGGCCTTCTTTCTCTGCGACCGCCTCCAGGATCAACCCGACTTTAACCCGCCTGGCGGCCTCGTCTCTGTTCTGCTGACGCATTTGGGTGAGATCTTCCGCTTCGGGAGTTTCCATTCCTCCGCCGCCGGCTCGCCGCTGTCGCTGTTGCATCTGTTGACGGATGATGGCTTCCAGTTCGCGCTCGACAAGCGTTTCAGGGAGATCGAAGTGGTGGGTTTCCACCAGACGTTTGACGATCGTATCCTTGTAAGTGTCCTCGATCTCGCGTTTCAGCGCCTTGTCCATTTCACCGCGCAGCTTATCTTGTAGTTCAGCCAGAGAACCGTAGGCGCCGCAGTCCTTCGCGAATTCGTCGTCCAGGTCCGGAAGCTTCTTGACCTTGACGGCGTTTACCACAATCGTGAAGATTACGGTCTTGCCTGCCACACGCGCATCAGGGTGGCTCGGGGGATAGGGCTGTGTAATCTCGGCCGACTGGCCTTCGGTCTTTCCCAAAACGTGCGGGTCGACGTCCAGCCCTAGCACGGTCGCTTTGGACCCTACCTTGTGCAGATGGCCTTCTTTCTTGGCGCCTTCAAGCGGTTGTCCGTCGAGGCGGCCTTCAAGAGACAGAATCACAAAATCGCTTTCGACCACTGCATGCCCAGCAGGAGGCGCATCCAGCCTTGCGTGCTGCTCGCGGAGTACGTCCATCCCTCTCGCAAGCTGCTCATCGGTCACGGTGCGTTTGTCGGGCTTTAACGAGATGGGATTGGGAGCTTTGTAGTCGCGGAGATCGATTTTCGGCTTGATTTCAACTGTCGCAGTGAACGTGAACGGCGCGTCTTTCTTGATCTTCACGCGTTCCAGCGGAGGGATTTCGACGAGAACCGGAGAGATCCCGGCCTGCCGGACAGCACGGTCATAGAAGTCCGGGACGAGGCTACGCACCACGTCCTCTTCCACAGCTTTCGAATAGCGTTTCTCAAGGAGGGCGACCGGCGCTTTGCCCTGGCGAAAGCCAGGGATATGCACTTGACGGTTCAGTTCGCTGTAGGCTCGAACGAATCGTTGGGCCACTTCCTCGGCCGGCACTTCAATCTTGAGGGCCCGCTTCATCGGGCCCAGTTCTGTCACTTCCATTTTCATGTGTCGTCTGCTTCCTTTATGTCAGCGCAAGCCTGTCCGCGCGCATCATGATTCGTGCCGTACCGTGGTCTGGTGCGAGAGGGGGGACTTGAACCCCCACGGTTGCCCACGAGATCCTAAGTCTCGCGCGTCTGCCAGTTCCGCCACTCTCGCACGGCGGGGAGCGCTGGAGTCGTTTCCAGCCAAGTCAGCAAACAAGCGAAAATACACGTTCCTGTCGCTATTTTGTACCGTTGGATGAGCACAACTGTCAACCCATACTCCTGCGGGGTTGGGGGCGGGTTTCTGGCCGTCTTCAACTTAGTAATGGTGGCGGTCTTCGCAGGCACACTCACGGTCTATTGCGAGGCCATAAACGGCTGAAGTAACGAAAAAGAAGGATCACGCCCCAATTTGGCGTTCCATCGCGCGATCAACAGACAGAATTCCTCAAATGGTGGTATCGACTGACTGCGGCCAGTATAATCAGAAGCTATACGTAGAGCTTCTGCCGGTGAACGAGTGAGGAGGTGCACCATGCGTGTGAGCCTACTGCGTTTGATTCTGGTGTATATCGTTGTCGCACTTATTCCTCCATCTGCATGGGCCTATCGAGACTACTTTACGGCGGATCAGAAGGCGCAACTCGACAAGATTCAAATCGTGCTGGTGGATGCCGTCGTTCTGACCGACAAGGGAGCGGGCGATGCCGGTCCGATTACAGGAGTTGTCTCCCGGCGGCTACAGGAGTTGGGATACACGACGGTGCTGGATCCCGCCAAGCCCCATGATGTCGTCTTCAAAGTGAAATGCGAGCAACGCAAGACATGGGAAGGAACGACGGCCGCCGGCGGCGATGCCGATCTCCCCGATGCGCCCTCGAGGCTCTGGAAAGGGCCGGCATGTCAATTGACCTATCGGCTCGGAGACATGAAGGTCAAATGGCAAAAGGAAGTGCGAACGGATTTTGAAGATGCCGGACAAGCGGCCCAACAGGCAAATGCGGGAGATGCCGGGGTCTTTGCCACGAGCAAGCTGAAAGAGGCCTTGGAGAAATACGAATTCCCGCTCCTGCTGGCCGCCGAATGGGGACACCCTGAGCGGCTCCTCAAATTGCTCGATGCGTCCGACACCCCGCAAGCCAGAAAATTCAAGATCATTTCCCTCTTAGGCGAGATGCAAGCCGATGAGGCGCTGCCGAAGCTCAAACAGATCCTGCAAGATCGTGACTTGGGGAGGCAGGCCATTGCAGCGATGGGCAATCTCGGCAAGGAAGGGATTCCGATCCTCGTCGACATCATGAATACTTCGCCACAGCTCGAATTGCAGGCGGCGGCGGCGAAGGGTTTGGGACAGCTCGGGGGCACACACGGAGATGCGTCGGTCGTTCCTCCCCTCCTGGTGAAGCTCCAAGACCCCAAGACGGATTGGGTCGTGCTGACGGAGGTTGCATGGTCGCTGGGCCGAATTCCGGATAAACGGTCGATTCAACCGCTTTACGACTTGGATAAGAAGCTCCAAGGCATGCGGGATCCCGATAATATTCCGCTGAAGAAGCTCAAAGAAGCCGTCTTTTGGTCGATCAAGCAGTGCGATACATGGGATCAGTTCAGCTAGCAGTCGTCACCGGCCGCAGGCTGGGGCCTGCGGCCGCTTCCCAGGTCATGCCCGCCAATGAAATGTTCACGGCTTTGGGTTGCCCCGATTCCGATGATAGTGGGCAGCCACCTTTATTCGATTGCCGCATAGTTGCATGCTGCACCAATTGCGGCTGTGATTCTTCGTCGTATCGTAAAAGCATAGGATACAGGCCGCGTTGCTGCATTTCTTGATCAACGACAGATTGCCTGAACAGAGCAAGTCGCTTGCAGAATCGGCGAGTGGAGCGAGTAGGCTGTCTTTCTGCGTGGCCAGAGAGTGAAATTGCCGTTCAAAGCGTCCCTTTGCATAGACAAGTTGCGGGTAGCCAGGACATCGGGACAGAAGTCGATTGATTGATGTCACCGCTGAGTCAGGAATGGACTTCCCGGAAACAATCCGCTCGGTCATGTCACGCAAAGTCTTGCGGAATAGTATCCCCTGCTCAAAAAGCTGTTCCTGATCCTCGTTGTTCCACCGTGTCATGACTACCGCAGTGTGCTTTGGGTTCACCATCTTTGCCTGAACCAGCCAGGCGACAAGATCCTCGCACCCCCCGAGGAGATCTGTCAGATTGCCCCGCACGATCATCAGTGTGTTGATGAAATCCAGACATGGATGATTGCCTACAAATAGGAATGGTTGCGGCGCCTGCGCTCGGCTCATTGTCAATTCTTCCCCTCTCGATACTATTCCGGCAAAAAAGCACTTGACAGGTTAGCCTCTCGAGAGTATAACTGTCAAAACTAAGTTTTGATGGTTATATATTCGAGCGGCTGGGGGGGAGCGATGCGGGCTTAAGAAAATATGTCCGGAGATGACTTGCACTTAGCCGCAACCTAACAGGAGGATCCATGAAAACTGCCATCATCATCCTGTCCGATCCGAAAAGTGGTTCTGAAGAAGCGCTGGGACGAGTTTTTAATGCGCTGGCTCTGGCGTCAGAATGTAAGCAGAAGGGCGACGAAGTCGCCGTCGTCTTCAATGGCGCGGGTACGCGCTGGCCGGCTGAATTGACAAAGCTCTCGCATCCAGCCAATGGCCTCTACCATGCCGTTCGCGATGTCGTGCAAGGCGCCTCCTGCGGCTGTGCGGAGGTCTTCGGTGCGACGGAGAGCATCAAGCCCTGCGGGATCCCGATTGTGAAAGACCATGCGCTGCCTGGGACAGCTGGCCTCTTGAGCCTTCGCCGGTACATGGCGGAGGGATGGCGGACGATCGTGTTTTGAGCCGCGCTCATCGACAGTCGTGGGGAGCATCCTGGCCGTCGGTGGACCGGAGCCCAGAGGAAAACGATGGCGACGAAATATCTTGATCTGACCTTTACCGATGCGGTGTGCCAGGCACAAAAACGGTACTACGGAAGCGCAGGTAAGATCGGCGGTGCTCCCGATCGAGACCCCTTGGGCCAAGCCGAGGCGGAATTCATTGTCACCCGGGACAGCTTTTACCTTGGTTCGATCAGTGAAAGCGGATGGCCCTATATTCAGCACCGCGGAGGACCTCCGGGGTTTTTGCGGGTGCTCGACGAGACGACGTTGGCTTTTGCTGACTACAGCGGGAATCGGCAACTGCTGACCACAGGCAATGTGTCGGTCAACGACCGTGTGGCGCTGTTTCTAATGGACTACAAAAATCGCGACCGGTTGAAGATTCTTGGCCATGCGCGCATCGAAGATGCCAAAGTCCACTCCGAGATTGTCACAACGATAGCCGATCCGAAGATGCAGGCGGCGGTTGAGCGGCTGGTCTTCATCGACGTCGTCTCGTTCGATTGGAACTGCCCCAAATACATCGCGCCGCGCTACTCGCTCGAGGAGGTCGAGGAACTGACAGGGCCGTTAAAGCGAAAGATTGTCGAACTTGAAGCCGCCGTGCGCGCTGCGAAACGATAATCGCTGGGCACTGTCGCTAGCAATGTTATGGGATTTGGCGGTAATTTATCGAAGGGCAGACGGGTGAGTTCAAACGGGAGGGAATGACATGGGTAAGATGTCACGCAGGCGTTTTCTGCAAATGACGGCGGCGACCGGCGGAGCGCTGGTCGCCGGCGACCTGATCAATCAGGTGCTGGGGCTGGCGGGCAAGACTCGCATCGCTGTCGCGGGTGATCCGATCAAGATCGGAATTCTCGATCCCCTCTCGAGTCCGTATAAGACTTCGTCGATTCACGATGTCCACGGTGCCAACGTGGCGGTGGATCTGTTCAACAAGAAAGGCGGCGTGCTGGGTCGGCCGGTCGTCATACTTGAAGCGGATGATGCCTCCAATCCCGACACTGCCGCGAAGGTCGCCACGAAGTTCATCAAGGAAGACAAGGTCGACGTCCTGATGGGCACGTTCAATGCGGATTGCGCACTCGCCGTCAGCGCACTTGCTCAACAGGAAAACAAGCTCTTCATGGTGACGGGATCATTTCTTCCAGAGCTCACCGGTGCGGCCTGCAATCGGCACACCTTTGTATTTATGCCCAATGCCACAATGATGTCGCGAGCAGTCGTGCCGCATCTGGTCAAGGCCTACGGCACTCGCTGGCACATGATTACGACCGGCACGCTCGATGGAAAGGCTATGGCGCAAGCCATGGCGACAGCCGGGCAAGCCCACAAAGTGGAATTCGTCGGTGAAACGCTCGTGCCGTTCGGCTCGACGGATTTTGTGCCGACGTTGACGGAAGCAAGGGGCAAGAATCCGACCGCGATCATTCTCAACGTCTACGGCTGGGATTTGATCCACGCGCTGAAGGCCTATGCGAAGCTGGAGTTGGCAAAAGAAAAAGTCGGCATCGGCGGGATGATCAGCGGGGAGCAGATTGGGCGGCCGCTGGGCTATGCAAATAACGCCGGCATCTGGGGCCTCATCTGGGATCCCAAGATCAACACGGAAAGTTCAAAGCGATTTATCCAGGGCGTGATCGACAAGTACAACCATACTCCGACCTCTCGCTGCTATCTGGGCTACGCAGCAATGACACAGATTCTTGAAGCGATCGAAAGAGCCGGCACAACCGAGACATCGGCATTGATCAAGGCATTGGACGGACACGAATTCGACGGGCTGAAAGCGGGCAAATCCTATTTCCGTGCCTCAGATCATCAGCACGTGCAGGATGTCCTTGTCGGAGAGGCGTTTGGGAAGGAGCTGGGATTAGGCCATTACAAAATTCTTGCGACGGTGCCGGGGGACGCTATCGCGGGCGCTGTCGATCCGGGTCTCTGCAAGTTGTAAATGCCTGAGACGAAGGGAGGCTCCTCCTGTACAGGAGGAGCCTCCCTTGTATTGAATGAACCCGACTACTTTGTGACGCGAACCTCCACCCGGCGATTCTTTGCCCGACCGGCAGCGGTCGTATTCGGTTCAACCGGTTTCGTGTCCGCATACCCGGTTGTCGTCGCGGCGCCAAGACCTCCCTCGGTCAGCGCCTTCGCCGCGTTGGCCGCACGGGCTTCGGACAATTCCTTGTTCGTCGGGAACCGCTTCTTCAGGGCACCCTGGATTGCCACGTTGTCGGTGTGACCGTCCACCGTCACCTTGTATTCGGGGAAATCTTTCAATATCGATCCGACGTGTTTCAGCGCATCGGCGCCGGCCGGTTTCAGTTCGTCTTGGCCGGAAGCGAACAGATAGCCGGAGGCCAAGTTGATCAGCAACCGCTCGTTGTTGAGATCAACGGTGATGTCCCCCTTTTCGATCTGCGGCCTGAGTGCCCGGATTAATCCGCGCTGCGCTTCTTTCAACTTTGCCATTTCTGCGGAGAGTTCGCCGCGGAGACCGGCAAGTTCCTTGTCTCTCTCGGCCAACTGCCGTTCGAGCGCGGCGATACGCTGTTGGCATGAAGCCAAATCGGCGGCGAGCTTGTTTTTATCTCCCGTCGCACTGCTCATAGCCGCCAGCTGAGCGTCGAGTTCAGCGATGCGCTGCTTGGCTGCGGCAAGATCCGCCGCAAGCTGGTTTTTGTCGCCCGTACCAGACTGGAGTGCGGCTGCCTGTGCTTGCGCGGCAGCCAGTTGTCGTTCGAGATCGGCAGTCCGCGCCTTGGATTGATCTAAATCACTCTGGGCTGCGGAGAGTTGGCTGGCGAGCCTTGACGAGTCGCCCGCTCCCGATCGGAGCGCGGCCATCTCCCGATCGCGATCGGCCAGCTGCCGTTCGAGGTCCGCGATGCGTGCCTTGGACCGGTCGAGTTCAGCCTGAGCCGATCGGAGGGAATCACTGGCACCGGACCGCAGGGAGGCGATTTCCCGATCGCGATCGGCCAGCTGCTTCTGTGCTGCCGCCAACTCGTCCTTCAACCGCTGGAGTTCGAGTTCCCAGCGGGTGGGGTGGCGATACTCATAGCCGCCGTCGCAGCAGATCGCAGTCATATCGACAGCTCCTGCCGTGCCGGCGAAGGCCAGCAGGCTCAATGCTAGAACAGAGGTCTTCACAACTTTCATCATAGTCTCCTTTTGCTGAGTGAGAGTAGTTGGTTTTCTGAGAATGGACATATCAGCCCTATACGGTGGATGTACAGTGGGCACACTTGGTTGCCTTGATGGAAATGGTTGAGCAGCAGTGGGGACAATCTTTAGTCGTAGGAGGGCCCGCCGGCGGCTCCTTCTTCAGCCGGTTCACTTGCTTCACCAGCATGAAGATTACGAACGCGATGATAATGAAGTCGAACGTCGCTTGAAGGAAGACCCCGTAATTAATCGTCGGGGCTCCCGCCGCCTTGGCTGCGGTGAGAGACGGCTGTGGCGTCCCTGACAGATTGATGAAGAGACTGGAGAAATCCACCTTCCCCATCAGCAGACCGAGGGGGGGCATCAAAACATCGCTGACCAGCGACGAGACAATCTTTCCAAAGGCCCCTCCGATGATGACGCCGATTGCCATGTCGAGCACATTGCCCCGCATGGCGAAATCTCTAAATTCTTTCAGCATACCGATTCCTCCTTTCCAGAGGATATGGGTGAACTGCGCGCTTATCGTTTCCTGGTCGTGTCGAAGCTGTACCCGAGGGTCAGGAGGTACAAGTTATCCGTATCCCCGGTGCCCTGCGCCGGAGCGCTGTTATATCGGGTCGTCACCTGGATGCCGCTTACAAACCCCTCGAATATTTTGAAGCGGACGCCATTGTCCATGGTCACATAATAATCCTTGGTGTTCTGCAACGAAGGGTAAAATTCCTGATAGTGATAGAACACCATGCGATCATCGAAGAGCGGCCAATCGAGCCTGACCGCCCAGCGCGCGCGGAGGGTCGCCTTATCAGCAGCATTCGTGTAGTCCTCATTGAAGTAGGACACACCGGCTTCGGCATAGAGCGTCATGTCTTTGAGCCAGGGACTTTCAAAATCACCCCGGTTGATCATCTGATAGCCGGGACCCGAGGACAGGGCGGTGCGCAATTTGAGGTCTTGAAAGGTATCTTTCTCAAAGTAGGCGGACGCGAACCAGAACAAGCGTTTGGTGATGAAAAAGTCCATCTTGATCAATCCGCGCGCGTTCCGGGCAGAGAGCTGGTTGTCTTTATCTCCGTAGACGTACCGACCGTTGAGGGTCAGGCGGAGTTGCTCGCTCCGAGCCACGAAGTCCCCGAGAAGGCTGGCATTCCTCAGATGGCTGTTTCCGGTTGCTTGCGAGTAGCCTCCGGTCAAGGCGCCTGAATAGATGACCGGGGCTTGGACGATGGGGTTCAGAGCGGTGATCGAATCCAGTGGAACCTCCATCGTGCCCTTCAGCGGCTCAGCTCGCACAGTGATGGTTCCGTCGGGGCCTTCGGTGGCCGTGCCGATCAGCACTGACCCTTCTTTGAGATGAAACGGGACTGGATGGTTCACGGTTAATTTGGCGATGCTCTCCCATTTCACTTTCACCAGATTATCCGGGCTGGCCGCTGTCTTGAGGTGTAGAATGCCGCCCTCCATTCCGACGACCTCGCCGTAGAGAATGCTCCCGTCCTTCAGCGTCACGATGTCGAGCGGAGGTGATACCGAGATGGCCGGAACCGGTTGTGCTTGAACGCTAGAAACCAGCCCGATGACGAGCGTCATCATCAACACAGCGCGACTCCAGAACCCCTGTGACATGAAATCCTCCGTATGAGTAAACGACGACAAGCCGCAAGTAATCCACTGGATCAGACAAAGAAAGGCCCCTCCGAATATAGGAATTCGGCCTCCAGAAAATGCCGTAGTTGTATAACTGAACAACGATATCTCTGCAAACGAGAAATTTGTGTTGCCGATGCGCGGGCTCGAAGCTATCAGCAAGGTTAGTGCCGCTTGGCGATAGACGGAATCGAATGAATAAAAGCGCGTGAAATCGAACGGATGTGCAAGCAGACAACCGGATAACGCGCAGAGCGTTGAGGCTGATTGGTCGGACGACAGCCATTTTGCCTCAGAGGGATTTTACGGCCAGGAAGTGGAGGGTCTCTTTCCGGTTTGACCGCGAGGATCAATTTTCGCGATGCTTATCGGTCCAGCAATCCCTTCAAGAGGTCTTCGCCCTGCCGTTTCAAGTCAGAGGGTTTCGTTTCTCCTCTGAGTAAATCGCCAACGGCCTCTCTGACCTTTTCCTGCACCTGTTCTTGCGCCTTACCTGTGAGACCCTTGACATCGAGTCCGTACGAGGGAGCTTGCACCGTTCCTGTGATGCGAAGCGGGAGTCTGAGCCGGCCATCCTTCAGCGCCAGTTTGGCGATCGGCGACGAACCGGCGAGTTTTTGGCTCAAGGTTTGGGAGAGATTCAGATTCACGGCGAGATTCAAGGCTTGGTCAAATCCGACTGTTCCGTTGCCGGTCGCCTGGAAGTCGTGACTATCCATCAAGAGCTTCTGCACATTGACGATGCCTTGCGCGATCGTGAAATCGGTCTCGATGATGGAGAAGGCCGTAGCGTTCGCGTGGTCAAGCGAGATGCCCGCGACTTTCAGCAGCGTGACCGCTTCCTCCATCAGATTGACCCCTTCGATCTTTCCCTCTTTGACTTCCAGGTGGCCCGGTCCCTCCAAGGTTTTGGTCAAATCAGGCACGGAGAAACCGCGGCCTGCGACGGCAATGTCCATCGCCGCTGTTCCGCTGATTGACACCTTGCTGTCCGGGCTCACGGCGTCCAAAACCGGTCCGAGCTGGAGTCCTTGTATCGTGACCATGCCATTAAAGGGCGGGGTCGCCGTTGCTGTAGACATTGCCCCCTGTGCCTTCGCCTGCCCGTTAAACAACCGGAAAGACAAGTTGGTTAACCGAGCCTCCTGTCCCTTCAGGTCTGCATTCGCTTCCAGATGGGTTATTTCGACAGGTTTCTTGAAACCGGTGTCGACCGGGAGATCGGCAGTGTTGATGGAGGAGGAGGCGAGAGTCATCTTCGCGTGACCGCCGAGGACCGTGCCTTTGACATTCAGCGACGAATTGCCCATCACCAGCGCCAGGTCCAGATCTGTGACGTCTGCCAGCTCCATCGCCGATACTCCCTGCTTGAGCGGATAAGGCGCCTTGGCGACGACGCGAAGGTCTTTAATCTGAACTGGCTTGGTCAGAGGCAGCGTAACCGGTAAGTCTGCGGTCGAGATTGAGGGGGATGAGAGCGTTGCATTCAGCGTTCCATCGAGAAGCGCGCCTTTCAATCCCAGCGCGACTTTGCCGAATCCCAGCGTGAAATCGTACTGTTTTACCTCCAATCTTTCGACGAGTGGTCCAAAGCTGCCGTCCAGCGCAACGGGGAGGTTATAGGGCTGTACCGTGGCGGCGAAATGGAGTGTCGGCGTCTGGCCGAGACGGACGGACCTCAGAGCGAGCTCAAGGTCCTCTATTTGATACTCGGTGACCGGCGTCGTCGAGAGGTCACGATACGTGAGTCTCCCGCCGTCAATTGAGAGTTGATCAACCGCTAAGAGAGCAAGGGCCTGCAGCGGGTCTCCATGGGATGGCGATGGAGCACCTGATACCGCGGCCGGCATCGGCGTTTTCGGACCGATCGTCGAGACATTCATCACCCTCTTCTCGTTGGTAATGACCGTTACGACCGGATCACGGAGGGTGATTTCTTCCACCTCCACCTTCCCGGTGAGGAGCGGCATGAGTTTGATTCCGACATCTAACGAAGCAAGAGACGCGAAGGGGGTGGAACTGAACGCTGGATCGTCGAGAACAGTAAAGCCGGCAACGCGGGCACCAATGCGCGGCCAAACCGTCAGCCGGATGTCTTGCAGTTGAATCTTGCGGTTCAGTGCCTCTTCAATCAGCGGTTTGTAATGGTCTTGATACTTGTTCAAATCGACGAGGAACGGCAGCGAGAGAATCCCTCCTACCAGGAGCACAATGACCACGATCAGCCCGATGGCGATTTTCATTCCGCACCTCCCCTCGACTCGTTGGCAGTATAGGAAAGCAGCGCGGAAGGGTCAAACGCTCACCTTGCCGCTCCCTATGGTGCATGTTAAGATGCCGCTTCTCGAAAATCGTCGCGGAGAGGTGCGAGAGTGGACGAATCGACATGCTTGGAAAGCATGCGTCCCGGCAACGGGACCGTGGGTTCGAATCCCACCCTCTCCGCCATCAAAAGCAGTGCTGAGCTATGAGTGCCGAGGACTGAGTTTCACAGCGAGCAGAGGGTGGGATTCGAACAGGGGGATCGCGGGGGACGTGTCCTCCGCGTGGGGAGCATACGAGGGGGCTGGCCCCCTCAGTAGGAGCGCGAGCAGTCGGGCGAGCGCGACTTCGAATGCCCACCCTCTCCGCCATACCGAGTTTGCTCGACCCGGAGCTTTGCTCATAGTGGCGACGGGATAAAGGCCTTGTGTTTTAGGGGCCGGGCCCTGTGCAACAGAACCCTGTGAACCCCGCCAGGTCCGGAAGGAAGCAACGGTAAGCAGAAAGTCCTGGGTGCCGCAGGATCACCTGGCCCCGCTATTCGGGAGGCTGAAAAAGACCGCCAGCTTCGTTCTCGCATCGCTCAAAGCCTCAACGTACCAACCACGTACGCCTCGGCTTTTCGCTCGCTGCGGCCTCGCTGGACGATCTTTTTGAGCCTTCCATACTCAGAGAAGCCGAAATGGATTACCAAGTTTCCGCTCGCAAATATCGCCCCGGCACGTTCGACGATGTAATTGGTCAACCGCACGTCGTGCAGACACTGATGAACTCCGTCAACACCAAGCGGATCGCCCAAGCCTACCTGTTCTCCGGGACGCGCGGGGTGGGGAAAACCACGGTCGCGCGGATCCTGGCCAAGGCGCTCAACTGCGAGCGGGGACCGACGGGAACCCCGTGCGCTGTCTGCGCCAACTGCCTGGAAATTGCCCAAGGGACGTCTGTCGATGTCATTGAGATCGACGGTGCTTCCAATACAAGCGTGGACGATGTCCGCGAAATCCGGGAAAACGTGAAGTTTGCTCCGTTCCGAGGAACGTACCGCGTCTACATCATCGACGAAGTCCACATGCTCTCGAATTCGGCTTTCAACGCGCTGCTCAAGACGCTGGAAGAGCCGCCTCCCCATGTCGTCTTCATTTTTGCGACAACGGAAATTCACAAGATTCCCGCCACCATTTTGTCGCGCTGTCAGCACTACAACTTCCGCCGGATCGCTCGGACCGAGATTATCGAGCGGTTGCGTCACGTGACCGAGCAGGATGGAATCACGATCGAAGAGCGGAGCTTGACGGCTTTGGCCAGGGCCAGCGAAGGCAGTATGCGAGACGGGCTCAGTTTGCTGGATCAAGCTGTGGCATTCGGCGGGAAGTCGATCGTGCACGAAGATCTCGAAGCCCTCCTTGGCGCCGTGCCGCAAGAACTCCTTCGGGGAATGGTCCAAGCCATTACGGCGCAGAATAGTGCAGCGGGGCTTCGTGTGATCGCGCAGCTCTTGGATCAAGGACACGATTTGCGGGCCTTCTGTGCGGAAGTTGTAGAGTATCTTCGTCATATGCTCGTCGTGTCGGTGACACCGCCGAAGGAATGGCCGAAGCTGATCGAGGCTTCCTCGGAGGACTTTGCGCAGATAGCGGCGGACAAAGGTTCATTGACCCCGGAGCAGCTTCAACAAACCTTTGCCCTGTTCACTCAGGCCGAAGATGCTCTGAGACTGAGCGCTCACCCTCGGTTCGTGTTGGAAGCGGCGGCGGTCAAAGCTACGCGGCTGCTCAGGCGGGAGGGGGAAAATGCGGCTCAACCGGCCCGAACGGCCCCCTCTGAACGTCCACCAGTCGGTCCGTCTTCCCGTACAGAGAAAACGCCAAGTTCTGAGCGCGCTACGCCATCGGCACCTGGTCGCCCTACGACTCCTTCGCCGAAATTGTCCCCGCCCTCCGGTCCCGCGCCCGGCGCTGCTGGCCGCATTGTGGCGCAGCCCGGAAAATCCTCCATTGCAGAGCCCAACAAACCGATAGATGTTGCACCGGCAGCTCCGCCTCGCGATGCGCAAACTGTCGTGCTGAATTGGGAAGAGTTTCAAGAGGCGGTGAGTCATGCGCTTCCCAACGTCGCTCCCTTTCTGGAAATGGGCCGGTTGGTCGCGATTGAGGGGAGTCTCGTGACGATCGGGTTTGCTAAGCAGGCGACGGTGGCTCGAGGAATGTTGGAGAAGCCTGACAATATGCAGGCTCTCTCATCTCTGTGCGAACGACTGGGCGGCCAACCCGTTCGGCTTCGGGTCGTCGAGTTGACCGAGTCGGACCCTCCAGGTCCGACCATGGCACAGCTGAGAGCAGCCAAGGAGCAGGACCAGAAACTGGTGCTCTTTGAGCGAGCGAAGGCCCATCCGGTCGTCAAGCAGGCGTTGGAAATATTTGGGGCGGACCTGGCAGATGTCCGAACCGTTGCGAGTCAGAGGAAAGAGGTGCAGGAATGAAAAGCCCTTTTGGGAATATGGCGAACATTATGAAGCAAGCGCAGGCCATGCAGGCGCAAATGGCCAAGCTGCAGGAAGAAGCCGCCACCAAGACGGTGACGGGATCGGCCGGCGGCGGAATGGTCACCGTCACGGCCAATGGAGCGATGGAGTTGGTCAGCATCGTGATTGATCCGGAAGCGGTGAAGAGCGGAGATGCCGATATGCTTCAGGACGTGATCATGGCGGCCACGAATGATGCCTTGCGGAAAGCCCGCCAGATGATGGCTGATCAGATGAAAGCAGTCACCGGCGGAATGAACGTGCCGGGTCTCTTTTGACGAGTGACTGCTAATGGCCGTTGACCAACAGGGCTTGCTTGCCCGCCTCGTCCGAGAGCTTGTCCGTCTTCCCGGCATTGGCCAAAAAACCGCGCAGCGCCTGGCCTTTCATGTCCTGAAGGCGGATCGGGAGGATGCTCTTCGCTTGGCTGACGCCATCCGTGCCGTCAAAGACGGGCTGTCTTTTTGTCAGCAATGCCGGAATATCGCCGAAGGGGAGCTCTGCGAGTTTTGTCTCGATCCCAAACGCGACCGATCGAAGATTCTTGTGGTGGAAGAACCCAGCACCCTCTATGCGGTTGAGCGGGCCGGCGGGTACCGCGGGCTCTACCATGTGTTGTTGGGAACATTGTCTCCGCTTGATGGGGTCGGTCCATCCGATATTCGAGCAGAAGAGTTGATCGATCGCGTGAGGCTCGGCGGTATCCAGGAGGTCATTGTCGCGACCAATCCGACGATTGAGGGAGAGGCGACCGCCATCTATTTGACGAATCAGTTGAAACCGCTTGGCACCCGGGTGTCGCGGATCGCCTATGGTATTCCGGTAGGGATGGATATCGAGTATGCCGACGAAGTCACGTTATTGAAGTCCATCGAGGGCCGCCGGGATCTCTAGTGCCCGGGGATCGAAATCCGCTTCTCCCATTGACCCCCTTTCCAAGCCCCTGTTATAGTCCCAGCCCTGTTTGCATATCACTCTGCACTGGCTGGTGAAGGATGAAGGCTCGATCGTCCAAGAAGCCCACCGCACGGACTTCTGCGAAATCTGTTGCAACCAAACGTGTCGCCAAGGTTTCCGCGGCCGCAGGAAAGTACGGCGCTATTTCCCGAGATCTCCAGAAGCAGCGTGCGGCGATTCTCGAAGAAGTCGGTGAAACGCTCACCAATCGAGAGAGGCAAGAGGCCTTCCCCGACGTGAGCGATCAGGCCTCTGCGGAAGTCGATCAGAATTTTACGATGCGCATCAAGGAGCGCGAACAGAAGCTCCTCAAGAAAATAGATGAAGCGCTGGATCGATTGAAGAAGAATACCTATGGTATCTGCGAACGCTGCGAAGAGGAGATTCCCTACCAGAGACTGAAAGCCCGCCCCGTGACGACGCTCTGTATCGCCTGCAAGACGGTTCAGGAGCAAGAAGAGAAAATCCGCCGCTAGACCTCTGTGCCCTTACCAAACCGCTCGGCTCGATCATTCGGCCGACTTCCATGCCTGCCACCGCACTATTGGTGCTTCAAGGCTTTGAGGCGCCGCTGGACCAGGGCGATGCGGTCCGCTTCTTCGGGGATGCCCTCCACCAGGGCCAAATAGGTCTCGTATTCCATAATAGCCCGTTTGGGATTCGTCGATTCGATGGCTTCGGCCAGGTTGAAGCGGGCGATGGCGTAATTGGGCCTGAGGATGATGGCTTTTTCGAACGATGCCAGCGCCGCAGTCTTCTCGCCGAGTTTTTGCTGGACGGAGCCGAGATTGTTCAATATCTCAGGTGTGTTGGGCCTAATCGTCAACGACAGCTGCATTTCCGCCTTTGCTTTTTCGTACTGACCGAGTCCAAATAACGACTGCCCATACTTGTGATGGGCTTCCGCAAGCCAGACCTTATTGGTAAACCCGCTGGCGATGGATTTCTGATAGGCATCGGCCGCAATATCATAATGCTGCTCGCCGCAATACGAGAGCTGCGCGGTCTGGCCGCGCGCGAACTGCTGGAGCGAAGGGAATGGTTCTTTATCCTCGGATCCCTGACTGTCAATCTGCTGACCCGGCTTGAGACCATCCGGTTGTCGCAATCGGTTCAAGAACTCTTGTCGATACGGAGAGAACAGCCGGACATAGGGGTCGATGGTGGCGGAGGCTTGAAGCAAAGTCGGGTGCTCGTGCGTGCTGATGACCAGGTACTGTGTCGTCGTTTTTTCGTCGCCGGTTTCGTAGAGAGAACTGGAGTCCATGTTGGATTTGGCGGCAAAATTGGCGACGTTGAGGTAGAACTCGAGCGATGGTTTGAGGAGCGTCAAAGTGTGACGCAGCACCGAGTAGGGGGCCAAATCGAGCCCCGATGAAAAAGTGAAGAGAGCTCCGACCATTGTCCCCTCTTCGTCGAAAAAATAGGATTCATCTCCGTGGGAAAGGCTTCGAGCCGCGGGGATCATCAGTTCCTGTCCCGTGCCCCAAGTCTTCACTGTGAGAGTCGGCAAGGGGTGCTGGCGAAGAAAATCTGCCTTGCGCTGGCAGAGAGTTCCGGGTTTGAGAAGCACCAAGTCGGTTTCGGAAGGAGGAAGGTTGCGCTGCGGGGCGTCAGTCTCGCAAGCAGAGGCAAGGACGGCAAGGCACATCCCGCCCGCCAGCATCCATAACGGTTGACCGAGCATGTGTCGCTCCCGGACAGGTATTCTGGGCATGATAGGAATGAGGATACAGAAGTAGAAAAGGGTTTGCCAGGCCTCAAAATAACAACGCCCGCTTTCATGAAGAAAGCGGGCGTTGTCTCGAGATCAAGCTGATCGCGGCAGGTTACTGACGCTGACTATTGAGCGTCGCATCTTCGCTGGTATAACCAAACAAATAAGGCATGCCGCTGGTCAACGAGTAAACGGGGCGGTTCACGCCATAATCCAAGGCGACTCCGACAGGATGCAGCAGAAAGCCTAACCAGCGCCACGGGTTGTCGTGCAGCGGAGAGCCGGCAGCGACATCGGTGTATACCAGCGATGTGCTGTCCATCACGCTATAGATGCTGGCAGGAGCGACATAGTTCCCGTCCGCATCCATATTGTGTTGTCGGTTTCCCGCGCAACCGGCCATCATTATTGTCAACAGCAGGATTCCTGCGGCACATGCTCTGATCTTCATAGGTGACCTCTAGTTGTCGGTAGATAGCGCTTCCCGATGATTGAAGTCTAGCCGAGGTCGTGGAATCTGTCCAGAAAATGGCAGGTTTACGCCTTCAGCCAAAAAGAGCTTCTAGAGGCCTGAATTATGAGGGGTTTTCGGAGCATGGTGGGCGATACAGGTATCGAACCTGTGGCCTCTTCCGTGTGAAGGAAGCGCTCTGCCACTGAGCTAATCGCCCACGAGGTTGAAGTTTAGCATGGGCTAATCGAATGGATCAACCGAACGCCGGCTGAGGGACAAGTGTTCGCGTTGGTCGGTAACACGGTCGATCCGTTGCCCCGTGCTGCTCGTCTCGCACCTGTCGCGCCGTCTCCTTGACATCCCCAAAATCTGCTTCCTACAATGCCCTTCCGCAGACTCGTGCTCCCTGGAGTTTGTTCCATTATGCGCGACGACATTGTGATCATCGGCGGCGGTTTGGCCGGCTCTGAAGCCGCCTGGCAAGCGGCCAATCGGGGTGCCAAGGTCACGCTCTATGAAATGCGTCCGAAAGAGATGACGCAAGCGCATAAGACCAGCGGGCTTGCGGAACTCGTTTGCTCCAATTCACTCGGGTCCGTCGACCTGTTGAATGCTCCCGGCATTTTGAAAGAGGAAATGAGACGTCTGAACTCCTTGATCATCAAAGTCGCCGATGAGGTGCGGGTTCCCGCCGGTTCGGCGCTGGCGGTGGATCGTGAACAGTTCTCCTTCAAGATCACCCAGGCGCTCGAGGGGCATCCCAATATCCGTATTCTTCGTGAAGAGATCACGGAAATTCCGACCGATTGTCTATGCATCATCGCAACCGGCCCCCTGACGTCCGACAAATTGTCCCAAGCGATCGCGCAGCTGACCCATTCAAATCATCTTTATTTCTACGACGCCATTTCGCCGATCGTGGACGCGGAGTCCATCAACATGGACATCGCCTTCCGGGCATCCCGCTATGATAAAGGCGGAGACGATTACCTCAATTGCCCCATGGACGAGGCGACCTATAACAAGTTCTACGATGCCTTGCTCGCAGCAGAAAAGGTTCAACCGAAAGACTTCGAGAAGACTCCGTATTTCGAGGCCTGTCTTCCGATCGAAGTTATGGCGGAACGAGGCAGGCAGACGATGCAGTTCGGACCGTTGAAACCGGTAGGTCTCGAAGATCCCAAGACCGGCGTCAGGCCATGCGCCGTCGTCCAGCTGAGGACAGAAAATGCGCACCGGTCTTGCTATAACATGGTTGGGTTTCAGACGAAGCTGACCTATGGCGAACAGAAACGTGTGTTTCGCATGATTCCAGGGCTTGAACAGGCGGAGTTTCTTCGGTACGGCAGTTTGCACCGCAACACGTTCATCAATTCGCCGCAGCTGTTGCGTAACACGTTGCAGTTCAAGGCTCGCGGGACGCTGTTTTTTGCGGGGCAACTCGTCGGCGTCGAAGGGTACACGGATTCGGCAGCGATGGGCGGGCTGGCCGGCATCAATGCCGCCCGCGGGATTGCGGGATTGCCGCTGGTTACACCGCCTGCGACGACAGCGCACGGCTGTCTGCTTTCATACATCACCACGGCAGACTCTCGTCACTTTCAACCGATGAATACGAACTTCGGGCTCTTTCCCCCATTGGCTGCTCCGGTCCGTGATAAAGAGCGCAAGCGGCAGCTGATTTCGCAGCGTGCCTTCGAGGACCATGCCGCATGGATGATGCGATCCGGGCTTTCCTAACGTTCCTCACCGTCGAGCGCGGAGCGTCGCCAGAAACGCTTCGTAACTATGCGTCGGATCTCCGGCAGCTTCGGTCCTTTCTCCTGTCCGCCGGTCTCGCCGACCAGCCGGTTGATCCAGCCGGGCTGTCTTCCGATTCCATTCGCGCCTATCTCCACTGGCTCGACCGCAAGGGAGAAAAACACACGTCACTGGCGAGGAAGCTTGCTTGCGTCAGAAGCTTTTTCCGCTACCTGACGCGAATCGGCTCGGTCACGTGGAATCCTGTCGAAGATCTCCGTACGCCGAAGCAGCCCAAGCATCTTCCGCGGGTTCTGACGAAAGACGACGCTGCAGCGCTGATGGCATTTCCCGATACGGGCTCGATTGGGTCATTGCGGGACCGTGCGCTGCTCGAAACACTGTACTCGACGGGAGCGAGGGTCAGCGAACTCGTGTCGCTGAATGTGGAAGACCTTCAACAGTCCGAGGGGCTCGTGCGGTTGCAAGGTAAGGGCAGAAAAGAACGGATCGTGCCGATCGGGGATCTCGCGATCCAAGCCATCAAGACCTATCGAACGTCATTGCAGCCATCCGTGCGCGGTGGCCCGCGGTCGGCGCCGGTATTTTTGAACCACCGCGGCGGGCGATTGACGAGCAGAAGTGTCGCCCGGATCGTGGCACGGTATTCACGCCGGCTCGCGGGCGGCTCCGTGAGTCCCCACACGCTACGGCATTCGTTCGCCACGCATCTCCTGGACGAAGGAGCCGACCTGCGTGCCATTCAGGAGATGCTGGGACATGCGTCCCTCAGCACGACGCAGAAGTACACCCATGTGGCGACCGATCAGTTGATGGCGGTCTACGATAAGACCCATCCAAGAGCCGGGCGAGTCCCCGCCGGTCGGACGGCGAAGGGGGGGAAGCGATGACCGTGTGCCCAGCATGGATTCCCTCTGGGCGCAGGGAGGCCCGTCATGGTAATGTCGGGTCCAGCTGTGAGCCGGGCCATCCTCTGAGGAGTCGACGATGAACAAGCTCATCAAGAAAGCCAATGTCCTGATCGAAGCCTTGCCGTATATCCGTACGTTTCGCGGCAAGACCATCGTGATCAAGTACGGCGGCAACGCCATGACGGAATCGTCGTTGAAGGAACGGTTTGCGCAAGACATTGTTCTCCTTAAATACGTGGGCATCAATCCCGTCATCATTCACGGCGGTGGCCCGCAGATCGACAAGATGCTCGACCGGCTCGGCATCGAGTCGAAGTTTCTCCATGGGGTGCGTGTGACGAACGAGGCCACCATGGAGATCGTCGAGATGGTACTGGCCGGAAAAATCAACATGGAGATCACCGACCTCATCAATCGCCATGGCGGGAGCGCGGTGGGTCTGAGTGGAAAAGACGGCGGATTGATCCTCAGCAAACCTCTGACGGCGAAGGCCTGGGCCGAGAGCCTGGAGCGGGATTTGGACGAAGAAGATGCCGACAGTGATTTCGGATTCGTCGGCGACATTGAAAAGGTGGATCCGAGCCTCCTGTTCAAGCTTCAGGGCGATCACTACATTCCCGTGATCGCGCCGATCGGAACCGACCGCGAGGGCAATACGTACAATATCAATGCCGACCTTGTGGCTGGGGCGATCGCCGGTGCGTTGCGCGCGGAGAAATTGGTGATGATGACCGACATCAAGGGCATTCGCGATGCCAAAGGCCGGCATCTATCGACTGTGTCACGCAAAGATGTCCAGCGTATGGTGAAGAAGGGCACGATTACCGAAGGAATGTTGCCCAAGGTGCATGCCTGCCTGGATGCGCTCGAGCAGGGTGTCGGCAAGGCTCACATCATCGACGGCCGCATGCCCCACGCCATTCTGCTCGAAGTGTTTACGCGCAAAGGCATCGGGACCGAGATCACGGCGTAGCGCGCCGTATCTGGCTGCCTTGTCGAACAGAAGAAACAGAATCACCCGCCATCTCCATGCGCTGATCGGAGAACGTCATCCGGACACAGCTCCGAAGGCGCTCGCAAGCTGCGCTCGGTACCTCGCCCGGGAATTTGCTCATTGCGGGTGGGTGACGACGCGCCAGTCTTTCCCTGCTCGGGGGAAAACCTATCGGAATATCCTGGCCGTCAAGAATCCTTCCGGGCAAGCCGTGCGAGATCGTCCCGCACCGATCCTGATCGGGGCCCATTACGATACCGTCATCGGTTCTCCGGGCGCGGACGACAATGCAAGCGCGCTGGCCGTGTTGCTGGAAGTTGCCTATCAGCTGCAGCCGACAGCGCTGGTCACCCCAGTCTGGCTTGCAGCCTTCTGTCTCGAGGAGGAGGGTCTTTTGGGAAGTGCAGCGTTTGCTGCGAGGCTCAAGCGGGCGAAGCAACCAATCAACGGTGCGATCATTCTGGAATGCGTGGGGTATGCGAGCGAGCAGGAGGGGTCGCAACGGACCCCTCCGGGAATTCCGATCGCCGTACCGAGCGCGGGGAATTTTCTCGCCATCGTGGGCAACGAGGATTCGCGGGCGCTTGTCAGGGCCATCGAACGGAGCGCTGCCCGATCCGTCTCCGCACTCAAGACGGTTGGACTGGCGGTGCCTGGTCGTGGCATGACGTTGCCCGATGTGCGCCGGAGCGATCATGCGGCATTTTGGGATGAAGGATTTCCGGCTGTGATGTTGACGGACACCGCTAACTTCAGAAACCCTCATTACCATCAGCCAACTGATACGGTCGACACCTTGGATCTCACGTTTCTGGAGGGAGTCATCGACACGGTCGTTGCATCAGTCGAGGAACTTGCCGAATGTCGCAGGCCATGAACACACCGCGCCGGATCAGCCGGGCTGCGCGTGCGACGGTGGCCGGTCTTTTTCGTCGCCTGGAATATCGAACGCTCGGAGCGGTCTACTGTTACGAAGGGGGCGATGAATTCTGGCGGGCCAAACGGGAACCCTGCCGGCTTCTCGGGACGCGTGTCGCAGAGGCGTTGCTCAGACGATTACGGCCGGCCGGGCGCAGCCTGTATATCGGTGCAGGGGTTGGAGAGCTCGCGCCGATGGTGGTCGAGACGCTCGATCTGCAACGCCGGGTGTTCCCCTACAATCTTCGGCGCGCAGAGGTCTCGTCTCTCAATCGTACGTGCCGCAACGTGCCGGTGACATTGCTCGCAAAGGATGCCGCGACGGCGACGGGGAGATATGATCATCTCTGGATCGTGAGCGTACTCAATGATCCGGAACGGTTCCCGCACCTCGCGCCGTTGTCATACGGGGAAGCCGATCCGGTGACGTTCAATCCGAATCTCTTTCAGAAGGAACGGCGGATCGTGCAATCGATCGTCGATCGATGCATGCCCAAGCTGAGCCTGCCGGGACTTGTGACGACTTCCACGGAAGAAGCGGTCTGGATTGCGGACTGGTGCCACCGGAAGAAGATTCCCTACATCGTGGAGCGGCAACAGTATCCCACCGCGCTCGTCGGCGATCCGATCTGCTTTATCAGAGTTGGCCGGGCGTGACGGGCGAGAGGCGGCTAGTCAGATCTGAAAACCCGTTTTAGCCTTCGACGAATCGCCCGCGTATCGTCGGGCATATGTCACGTAATTCTCCGCTGATTCCTTGATCCAGGCCAGTTCTTGTTCGGTCACCGGTCGCTTGACCTTGGCTGGTGAACCCAAGATCAGACTCTTGGGCGGGACGATCGTTCCCTCCGTAACCAGCGCTCCGGCTCCCACCACAGAGTCTTCCCCAATGACGGCACCGTCCATGATGATGGACCCCATACCGATCAAGACGCGGTCCTTGACGGTGCAGCCATGGAGCACCACGCTGTGCCCGATCGTGACCTCGTCCCCGATGATCAGCGGATGGGTATCGTGCGTGACATGCAGCATGCAGAGATCCTGCACGTTGGTTCGATGGCCGATGCGAATGTAATGCACATCGCCTCGGATCACGGCGTGGAACCACACGCTACAGTGCTCGCCCATGACCACGTCGCCGATGACGATACCGGTGTCTTCGATGAAACACGAGTGTGGAATGGTCGGTGCCATCCCCTGGAACGTGCGGATCATGGCGGCACAATAGGGGAATCAGCCCATTTCACGCAAGAGCATAATTGACAGGCTTTTCAACCGTCCCGTAGACTGGCCTTCTTATGGCTCAGCCGCTCATCACGCTCGGTCGCCCAACTCGAAAGAACGCTGTGCCCGTGGCGGGCGCAAAAACCACCATTGGCTTTGTGAATCTCGGCTGTTCCAAGAACCAAGTCGACTCTGAAATCATGCTGGGTACGCTGGTGGCGGACGGGTTCGATCTGACCGCGGATCCAAGGAAGGCCGAAGTCGTCATCATCAATACATGCGGATTCATCGAGGAAGCCAAGCAGGAATCGATCAATACGATTCTCGAGCACGGGAAGCTTAAGAAAAATGGTGCCTGCCGGGTTCTGATTGCAGCCGGGTGTCTGGCTCAACGATACCAAGGCGATTTACTCAAGGAATTGCCGGAACTGGACGGGGTGGTCGGGACCGGTGAATTCGGTAAGATTGCCACGATCTGCCGGGACCTCCTCGCGCCGAAGAAGCGGCATCAACGATTGTGGATCAGTAAACCGCCGTACCTGTACGACGAGATGGTTCCTCGCCTGAGGCTTGGCAAGCAGCACAGCGCTTACGTGAAGATTGCCGAAGGCTGCAACCGGAACTGTGCCTTCTGTGCGATCCCTCTCATGAGGGGAAAACAGCGGAGCCGGCCGGTGGTCTCGATCGTAGCCGAAGCGCAACGTCTGGCGGCGGAAGGCGTGAAGGAAATCAATCTGATTTCACAGGATACGGTCAACTATGGAGTGGATCTCGGTCTGCGCCAGGGCCTCGTGTCACTGTTGCGCGAGCTGGTGAAGGTCAAAGACTTGCGATGGATCAGACCCTTCTATCTCTACCCGCAGCAGGTGACGGATGAGCTCCTGGATCTCTATGCGGGCGAAGAGAACATTACGAAGTATATCGATATGCCCTTGCAGCACATCAACGATCGGATGCTGAAACGCATGCATCGCCTCGGAGATCGGGCCGCCATTGAGAAGTTGGTCGATCGCATTAGATCCCGGATCCCAGGCGTGACATTTCGCACGGCCTTTATTGTCGGGTTTCCCGGAGAGACTGAGGCGGCCTTTGAGGAACTCAAAGCCTATGTCGAGGCGGCGGAGTTTGATCGGGTGGCCACGTTTCTATACTCGGATGAAGAGCAGACGTCCGCTGTCGATCTTGAGGGCAAGGTCGAGCGATCCCTGATGGAAGAACGCCGGAACGAGCTGTCGGCCATTCAGGAAACGATCGCCACAGCCAGGAGCCGGGAGAAAATTGGATCGGTGCTCGAAGTGCTGGTGGACGGCCCTTCGGAAGAAACGGAGCTGTTGCTCGAAGGTCGGCACGAAGGGCTTGCGCCAGAGATCGACGGCGTCGTCTACATTAATGATGGAACAGCCGTTGCGGGCGAGCTCGTGAAGGTTGAGGTTACCGATGCCGCTACCTATGACTTGGTCGGGCACATCGTTTCATAGTCCCTTCCTCGATAGGATGTTTCCCCTTTTCCGGTACGCTCGAGTCATCCATCACGAATAGGGCCAATTAAAATGACCGCCCATAAGAAGGATGCTGTGGTGCTGCTCATCCATTGCCAGGATCGGAGAGGTATTGTCGCCAGGGTCTCGGGGTTCATTCACGACTTCGGCGGGAACATCCTCGACTCCGACCATCATACCGATGAGGACACGAACGATTTTCTGATGCGGATGGAATTTGCGACCGACGGACTACAGATTCCACCGGAAGACATTCCCGCGGCATTTGCTCCGATTGCCAAAGCGTACGAGATGCGCTACGAGGTCCATCCCTCCAGCCGCCGTACAAGGGTTGGGATCTTGGTGTCGAAACAGGATCATTGTCTCGCGGATCTGCTTCAGCGGCATAAACGAGACGAGTTACACATCGACGTCCCCGTTATTCTTTCCAATCACGACACCTGTGCCAGCTGGGCAGAGCTCTTCAAAATCCCCTTCGCGGTCTATCCGGTTAATAAAGAGAGCAAGCCGCAACAGGAACAACAGCTGCTCGATGCTCTGCATGCTTACCGTGTGGAACTTGTCGTGATGGCGCGGTATATGCAGATTCTATCCGCGGATTTTCTCGCGCGCGTGGGATGCCCGGTCATCAACATCCACCATTCGTTTCTTCCAGCGTTTATCGGCGCCAATCCCTACCGGCAGGCGTATGATCGCGGCGTCAAAATCATCGGAGCCACCGCACACTATGCGACGCAGGATCTCGACGAGGGGCCGATCATCGAACAGGACGTGATCCGGATCGGGCATCGGGATACGGTGGACGATCTTGTCAGGAAAGGCCGGGATCTTGAAGAAATCGTCCTGGCACGCGCCGTGCGCCGGCATATTGAACGGCGGGTGCTTGTGTACGGGAAAAAAACGGTGGTGTTCGATTGACGTGAGGGATGGGGCCAGGGCCCCATCCCCGGAGAGCGAGCCTATACCTTCGCGCTCAGAAACAGTGCAGTGCCCCGCCGATTGATCAGAATCAAGACATTCTCTCCCTTCTTGACCGCCGCCGACACCTTCTCGAAATCCTTGACCGACTTGACCGGCTGCCGGTTGATCTCGCGAATGACGTCGCCCGGCATCAAGCCGGCCTTTTCGGCGCCGCTGTCCGGTTCAATCTTCGTCACGACCACGCCCTGGCCCTTTCCCTTGAGTCCCAGTTCCTTGGCTGTGTCGTGGTCGAGATCCTGGACAGCCAGGCCGGCGAATGCGTAATCCGATTCACCGGCCTCAGCCGCGGCAATCTTCGTCGTGTCGGGCTGTTCACCGATCGTCACCGCGAGGTCCTTCTCGTGACCGTCCCGGATGATTTTCACCGGCACCTTCGTCCCGACTGCCGTCCTGGTGACGAGCCGCTGCAGTGCCACGGCATCTTCCACGGCTGACCCCTGGTAGGTCGTGATGATGTCGCCCTGCTTGAGCCCTGCACGGCCGGCCGGACTCTCGTCCTTCACGTCGCTCACCAGTGCTCCTTTGGTCTCGTGGATCCCGAACGATTTGGCGAGATCCTGATTGAGATCCTGTATTCCGATTCCGAGGTACCCGCGTACAACCTTGCCGTTCTTGATGAGACTCTCATAGATAGGCTTGCTCATACTGGTGGGGACGGCAAAGCCTACGCCTTGATAGCCGCCGGTCTGCGAAAAGATGGCGGTATTGATCCCGACCAGTTCACCCCTTGTGTTGACCAGCGCACCACCGGAGTTTCCCGGATTAATTGCGGCGTCTGTCTGAATGAAGTCTTCGTACTGCGTGATGCCCATGCGGCCGCGGCCCAGCGCACTGACGATGCCGAGGGTGACTGTTGAGTTCAGACCGAACGGATTCCCGACGGCGAGGACATATTCGCCGACCTGGAGTTTCGAGGCATCGCCCCAGGCGACGGTCGGCAGATTCTGCCCTTCGATCTTCACCACTGCCAAATCGGTTTTCGGATCGGTTCCCACAATCTTCCCCTTGAATTCCCGCTTGTCGGGGAGCGTGACCGTGACGTCTTGCGCATGGTCGATGACATGGTTGTTCGTCAGCACGTACCCATCCGGCGAAACGATCACGCCGGAGCCTTGTCCGCCTCCGCGATGGCCGCGCGGTTCGGGCGGGCTTTGCGGCCCGCGGAATCCGCGCGGACCAAAGGGACCGTTCGGGCCGCCGAAGAATTCCTCCATTCGTTCGCGCAGCTCATCCTGGCCATCACGGCCACCCGAGACCCTTTCGGCGGTGACCGTGGTGATGTTGACCACCGCCGGCGTCACCGCCTTGGCCACTTCCGTGAAGCCCTGCGCCGGTGGAGCGGAGACCGGCAGTGCGGCAGGGTACGCGGCAGGCGTTGTGGCATTCGATGCGTGGGACGATGTCAGGGGTTGGCTCCCCCAGAAAGCGATTGCCGCGAGTGCGGCGACAGCGATGGCGGTGCCGAGCCTGTTGCGAACGAACTGACGCATGGTGACCTCCTTGCTGTGATCAAGCCGGTTGATGTGAGTGTTCGATTCTCGGTGTACGAGTACCGTAACAACCGGCGATGAGAGTGCGATTAGGAGGGTATTAGAAGTTGTTAAGGAGAACTGGAGCGAGCGGCAACATGACGGTAAATGTGGAGCCCTTCCCGACCTCGCTCTGCACCTCGATGTGTCCCTGATGGGATTCGACAATCCAGGCGCAGATGGCGAGGCCCAGTCCCGTGCCTTTCTTGGTGTGCGCTCTGGCACCGTCGGTGCGGTAAAAGCGATCGAAGATCCTGGTCTGATCATCGGCGGAAATTCCGATGCCGTGATCGACGACCGAGATCCTGGCTTGGCCGGATTCAGTGGCAAGCGTGATTTCCACCAGGCCGCCGGGTCGCGAATACTTGACCGCGTTATCGACAAGATTCAGAAACAACTCGCGCAAGCGCAACTCGTCGCCCAGCACCGTAGCCGGCGTGACCAGACCGAGTGCGACCTGAATCTCCCGTTCCTGGCCGAGCAGCGAGGCCTGCCGGTGGATGTCTTCCAGCAGCGCCTCCAGCTTGACCGGCAGATGATCCATCTTGACCTCGCCCATGTCGGCACGGGAGAGGAACAGCAGCTCGTCTACGATGCGAGTCATGCGGTCGATTTCTTCCAGATTGCTTTCCAGCACCACGGTGTAATCACCGGCTTCGCGAGGCCGCCGGAGCGCGAGCTCCGTCTCGCCCTTCATGACCGTCAAGGGGGTTCGAAGTTCATGTGACGCGTCGCTGCTGAATTGGCGAATCTGTCGGAACGACGTTTCCAGCCGCGCGATCATATTATTGAAGGTGCCGGCGAGCCGGCCGATTTCGTCGGCTGAGGCCGGGACGTTCAATCGCTGGGTCAAATCGCCTCCCGCGATCCGTTGCGCTGCCAGCGTAATCGTATCCACCGGACGCAGGGCCCGTCCGGCCAGGAACCAGCCTCCTGCAAGCGAAACCGCTAGGGCGAGGGGCATGGTGACGAGCAGGACGAGAAGGAGGCGGTTCAAAGTTTGGTCCACCGATTCCATCGATGTCCCGACCTGCACGATGTAGAGCAGGTTGCCGCGATAAATAATAGGCACGGAGATGAGGCGGAGCGGCGGTTCCTTCGGATACTTGGCGGACTCGAAGATGGTTTGTCCGGAAAAGGCGACTTCCAATGCGCGGCGGCTGAGCGGCAGTTCATGCTGTTTGACATTCGGAGAGCGAATCGTGATGGTGCCGGAGGGACTGAAGATCTGGAAAAACTTGTCGATGCGCGCCAGCTCGGGGAACTGCGACATCAGTTCATCTTCGTCGATGAGCGGCAGGAACCCGCGTTCCTCCAGCGACCGCACTGCGGCGGCGGCGGTTTCCTCCAGCGATTGATCCACGGCGTCGCGGAGGCTGCGCGCCGTCACGAAGTACAAGACGGTCGAGAAGGCGATAAGAATCAGTGCGAGCGCGCTGCCGTACCAGAGGGTGAGCCGAAGACGCAGCGGCATTTAATCTGCCTTCAGCATGTAGCCGCTGCCGCGGATGGTATGAATGAGCTTCTTGGTGCGTCCGCGGTCGATCTTGTTGCGGAGGTAGTTTACGTACACGTCGATGACGTTGGTAAAGGTATCGAAGTCCTGGTTCCAGACGTGCTCGGAAATCATCGGTCTAGTGAGGACTCGGCCGGTATGGCGCATCAAGTACTCGAGCAAGGCATATTCTTTCAAAGTCAGGTCGATGCGTTGGCCGCCCCGCGTGACCTCGCGTGTGGCGGGATTCAGGATCAAATCGTCGATCTGCAACATGCCGGGACTGTCTGTTGCGCCGCGCCGGAGGAGCGCGCGAATTCTGGCTAGGAGTTCGTCGATGGCAAATGGCTTGGTGAGATAGTCGTCGGCTCCGGCATCCAAACCTTTCACTCGCTGGTCCACTTGGGATTGTGCGGTGAGGATGAGGACGGGAACCTGGATGCGCTCACGGCGGATCCCTTTGACGATCTCCAAGCCGGACAATGACGGCAGCATGAGATCGACGACGATCGTGTCGTAGTTGGTGGCGAGCGCCATCTCCAGGCCCTTTGCCCCGTCTTCGCACAGGTCGACGGCATAGCTTTCCTCCTCAAGCGCGCGCTTGATGAAGCAGCCCACTTTGGTTTCGTCTTCGATGACCAGGATGCGCATAGTGGCGATGGGGGATTATAACAAACCTGCGGCCGCCGATCTCCAGTAGATGTCAGAGAGGGCCGCTTGTCCATTCCATCCAAACCCGGCATGGGAAAGGCGAACGTTCCGACGATCTCCGCTTGGAGAATGAGGGGCAAGCATGGTATTGTTCGGCCCGGCGCGCCGGATTCAAGGCACGAAACACCACCGTCAAAGGGCCAACCACCCGCCATGGCAACTCCTGAGTTTTTGAACCCGACCGACACGTTCATTCATCGTCATCTTGGTCCCACAGAAGCCGACATGCGCGAAATGCTCGCCTTGTTAGGGCTTCAATCGTTGCAGGCGTTAAGCGATGCGACGGTCCCGCGCAATATCCAACTGGGGCGCGCCCTGGAGCTTCCCCCTCACCGCGGTGAACAGTCTACGCTGGAAGAGTTGCGGGGTTTGGCAGACGAGAATCGAGTCTATCGATCGTTTATCGGGATGGGCTATTACGACTGCATCACGCCCGGGGTGATCCAACGGAACATCCTCGAAAATCCAGGCTGGTATACGCAATACACGCCCTACCAGGCGGAAATTGCTCAAGGTCGGTTAGAAGCACTGGTCAACTTTCAGACGATGGTCGCTGACTTGACCGGTCTTCCCTTGGCAAATGCCTCCCTCTTGGATGAAGCCACGGCGGCGGCAGAAGCTATGACGATGTGTCTGGCGATCGCTCGCAGTGCCGGTCAGGAGCGCAAGGAATTCTTCGTCTCGCTGGATTGCCATCCGCAGACGATCGCCGTGATGCGGACGAGGGCGGAACCGCTGGGGATGATCTTGCACATCGGACGCACAAAGACGATCGATTTCAGCAATTCACAGTTGAGCGGGATTCTCCTGCAATATCCGGCCACAGACGGGTATGTCGGCGACTACAGCGCGATTGTCGAGCAGGCGCACAAGGCGGGGATTCTTGTGGTGGTCGCAACCGATCTGCTGGCGCTGACGATCTTGCGTCCGCCCGGGGAATTCGGGGCCGACATTGCAGTCGGCTCCAGCCAACGGTTCGGAGTGCCGATGGGATTCGGCGGTCCCCACGCCGCATTTCTTTCGGCCAGGGAAGAGCACAAGCGGCAGATGCCCGGTCGGATCGTCGGTGTCTCGAAAGATCGGACCGGGAAAACCGCCTACCGGCTTTCGTTGCAGACCCGTGAGCAGCACATCAGGCGCGAGAAAGCCACGAGCAATATCTGCACAGCACAGGTGCTCTTGGCGGTCATGGCGAGCATGTACGCCGTCTATCATGGGCCTGAAGGATTGCGGAAGATTGCCGAGCGGGTTCATGGACTGGCCGTGGTTCTCGCGACGGGGCTGCGGCAGCTCGGATTCGAGGTCGGAAGTGAAGAGTTTTTCGACACGCTGCGCGTGCGCGTGACCAAGGCGCAGGTCGAACAGATTCTGATGCGGGCCGACGAGCAGGGCATCAATCTCCGACGGCATGAAGACGATTCGCTCGGTATTTCGCTCGACGAAGCGACGGGAGAAGACGACGTCCGGCGGCTGATGGAGATGTTTGTCGGCCATGAACGGCTGCCGTTTACGGTTCAAGCATTGAGCGAGACCGTCTCGACGAGCTTTCCCTCGAACCTGGCCCGCACCAGCGCCTATCTCACGCACGAGATCTTCAATCGCTATCACGCCGAGCACGAAATGTTGCGCTATATTCATCGACTGCAGGCGCGAGATTTGTCGCTGACCCACTCCATGATTCCGCTTGGGTCCTGCACGATGAAGCTCAACGCCACGACGGAGATGTTGCCTGTGACCTGGCCGGAATTCGCACGGCTGCACCCGTTTGCCCCGCTCGAACAAAGTAAAGGGTATCAGGAGTTGTTTCGCCAGCTGGAAGCTTGGCTGGCCGAGATCACCGGCTTCTCCGCGGTGTCCTTGCAGCCCAACGCCGGCTCGCAGGGTGAGTATGCAGGTCTGATGGTCATCAGGGCCTACCACCGGAGCCAGGGCGAGTTTCACCGCGATGTCTGTTTGATTCCTGTTTCGGCGCACGGGACCAACCCGGCGAGCGCAGCGATGGTGGGGATGACGGTGGTCGCCGTCGCCTGTGACCAACAGGGAAACGTCGATCTTGCGGATCTCGAGTCAAAAGCAGCCCAGCACCGGGATCGGTTGGCAGCCTTGATGCTCACCTACCCCTCGACGCATGGCGTGTTCGAAGCGGACGTTCGCCGTATCTGCCAGATCGTCCATACGCACGGCGGACAGGTCTATATGGACGGTGCGAACATGAATGCGCAGGTCGGACTCTGCCGCCCGGGAGATATCGGCGCAGATGTCTGCCATCTCAACCTGCACAAGACCTTTTGCATTCCCCATGGCGGGGGCGGTCCCGGGATGGGGCCGATCGGCGTCGCCCGACACTTGGCACCGTTTCTCCCGGGCCATCCCGTCACGGGGCTCGGTGGCGAGCAGTCGATCGGACCAGTTTCTGCTGCGCCCTATGGCAGCCCCAGCATCATGACCATCTCGTGGGCCTATATCGCGCTGATGGGGCGGGACGGATTGACCAAGGCCACACAAGTCGCGATTCTGAATGCCAACTATATGGCCAAGCAATTGGAGAAGTACTATCCGATTCTGTACAAGGGGACGTCAGGGTTTGTGGCTCATGAGTTCATCCTCGACCTCCGTCAGTTCAAGGAAACGGCCGGCGTGGAAGCCATGGATGTCGCAAAACGACTGATGGACTATGGCTTCCATGCGCCGACCGTCTCGTTTCCCGTGGCCGGCACCCTCATGATCGAACCGACAGAGAGCGAGTCGAAATCCGAGCTAGACCGGTTTTGCGACGCGATGATCAGGATTCGCGCCGAGATTCAAGAGATCGCCGACGGCCGGCAGCCCCGCACCAATAACCTGCTCAAGAACGCGCCCCACACCGCGCAAATTGTGACCGTTTCGGAATGGGATCGGCCCTATAGCCGCGAGCAGGCTGTCTATCCGGCTCCCTGGGTCAAGGATGATAAGTTCTGGCCCCATGTCAGCCGGATCGATGAAGCCTACGGGGATCGCAATCTGATCTGTACCTGCCCGCCGATGGAAAACTATTCCAGTTAGTGCCAAGCTCTGCCCTGCTCTTTGCTTTTCTGGCGAGGCGGATGCTCCACGTTCGTCCCATAACCAACTGATTCGTAAGGACAAATTACCGAGGTGTTTACTAAGGCCTTCTGGCTCGCGAAGGCTGGAGGACCCGCTTCCCCCTCCCTTTGGGGCATTGTAGAACGGCTCTCGCTTCAGCGATAAGGGACAGTCACCCCATTGGCTGAACCGAGGGCTTTTCCATGTCGCAAATTCTCAATTTGAGTCAGCATACAACGGACGACGAACTTCAGCGGCTGACGACGCTTCTTTTGTTTCATCTCGTGGAGCGATGCGGCGGACAAGTGCAATTCAAGCTCGAAGACGCCCAGCGTGTGCGATCCAGCCTCACGACCAAGATGGTGCAGATGCAGGTGGGGGATGAAGTGAGACTCCGCATCATCGATCGCCTGCCGGAACTGCAGTAATCAACTTCCATTAAGCCGAACTCTCGCGGGTCCTGTCTCGACGAACAGCCCCACCGTGCTCACTCCACCCATCCCCCAGTGGGTCCCTTCCGTTGCGCGCGCCTGGCGAAAGCCCGCGTCTCGGCGCGGTGGGGTTGGGCGGGTGAGAAATCTGCCCCGTTCGCCGAGCCACCCGGTTGTTCTCCAACGGCCCCCCTTCCTTCGGCAAAGTCGGTAGGGGCAGCATCCCAGCCGCTTGAAGCAGCAAGGAGAAAAAAAAGTGTTTGGCACTAATACTGACGAATAATTTAGAGTATCCCCATTTATTTCACCCAGTTGCCTCTCTCTAAGGTTCCCAGGTTGTCCGTACTGGCAACACGGTAGTTCGCAGTAGACTTATTTAGTTAGGCGGTATGAAAGGCACACAAAGGCCTCAAGGCCAGTCACTCAATGTGGAGGAAATTCAAAAGGCGGTTGGACAGCGTCTGACCAAATATAAGAAGCTCAACTTCCTAGAACACTTTGCAATGTTCATGGGAATCGCACAGCTCCTCGAATTGAGCTTGAAAGGCCTACTCCATAGAAAGTACGGCGTCGACCCCAAAGACATGGAGCGATGGACACTTGGGATGACTGCGAAAGATCTAAGGCAGCGTGGGTTGCGCAAAGACTTCTGCACACTCTTAGAAAGTGTTGTTGATTACCGCAACCACGTTGCTCACGAGCTTATGGCCAACGAGATCATGCTCAGATCGTTGCTTGGTAGTGACTCGGCGAGATTTGAGATGCGTCAGCTTGAGAAAGGCACGCATGAGCTTGAGCAGCTAATGTTTTTATTTGAGTGGTGTGACGAGAATGCCGCCTGGGACTAAGATGTCACCTAACTGTCTATTCCAGCTGATGTGGCACCGCTTTGTGGCATCACGCCGATAAATTCGTCGTTTGCGAGAGGAAATCATGACACAGCAAAGCGATTAGATCCTTTCAATAGCTATGCGGACGCAGCCTCCTGTAGGATATTCAAAAAGGCCGTTCAGCAAGGCCGCGGCCAGCGAAAGCCTTCAGCGCACTGTTTCAGTACGCTGAAGGCTTAGGCAAGGCGAGAACGCAGCTGGCGACCTTTTACGACATCCAAGACTTCTATGCTGCACATCTCATCCTACGTCGTCATCCCCGACTCTGAAATCGACATCC
>CAZOUA010000011.1:64434-66953 GCA_964582865.1 uncultured Nitrospira sp. | reverse complement strand
TCTCGTCGGGGACAAGCAAGGCCGAGAGCAGGGCATAGGACGCTTCGACGAGTTTGGTCATCTCTTCGGCCTTCTTGTAGGCCTGCATGTAGGCTTTGGGGTTGTTGGTCAGATTCGAGTAGCGGGCGGGATTCCAGTTGTAGAGCTGCACGCGTTTGGCCCGTTCCAGGTCTTCGGAGGTGGCGGGGAGCGTGAGTTCCAGAATCTCCAGTGCGCGGGTGACTTCTTTGGGGATGGCTTCATCAGTCATGGAGCGAGAGTCTGACAAATAGGATGTAAGCCTGTCAAACGATGCCGACTGTTCTACCGATCCTTCAGCCGACTCCCATCTTCCAGAACAAAGACTATCGCGACGTCCTGCGCCGTGAGATGGACGCGGGCAAGATCCCGATCAGCCTCGGGCGAGATTGCCCGGTGAAGTGCGAGTTCTGCTACGAGCTGGACCATTCCTACCGCGAAACGCTCGACCCGCCGAAGACCAGCGACGAAGACTGGAAGTACATCCTCGATTACATCAGCAAGAAACCGACGGATCCGAAACAGTTCTGGTGCCTGGGCGGCAACGAGTACATGGAATGGACCGACCTGTTCCTGCATCCGAAGGCGATGGAGTGGGTCGAGGATTTCTTGAAGTACACGGACAAGAGCATTCAATTCTTTACGGTCGGCTTCGTGCACGTGCCGAAGATCCATCAGCTGGTGGCGCAATATCCGGGGCGGATCAATTTCGAGTTGTCGGTCATCACGCTGAGCGACTACCGCCAGCGGCTCATGCCCCACGCGCCCTCGGTGAAGCATCTGATGAAGGTGTTGGATGGCCCGGCGGTGTCGTCGGCCAACTTTTACGCATTCGATGCGCAGACGATGTCGAAAGACGCGATGACGATCTCCGGCATCAACCAGCGTTGCGTGCTCTGGATGGGAACGCTCACGCCGGTGCGGGGACTCAAGGAAGAGACGGCCAGCCTGATGCGGCAGGGGCGGAAGCATTTGGCGGACGAGGCGCTGCGGATTTACGACGCGGCCCTGCCGAATCTCCAGACGATCCATACCGAGGCTTACACCACGGCGTTCTTGAGCCGCAGGCGGATCGTGAGCCTGTTCGACTCGCTGGAGTTGGAAAAGAAAGATACGCTGGTTACGGCCTGGAGCGTGTACAAGATTCTGACGACCTACCGGAAGAACCGGGCGAAGTTCCTCTACGTGCCGAACGCGATGCTGAGCGGGGACTCCGATTGCACCGTGCTCTTGACCTTCGACGACATCGCGCGGCGTTTGACGAAGGAAAAGGTCGTGCACATTCCGAAGTGCATCATGCAGTCGGGCCGTGGTCCCTATACGGACATTACCGGCGTGACGCTGGAGCAGTTCATGAAGAAGACCGGCGTGAAAGTGAAGGTGCTGCACAAGATCGACACGCGCTTTGCGAACGAACAGCTCTACAAGAACGGCTCGCTCCAGAATTACGTCGAAAGCTATGTCCGGAATCCGATGACGCAGTCGTATGAGGCGCTTTCGCGCCCAGCATAAGGGACCGCATGCCTGAAGGCCGCACCCTCAAGTTCTACCAAGCCGATGTCTTTTCCGCGCAACCGTTCGGCGGCAATCCGGTCGCGGTGTTCCCGGACGCCCAGGGGCTGAGCGACGATCAGCTGCAGCAGATCGCGCGGGAGATGAATCTTTCCGAAACCGTGTTCGTGCTTCCGCCGACCGATCCGGCTGCCGTCGTTCGCCTGCGCATTTTTACCCCGACCCAGGAGATTCCCTTTGCCGGCCATCCGGTGATCGGCACCTTCTATGTGCTGGCGCAGTTGGGTCTGGTGGCGACGCCGGAACCGGTGACGCGCGTGGTGCAGGAGTGCAACATCGGGTTGTATCCGGTCGAGTTGCATACCCAGGATGGCCTGGTGTCTCGCGTGGTCATGTCGCAGCCGGAGCCGCAGTTTCTCGAGCGGCTCGAGGGGGCCGAGGATTTCTACAAGGTGGCCAGCTCGCTCGGGCTTCCCAAGCATGTGATCGCGGAAGCCAAGTGGCCGTTGGAAGTAGTCTCGACCGGACTACCCGTCTTGATCGTGCCGGTGCGCACGCTGACGGCGGTGCGGTCGATCAAGCCGGACGCTTCCGCGATCACCGACCTCTGCCGGCGGATCGGCGCCAACGGAATCATGGTGTTCACGACGGTGACGGTAGAGCCTTCCGCGACCGTGCATGCCAGGATGTTCGCCCCTGCGATCGGCATTCTTGAAGACCCGGCTACTGGAAGCGCCGGCGGGGCGTTGGGGGCCTATCTGGTGCACAACGGGGTGGTGGACGTCGGGCCGACGACCGATCTGTTGATCGAGCAGGGCTATGAAATGGAACGGCCGTCGAACATCCTCGTCCGCGTGGAATCGGATGACGACGCGATTCAGGTGGTGAAAGTCGGGGGGCAGTGTGTGATGGTAGTTGAAGGGACGTTGAAGTTTTGAAACGATGGACAGCGTGAATCGTAGGCAGTCTGGAAGGCCCGCGCGCTTCGG
>CAZOUA010000011.1:52657-64334 GCA_964582865.1 uncultured Nitrospira sp. | reverse complement strand
CCTGCTGGAGGAGGGAGGGGGAGGGACATAGGAGTTCATTCACGATGCTCCCTGCGGCGTTGCCTTGGAAAAGGCGCGTCTCGGCGCGCCGGGGTTGGGCGGGTGAGAACAGCGACCTTTTTGATCATCCTGTAAGAAAGAAGACAATGCCAACCCTCAGCGTTCTGTTCTGAAGGATGGCCAATTGCTGAAGCCAGATAGCTGAAAGCTAGGAATTCTATGAAAGCGGTCTTGTTTCGTGAGCATGGCGGGCCGGAGAAGCTGAGTTATGAAGATCTGCCGATGCCGGCGATCGGCCCTGACGAGGTGTTGGTTCAGGTCAAAGCCTGTGCGCTGAACCATCTGGACATTTGGATCAGGCAGGGCAATCCGGCTTATCCGATGCCGCTGCCGCATGTGTCCGGATCGGATGTGGCAGGAGTCGTCGCGCAGGTCGGGGCCCATGCGGAGGGGCTGGCGTTCGGGCAGCGGGTGTTTGTGTCGCCGGGGTTGAGTTGCTGGCGCTGCGACCAATGCCTTGCCGGGCGCGACAACTTCTGCCGCTCCTACGGTTTGGTCGGAGCTATGACGCATGGCGGCTATGCCGAGTACGTGAAGGTGCCGTTCCGCAACGTCTTGCCGATTTCCGACAACTTGTCGTTCGAACAGGCTGCGGCCTTTCCGCTCGTCTCGGTGACGGCTTCGCACATGCTGTTCGCCCTGGCCGGGCTTCAGCACGGGGAAACGGTGCTGATCATGGGGGCGGGAAGCGGGGTGGGGAGCATGGCGGTCCAAATGGCCAAACTGGCCGGGGCGCGCGTGATGACGACCGTCGGGTCCGACGACAAGATTCCGAAAGCCGTAATCCTGGGCGCGGACGCCGTGATCAACCATGCCAGGGAAAAGGTCGCGGAACGGGTCAAGTTGCTGACGGAAGGACGCGGAGTCGATGTCGTGATCGAGCATATCGGTCCGGAGGTCTGGGACACCTGCCTCGACTCATTGGCGAGAGGCGGACGGTTGATTACCTGCGGCGCGACGACCGGCGGCGACGTGAAATTGAATCTCCGCTACGTCTTTTCCCGTCAGCTGACGATCAAAGGTTCGTACATGGGCACTCGCGCGGAACTGGTGAAGGCGGCGGAGTTGATGGGGCAAGGACGGTTGGTGCCGGTGATCGACCGGACCTATCCGCTCAAGGAGGCGCGTGCAGCGCAGGAGCAGATGCTCAGCCGGAAGTTCTTCGGTAAAATCGTGCTCGTCTGTTGAGAATGGCCTCGTGTTTCACCCGCCCGACGCCGGCGCGCCGAAATGCGCCACTTCCTGGCTGCGTTCTCGCCTCGTCAACGTTCTCAGCGTACCCCATCGGGAATGAGCGGCTCTTGCAGCCCGGGGCGGGCAGGCGAGAGCCGTTAGCCGTTTTGAACAGCCTCGAAGATTTGTGATAGCCTGAAGCTACTGAACGCGCCGAACTCGTGACCGGAGGTGTGTATCCGTTCGCTGCACGCGTGCGCGAACGGGTCGAACGAAGTTCGGTTTGGCCGGGCGTTCTTCTCAGTCGAGTTCACGTTCGACGAAAGGGGGGAACCATGACGACCGTTTCTCAGATCATGACGAAACGTCCGAAGACAGTGGGACCAGGCATGTCGGTCGCCAGTGCGGCCAAGGCGATGCGTGCAGCGCGGGTGGGATCGCTGTTGGTGAAAAAGGGGAAACAGCTGGTCGGCATCGTGACGGATACCGATATCGTCCGGCGCGCGGTGGCGGCGAATAAGCCTCTCGGTAAACTCACCGTTGAAAAGATCATGACGACGCCGATCTGCACGATCGAGGCGAGCCAGTCGGTTGATGATGCCCAGGACATGATGGGCGATCTGGGCGTGCGTCACCTCGGCGTGACCAAGGCGGGAGAGATCGTCGGCGTGGTGTCGGTGCGGGATCTGCTGATGTGCTACAAGCGCTACGCGCAATCGAAGCTTCCTGCGGCAGTGGGATATTCTGAGCCGAAGATTGCGCAGGACTAAACGGCTGTTGAAAATGGCCTCCAGCGGCGTTCTCCCGTCGCTCGGACCTTCAACGTGCAGGACAAAGCACGCCTCAGGTCCTCGCTAGCTGCGGCCTTGCTGGAAGGCCATTTTGAACAGCCTAAAGCGGTTCTACTCTTCTAGTGTTTCGTGAGTTCTTTGACGAGATGTCCGAGTTCCGGAAGGATCAGCTTCTCCATCGCCAGCCGGACGGCGTTTTCGGAGCCTGGGGTGGAGAAGAGGATGCGGCCTTTGATGATGCCGGCGGTCGCCCGGCTCATGATGGCCGGTGAGCCGATGTCCTGATAGGTTAAGAAGCGAAAGACTTCACCGAATCCATCCAGCCGTTTTTCCAGCATCGCATCGACCGCTTCGAATGTAGAATCCCGCCGGGATATTCCTGTGCCGCCGTTGATGATGATGGCCTGCACGGCGTCGTTCGTCGTCCCTTCGCCGATCCGGGCCTTGATCTGCGCCGGTTCGTCTTTGACCAGATGGTACGCCGCGATGCTGTGGCCCTGCTCCGTGAGCAGCTTCTGGATCAGCTGGCCGCTGGTATCCGTTTCCGGCGTGCGGGTGTCGCTGCAGGTAATCACCATGCATCCCACTTTGCGGGGTGCATGAGCTTTATGTTCGTGTGCGGTAGGGCTGCTCATGGGCAAGAAGGCTTAGGCTGAGGTTAAGGTTGAGGTGGATTCGGTCATGAGTTGCTCGGCCTTAACCTTAGCCTTGACCTATTCTTACTTCCACACCGCATCAGGGTTTAATTTTGCTGCCGGTTTGCCGCCCTTGATGTGTTCGTCGATGATGGTCGCCACGTCGGCTTCCGTCACTTTTGAATACCAGGTTCCGTCCGGATAGACGACGACGGTCGGGCCTTGCTCGCAGGGGCCGAGGCAGGAGGACCCGCTGACGAGCACCTCGCCCGGCATCACGCCTTTCTGCATGAGTCCCATATTGAAGGCCATGAGCAACTGGCCGGAGCCTTGGTTGCCGCAGGAGGGTTTGGGATGGCCGGGCGGACGGGCATTGGTGCACACGACGATGTGATATTTCGGCTTTGGCATGAAGATTCCTCTGTTAGGGTTGGGTGCAATGGGTACTTACGACTGCGGACGAAACGACTGCCACTGTTCGATGCATTCTTCCGGAAACTTCCACTGTTTGAGGCCTTTCATGACCCAATCGAGATAGTGCGCTTTGGGTTTGAACTTGCCGATCGGCGTGGCCGCATAGGTGGTGACCAGCATCTTCTCGCCGGCTTCCGTGACGACGGTCACTTGCACGTGCCGGAAGGCCCCTTGCGGCACGTCGTCTTCGAACTTGTCCAGGAGCTTGAGGTCTTCGTCGGTCACTTCAAAGACGGCGCCCCAGGCTTTTTCACCGGGCGAGGGGGCGATGGTGGCCAATCCGCATCGCCACTGCGACGACCAGCGGGAGAACTGGATCGTATGTTCGGGCAGCGTTGCCAGCATCAGGAACTGGTGTTCCGGGGCCCGCCGCTTCAACTGAGTCGGATTGAGGTTGTCGCCGTACAAAAAGAATTTCATTGGTGTCTACGCTCGCAATGCAATCGTGGAATCCAGCGGTAGTTGTAGCACACCGGCTTTTACCCGCACAAGCGCTCTCGCAGCCGATTGTCACCGGCGCCGGTGTGATTGACTTCGCTCTTGCGCTCTTCCTAAGATGCTGCTCAATCGTGTCGTTGATTCCTCGCGGGCTGGTTCTCGTTATGGTGAAAATTGTTCATTATGTTGTCGTGGCGATTCTCTTGATCGGCGCGGTCTATTTTATTTGGACCAAGCCGCCGACCGTGAATCCGATGATCGATCGCCGCGGAGCCGACGCCCTGGCGATGGTGCAGACTCATCGGGCGCAAGGCTACCCCACGATCCTGCAGGCCATGACCGAGCATGTGCGGTCGATGAAGGAACGCGGCCTCAACGCCCGGCTCGGCGAGTGGCGGGTGAAGCAGGTCGACGGCGATCTCTACGAGGTGCGCGTGCAGTTGCGGGATCAGGGGAAGACCGGGCAATGGTTCGAGCGGGAATTCATCTGGCACGCCAATCTGTCGCTGAAGAAGGTGAATGCCGCGTCGCTTCCGGCGGACGGTGTCACGCCGAAAGAGCCTGACGCGGAAGAACCGGCTGCGCCGGGGCCGCCTGGGCCGAAAATTCTTGGCCCTACTTGAAACCCGGCGGCAGGGCGATCTGAATCTGGTTGCCTTCCACGCGGACCGGGCAGCAGGCGACCGTGAAGTTGGGATTTCCGGTTCGTTCGCCCGTGCAGACGTTAAATTCCCAGCCATGCCAGGGGCACTCGACGGCCTCTCCGGTCAGGTGACCTTCTCCGAGCGGCCCTCCTGCATGCGGGCAAGTGTTGTCGATCGCGTGGAATGTCCCGCCGACGTTGAAGAGGGCGATCCACACGCCGTGAACCTCCACGGTCTTGCCGCTTCCCGGCGGGATTTCTTCGGTGGTGGCGACGGTGACGAATTCAGACATGACACATCATCCGGCAGCCGGACCAGGTAGCCGGAAGTCCAGGGAGAACCGGCGTCCGCTTGATTTCAGAGGGGTCTTGTGGCATACAAATACCAGAGCGTACCCAGACCGATGGAAGGCTTTCTCAGACAAGGAGCCTCGGTTGGGAATGAGGATTCCACTCTATGGAAATGACCCTCCTGCTCAATTCCACCTATGAACCCCTGCGTGTCGTTCATTGGCAAAAAGCGATCGCCCTCCTGTGGCAAGGCAAAGTCGAAGTCCTCGAGGTCTACGATCGCGAAGTGCACGGGGTTTCCATCTCGTTTAAGCTTCCGGCCGTCATGCGGCTGCTCAAGCTCGTTCGCTTGAAAGACAGCCATCGGGCGGTCAAATTTTCCCGCATTAACATTTTCACCAGAGACGGGTATACCTGCCAGTATTGCCGCAGCAAGTTCAGAACGGAAGAACTGACCTTCGACCATGTGGTGCCGATCGCCAAAGGCGGGCGCAAGACCTGGGAGAACATCGTGACGGCCTGCTGGCGCTGCAATAACAGGAAAAGCGGACGGACGCCGGAAGAAGCCGGCATGCGGTTGATGAAGCGGCCGGTAAAGCCGCGCTGGAGTCCGATCGTCACCATTACCATCGGTATTAGAAATACGCCTGAAAGTTGGCGGGATTACCTGTACTGGAATATGGAGTTGGATACAGATTCCTCCGGGCCATAAAGTGCTGAAAAGTGCTGAGCGATCGGCTCTCCTAATCCAAGTCTCAGCACTGAGCACTCAGCACTTTTCCTCTGTCTTCCCTACTCGTGCACCTTATCTAAAATAATCTCGAAGTCCCGTCCCCCCGGCAGCGTCGGATTTTTTGCATACCGGCCTTCGATATCGCCCGGTTGTGCCGGACCTGCTTGCCCGTCGCGGTCCAATCGGGCGATCACATCGACCATGCCCCGCAGTTCCGACCCTTGCACCATCACGTCGGCGTTGGTGATCTCGAACGGGACGGGGAATTTGGGGTTCTCGATTCGTTTGGCCGCGACCGGCCTCGGTGTGCCACCTGGTCGTTTTACAATTACAAACAGCACGTCGGTTGGACGCACTTGATCGGCCAGTGCAGGACTGATCAGAACCTGGCCGGCGATGACGGCTTCGCCCTGTTGAGGGTCGCAGCTGTGGGCAAGGCCAAGCCAGGCGGCGAGGGCCGATAGGCCGATGATGCTGCCGGCAAAGCCGAGTGTGCGAAGATTCTGTCCGGCCATTCTTGGGCTCCAATCGAGAAAAGGTGATGCAAAACGGCGCATTATACCGGGCTCGCGAAGAAAAGGGGAGAGCATGGTTTACGCTGGAAAAGGCTCTGTTGTATGATGCCCTTTCTCTTGAAACTGGAGGAGTAATCATGGCAGCAAATTCTGGCTTTCCCATCACGCTCGATGTCAGAGGGTATCCGGTTCTTGTGCTCGGGGGTGATGAAGAAGCCGCTGAAAAGACGCAGCGTTTGCTGGAGGCCGGCGCCAAAGTAACCGTGGTGGCGCCGACGCTGCACGACCAGCTCAAGCAATTGGCGGCGTCCGCGAAAGTCGTGCACCGGGGCCGTCATTTCAGAGAGACCGATTTGGAGAGTGCGATTCTGGTGCTCAACATGGTGCGCGGCGACAAAGATTTTTCCCGTTCGCTGTTCGCCAAAGCCCGCGAGAAGAAGTTTCTCCTCTGGTCGGTCGATCAACCGGAATCGTCGAACATGACGATGCCGGCGGTCGTGGCATCCGGGCATGCGCGCGTGGCCGTCAGCACGAGTGGTATGGCGCCGGCGCTGTCGGGATTCATGAAGGAAGACCTTGAAAAGATTCTGGACGCCGACTTTGCGGCCTTCGTCGAATGGCTCGGCCGGCTGCGGGTGCAGGCGAAAACCAGCGAGCCGGATGCCGAGAAACGCCGTGCGCTGTTACGGGAGGCGTTGGATGGGTTCCGGCTGTTGGGAAAAGTGCAATACCCGAAAGTCTGGCTCGAAGAACGGGCGAAGCTGGCCGGCGAATCCACCGCGGCGAAATCTTAGCAAGGGGGCACGAACCGCACATGGTCCTACTCGAATTCAGTATGTCGCCGCTCGGCAAAGGTGAAAGCGTCGGGAAGTATGTGGCACGCTCGCTGGACATCGTCGATAAGAGCGGCGTGAACTATCGTTTGAACCCGATGGGTACGGTACTGGAAGGCGAATGGGACGACGTGCTGCGCGTCGTCACCCGTTGTTTCCAGCGCATGAAGAAGGACTGCCGGCGTATTTCCTGTTCGATCAAGATCGACTACCGGAAAGGCCATGCAGGCCGTTTGTCCGGCAAGGTAGCCAGTGTCGAACGGCGCTTGAAGCGAAAAGTGCGCACCTAGACCGGCGCAACGATTCTGTTACCGCTCGCTGTATCCTTTCCCTCCTGGGCCTGTATCGAACCCGATACGTGCTCCAACGCCAACGGCTCCCTCGCCTGTACGAGTGCGTTGTCGAACCATCATTTCAAGCATTTCAAGGATTCGCTGCAGTCCGTCTCATTTGAGCGGGAGGTACGCCGCTTGCCTTCCGTTTCATCGATGATGACTGGTTCATTCGGTGGTCAACGATGAAGAGGAGGGGATACGCTCGATGAGTCAACTCAGATGGGCAGTGCGGAGGAGACTGTGGGGATGGATTGCGGCGTTCAAGTTTTCGACCAATCAGGACCTGGATGTGGTCCGCCTCAAGAAGGACCCGCGCCCGCTCAATGCCGTTCCCATTTCCCACGTCTTCCCCTCCATTACGATCAAGGGGGTACTGATCGGGGATCGGACTCCCTCGGATGAGCAGCACCCTCCGTTTCGATACATTTTGCGTCGGGTTTTTTCACGGTTCTTCATGCTGCTCAACCGTCTCTATGCTCCGATGATGCCGGGGCTTCCTCCCATCCATGTGAATCCGCAAGTAGCGCTCGGCCTCGCCTATACTCATCGGCATCGCCAGGCCGTGGCCAAGGCGGCGAAGCGGCATAGCAAGACTCCTAAAGATGTGTTGGAAGTTCCGGTGCTGCCGCTCGATCTTGATGCGGAAGGTGATGGGAACCCCGATCTCGGAGGCTTGGCCGTCCGGGGGCCGTTTGCCGGATACCTGAAGATGTCGGATGCCGATGGGGCCTTCGAATGGGATCTGCGGCATCTCAGTGAGTATCAGCCGCGGGCCGGGCTGTTTCGATTGGGGACGCGCGTCACCTTTCAACTTGAAACGGATACGAAACGTCTCGTTCCCACCTCGATTGAATCGGAAATAGGAGTGGCGCGTCCCGGTGATCCGATCTGGCCGATTGCCAGAAAGATCGCACTCTGTGCGTTGTCCAACCACACGAGCCTCATCCGTCACTGGAATTGGGTGCATCTGGTCGGGGGAGAGGCCTTGTCCATCGTCACGCGCAATACGCTGCCTGAGGTGCATCCGTTCTGCCGCCTGCTGTGGCCGCATGTCTTCGGTACGCAAGCCAGCAACCGGTTATGCACCGAATCGCAGCTGGTGCCGGGCGGAGATTTCGAAGCCGTATTCAGTTATGCCCATGAGGAAATGTACCGGCTCTTCAGCGACACGGTGCAGGGTTTCGATGTTCAGGTCTGGGATCCCGAGACGCATGCCGCCAAGCGGAAGGTGCTCCATGCGGGATTCGCCACGCCGACCGAGGACAATCTGAAGGCATTGTACGACGTCATGCATCGCCACGCATTGCGGTACCTGGGAATCTATTATGTCAATGACGCCGCGGTTCGCAGCGATCGCGGCGTCTGCGACTGGATCGATGGCTTGAACCGGTCCCTGCCGAACGGACTGCCGTGCACGGCTTCGTTGCTCACGGTATCCCAGCTTGCTCGGGTGGCTGCGTCCTGCATGTATCTGGCATCGGTGCAGCATGAGCTGGTCGGAACATTTCTGTGGAACTATCAGGTGTGGACCCACGTGTTGCCGATTCGCGTCTATCATGACGGAAGGCGGGATTCGGTGGATGTCTACCAGCGCCTGGTCAACATGAATTTCATGTTGAATACCCCGCGTGCCCCGTTGATCGCCGATTTGACGGCACTCGCGCCGCGTGATGCGGCGCATCCGGAGCGTCATGCCACGGCCGTTCAGGCGTTTGGCTCGTTCAGGCAGGAACTGGAGCAATTGCAGGAATCCATGGCTCGTGAGCCTTGGATGCCGTGGAAGATCTATCCCAAGAATCTCGAAATCAACATCAACGCTTAGCAGGATGCTGAAAACATCCGCCGGCGCCTGCGGCGGGTGCGCGTTGGGCCGATGGTTCAAGACCCTTCGAACGCCGGCTCAGGACCGACGGGAACTCGACGCCGGCAGGGGAAGCATACTCTTTACTCTCCGATCCGCGCCGGTGCACAATTGCCATCCTCGATTCGGGGGCATGCCGTAAGTATCATCCTGGCGCAGTGAGCCGACCATGTCTGTGACGACCGAATTGCTCCCTCCGGAACGGACTATCCTTGATCGAGCCTACATGCAATTTGTGCCCTTCGGCGTCGATGAACGGGGCGAACGTATTCGGGACGTCAGCGGCATGATCGTGCGCGACAATGTGGAGTATCTGGAAGAGCTGGTCACCAGGACGAAGGGCGCCGAGGCTGCAGCCCGATCGACAGTCGAACTGTGCAGCCTCATCAACGCGCGTGTCAGGGATTCCGCCTGTCACGTGACGCCCGAGCAGTTGAAGAACGTCTGGAACAGCTATTCCTATGAATTCACATCGTACCTGCGCGAGTTCTGCCGGCAGCTGTCCGGTGATCCTGCCTTCTATGATCACGTCGGCCGCGAGAAACACATCTCTCCGCTGATTCAGACCTTGGGGCGTCCCTTCAGCCTCGCACAAATTCATCGCATGTATCCCTATTTTGCGCAGAAGTTCGCCAAGGGCCTCGAATATTCCGTGATCGAAGTGACCGACTCTTCCGCGGTGCTCCGGCTGACCCTGACCGACCGTGTGTACGAACAGTTCGGGCCTTACCGCAAAGCCTGCGTGACGCAAATCTGCGAATCGGCCAAAGGACGGATCGCCATGGTGCCGCCCAGGCTCCATCGGCTTTCTCCGTCGCGGGTGACCGATCGCGCGTGCATCGTCAAAGGGGATGCCTACTGCGAATGGGATATCCGATGGCAGCCTCAATCGCAGCAGCATCGGTCCTGGGCCTTCTGGGGGATCGGGGCCGGCGTGCTGACGTCGGGCGTGACGCGTGCGGCGTATCCGTCGATGAGTCTGGGCGAGATCCTGCTGGCCGGGCTGATTCCCGTTCTGACCTCCGGCCTGCTCATCAATCGGCGCCTTCACAAGGAAAGCCGCCGGCGGGAGGCGTTGATCCAGGAACAGATCAATTTCGTCGAGTCGCGCCACGAAGAGCTGCGCGAGGCCTACTTGGAACAGGAACAGACGCGTGTGGAGCTGCGCCGCAAGGTCAACCATCTGACCGTGTTGCATCGCGCCGGCTTGCTGTTCAGTTCGACGTTGGATCGGGAGGCCCTGCTTCAACAGGTCTTGGAGACGTTGACGCGCGACCTTCGGTATGACCGGGCGATGATCTCCTTCTACGATCCTGTCCGCCAGGTCGTCAGCGGCGCCCGGGTGGTCGGCGTGTCCCGGGAGATCCAGGAGTTTGCGCAAACGAGAGAGATTCCGGTGTCGGATCCGCTGAGTCCGGAGGGGATGGTGTTGTTGCAGGGCAGGCCGCTGCTCATCGGGGACGTGCGCGCGGTGTGGGACCGGCTGCACCCGGTCAACCAGCAGCTGGCGCAGGCGACCGGTACGAAATCGTTGATGATCGTGCCGCTAAAGACGAAAGATCGGATTCTCGGGAGCCTGATGGTCGACCGGATGCAAGAGCATAGTCTGGCCGAAGAAGATCTCGAGCTGATGATGACGTTCGCCCACCAAGTCGCCATTGCGCTCGACAACACGTCGGCCTATCAACAAATCGAAGAGCTCAACGCCGGGCTGGAGGTCAAAGTCCGGGAGCGGACCGCCGAGCTGGAACAGGCGGACCGTTTGCGGTCGCAATTCCTGTCGCATGTCTCGCATGAACTGAAAACGCCGCTGACCTCGATCAAGGGGTTTCTGCAGAATATGCTGGATGGCCTGACGGGGCCGGTCAACGACAAGCAGCAGCGGTATTTGACGCGAATCCTGGAGAATTCCGACCGGTTGATCCGGATGATCGAAGATCTGTTGGACCGGACGAGAATCCAGACCGGCCGGCTGGAGCTGGCGCCGGTTGAACTGGATCTGGAGCTGTGCGTCGGCGACGTGATCGAACAGCTTCGCCCGCTGGCGCAGGCCAAGCGGCAGCACATCGGTGCCGTCTATCCTTCCGTTCCGCTCCTCGTGTGGGCGGACCGGGATCGATTGTTCCAAATCGTCATCAATCTCGTGCAAAACGCCATGAAGTTTACGCCGGAGGAAGGGCGTATTACGGTGACCGTCGGACAGGACAGCCAGCGGCATGCCGGAATTTCTGTGCGCGATACGGGGCCGGGTATTCCGGCGGAGTATCTCGACAAGATCTTCGATCCATTCTTTCGCGTCAAGCAGGCTCGGACAGGTGTGAAGGGGCTCGGGTTGGGACTGTCCATCGTTCGGACTCTGGTCGAATTGCATGGAGGCACCATCGAAGCCCGCAATGGGTCGGAAGGAGGGGCCGAGCTGTATTTCACCCTTCCGTTGCGAGTGACGCCCGACAGGGTGGAGTGGGGGAGCAGAGCCGGCAACTCCCGCATTCTCGTCGCAGATGACGACAGCGATATTCGCCAATTGATCGTGGATCGCCTGGGCGCCAGGGGCTACGAGGTGCACGTGGTAGCCGACGGGATGAAGGCCCTGGAAGCTGTTCGCGTCGAGCGTTATTCCGGCGTGATCCTCGATATCTCCCTTCCGTCCCTTGATGGACTGGAAGTGTTGAAGCGCATCCGGCAAGCGGATCAGCAGATTCCGATCGTCATGTTATCGGTGTCCGGCGCTAAAAATTCCGCGATCGAGGCCATCGGTATCGGCGCGCAGGCGTACCTCTTGAAGCCGTTCGATACGGGCGAGCTTCAGCAGATCGTGGAGTCGTGGTTTCAAACGGCGTAATCCTGGCACATTCGTGACATGAAGCAGGAGATGATTGAGGGCGTGCATGGCGA
>CAZOUA010000011.1:0-52557 GCA_964582865.1 uncultured Nitrospira sp. | reverse complement strand
GGCCTTGGCTCAGGTTCCCCGTATCCAGGGGCAGGGGACGGCGGCGTCAGGGATGGGCAATGCCTTCTCGGCCCAGGCGGACGATCCGTCCGCGATGCACTACAATCCGGCCGGAATGACGCAGTTGTCCGGCGTTCAATTCATGACGGGGGTGCTCCTGGCCGGCGGGACCACCAATTTCACCAGCTCCAACCCTCCAACGGCAGGAGTGAATGCCACCGGCGACCGCAACGGCAGCCTGGCCTGGCCGCCTCCCAGTCATCTGTATCTCACGGCCAATCTCAAAGATCTCGGCGTGACGGCGTTGGGAGACCTCACTGCCGGCATCGGATTGACCGTGCCGTTCGGTTCGTTGACGCGCTGGCCGGAAAACGGTCCGTTTCGCAATACGGTCACCTTCAATACGTTGCCGCTGCTCGATATCAAGCCGACGGTGGCGTACAAACTCACGAACGACCTCTCGGTCGGCTTGGGGGCGGACATCTATACGTTCAGCGGCTTGTTCGGCGAAGGCCATGTCGAACAGCGATTTATTTCTCCGGGTGGGATCTTCGGACCACCTGGGTCCAAGGTTGAACTCAACGGGAAGGATACCGCGGCGGGCTTCAATGCAAGCCTGCTCTATACGGCGCTCCGGAACGGTGACGGAAAGCCGATTGCAAACGTTGGGTTCGTATACCGCAGCCAGGCTACGCTGCATCTTTCCGGAGCACTGATATCGAACGGAGCGAAGGTGCAGGATGCGACGGCTACGCTGGTGCTGCCGCAGGTCATGACGGGGGCGGTCGCCATCTGGCCGGTTCGCACGAGTGAGCGGGAATGGAAGGTCGAGCTGGACGTGGATTACGTCGGGTGGAAATCCGTGCGGAATCTCGATATCCATCTGGCTAACGGTACGACCATCCCGCAACCGCAAAATTGGCGGAGTACATACGGCGTCATGGTCGGGACGGAATATAAATGGCTGAACCTTGAATCATTCCCCGGCTGGGAAATCGCCGCGCGCGCCGGCTATACGAACCAGCAGAATCAGATGCCCGACCTCTCGTTCAATCCCGGTATCCCCTCGGCGGATGTCAACATCATTTCCAGCGGGGTGGGGTTCTTGTGCCACGAGCATGGCTCGTTCTTTGGATTGACCGAATGCGGGAACGTGGGAATCGGGGTGTTGAAGCCCAAGGCGATCGGGCTCGATCTGTCCTATCAGGCAGGTCTCTACGAACAGCGGACCATCAGCGGCAATACCGGTTTGCGCGCGCCTGTGAACGGTGTCTATTCCAGCACCTACCACACGGGCGGGATTTCCATTCGTGTGGTCTATTAACGCGGCAGGTTGTCGGGATGCGGCGCGGAAGTCCGGTTAGGCTTCGTGATAGACGCGGGGAATGCGGGGGCCGATCGCGCAGAGGATTTCATACGGAATGGTGCCGGTCCATCCGGCGATCTCGTCGGCCCAAATGGTATCCTGCCCCTGTTCGCCGATGAGCGTGACTTCGTCACCCACCTGCACGGCAGCCACATCGGTTACATCCACCATCGTCATGTCCATGCAGACCAGTCCGACAATCGGAGCACGCCGGCCTCTGACGAGCACGCATCCGTTATTGGACAGCCGTCTGCTGTAACCGTCCGCGTAGCCGATCGGCAGCACAGCAATCCTTGTTTTTCTGGCCGCGACAAACGTGCGGTTGTAGCTCACGCTGTCGCCGGGTTGGACGGTTCGCATCTGCATCACCGTCGTCCGAAGCGACAGGATCGGCTTGAGCGCAGGCGGCGGGACGCTGTTCGGCAACGTGTGATAGCCGTAGAGCATAATCCCGGGCCGCACCATGGAGAAGTGGGCTTGAGGAAATCGAACGATGGCTGCGCTGTTGGCGGCATGGATAGCCGGGGTGTTCAGGCCCTGTTGCTGCACGCGCCCGAGCATTCGACGAAAAGAATCGATCTGACGTTCCGTGTGGCGCGGGTCATCGCCGTCGCCATCGGCCAGGTGGGTCATGAACCCCTCCACGCGCAGAGATTTCCAGGAGGGGAGTGCTGTGAGCAATGCCGCCAGGTCTTCTGAGGAAAATCCCAGCCGGCCCATCCCCGTGTCGACTTTGATATGAATCGGGAGCGAGACGTGCGCAGCTTCAGCGGCTTTGGCAAGGGCCGGCAGGAGTCGTTGTTCGGTGACGACCGGAGTCAATCGATGGGTCACCAACTCCTGAAGATGGCCGTCGAACAGGTCGACCAGCACGATAATGTCAGCCGTAATGCCGGCCTCGCGCAGGGCGATGCCTTCCTTCACCGACGCGACGGCGAATTGGGAAATGCCTTGCCGCACAAGCGCTCGAGAAATTTCGACCGCGCCGTGACCGTAGGCATTGGCTTTGACCACGGCCATAATACGGCACCCGTTCGAGAGGCGTCCCTGAATCTGCGAAAGATTATGGCTGAGTGCGGCGAGACTGATGGTGGCGTAGGTCGTGTGCAAGGTCGCGGTGCTGGTTAGAGGGGAATATGACCGGGTTCGGCACAAGGCTCATACTTCGAGAATTTCCTGCTCTTTCTTCTTGATCGCATCGTCGATCTTTTGCACGTACTGATCGGTGAGCTTCTGGATTTCCGTCTCGGACTTGCGCAGGTCGTCCTCGGTCAATTTGGCATCTTTTTGAAGTTTCTTCAACTCTTCGTTGGCATCTCGGCGAAATCCTCTGATGTGGACCTTGGTATCTTCGCCGTGCTTCTTGCAAATCTTGGTCAGCTCCTTGCGGCGCTCTTCGGTGAGGGGCGGGAGCGGCACGCGGATGATTTTTCCGTCGTTCGACGGTGTCACGCCGAGGCCTGAGGTGGACAGCGCCTTTTCGACTTCCTTGATGAGTTGGGGTTCCCAGGGCTGAATGGTGATCAGACGTGCTTCGGGTGTGGAGAGGTTGGCGACCTGCCGCAACGGCGTCATGGTCCCGTAGTAGTCGACACGGACGTTGTCCAGAAGGGCGACCGATGCACGGCCCGTTCGGAGACCGGCGAGGTCCCGTTTCAGGTGTTCCAGCGCCCCTTCCATTTTCCCTGTTACGGCTTGACGAATTGCAGCAGGGTTCGACATGGCCACTCCGCAAATGTTAGCGCTGGTCCGCGGTGACGATCGTGCCGATCGGTTCTCCCGTGGCCACGCGTTTGAAGTTTCCCGGTACTTTGAGGTTGAAGACGACCAACGGCAGGCGGTTGTCCATGCAGAGGCTGATCGCCGTGGCGTCCATGACTTTCAGGTTCTGATTGAGGATCGACAAGAAGCTGATTTCCGCGTATTTCTTGGCCGACGGATTCTTGACGGGATCGGCATCGTAGATGCCGTCGACTTTGGTGCCTTTCATGATCACTTGGGCGCCGATTTCCATGGCTCTGAGGGCGGCGGCGGTGTCGGTCGAGAAGTAGGGATTGCCGGTTCCACCGGCGAAAATCACGACACGTTTTTTCTCCAGGTGCCGGATTGCGCGCCGGCGAATATAGCCTTCGGCCAGCTGGCGCATTTCGATGGCTGACTGGACGCGCGTCATGATGCCGGTTCGTTCCAGAACGTTTTGGAGTGCCAGGGCGTTCATGACGGTGGCCAGCATCCCCATGTAATCGGCCGAGGCCCGTTCCATGCCGGAGGCGCTGGCTGCAATCCCGCGGAAGATGTTGCCGCCGCCGATGACGACGGCCACTTCGATATCGAGTGAGACGACGGACGCGATTTCCGCAGCGAGGCCGTCGAGCACGGACGGTTGGATGCCGTATCCCTGCTCACCGGCCAGCATCTCTCCGCTGACTTTGAGGAGGATGCGCCGGTATTTGGCAGAGCTCATGCTTCGCCTAGTTGATAGCGTGTGAAGCGTCGGATGTTCATGTTCTCGCCGATCTTGGCGATCTTCTGCGCGAGCAAATCCTTGACGATCACGGCGGGGTCCTTGATGAAGGCCTGCTCCATCAAACAGCTTTCCTGATAGAACTTTTCCAGTTTGCCGTCGACGATCTTTGCCCAGGCGGCGGGAGGCTTACCCATCTCCTTGGCCTGGCCTTCGTAAATCGCCCGCTCTTTATCGACGAGGTCTTTCGGAATGTCTTCGCGTTTCACGAACGTGGGTTTGGCTGCTGCGACTTGCAGGGCCAGGTCGTTGACGAAGGCTTTGAACTCTTCGTTGCGGGCCACGAAATCGGTTTCGCAGTTCACTTCGATCAAGACGCCGATCTTGCCGCCCATGTGAATGTAGGCATGGACAAGTCCCTGGTTCGTTTCACGGCCCGACTTTTTCTGCGCCGCGGCCAGGCCTTTTTGCCGGAGATAGTCGACGGCCTTTTCGATGTCGTCTCCGGTCTCCTGGAGGGCTTTCTGGCAATCCAGAATGCCGGCGCCGGTTTTTTCTCTCAATTCTTTGACTAACTGACTTGCCCCAGCCATACGTAACCGTCCTTCTTTCTTCGTCGTCAGTGGAGATGGTTTCTGTGCGCGAGTGCGAACCTATGACGCGGGTGCGCCGGCCAGCGCGCTCTTGTCGACTGCGGCAGGGCTCGACTGGAACTCGGCTTCATCGCGTTGCGTGCGCAAATGCGCGCCTTCGATACAGGCATCGGCAATACGAGACGTAATCAGCTTGATCGAGCGAATGGCGTCGTCGTTTCCGGGAATCGGATAGGTGATGTGGTCCGGGTCGCAGTTGCTGTCGATAATGGCGATCACGGGGATATCCAGGCGCGTGGCTTCTTGGACGGCAATCCGCTCGATCCTGGTATCGAGAATGAACACGGCGCCGGGAAGGCCGCGCAGGTTCTTGATGCCGGTGAGAAACTTCTGAAGCTTGACGATTTCCTTCTGCTTCTGCGAGATTTCTTTTTTCGTCAGGCCGTGCTGAGACGGGTCCGCCAGCATGCCTTCGAGTTTCTTCATCTTGTCAATGCTCCGGCGGATGGTCTGGAAGTTGGTGAGCATGCCGCCCAGCCACCGCTGGTTCACGTAAAACATGTTGGCACGCACGGCTTCTTCCTGGAGAATTTCTGCCGCTTGGCGCTTGGTCCCGACGAAGAGGACGGTCTGCCCTGAGGCGACGGTGTCACGGACGAAGGCATAAGCCTGTTCCATCCGCGCGACGGTCTGTTGCAGATCGATGATGTAGATGCCGTTGCGTTCGCCGAAGAGATACTTCTTCATCTTCGGGTTCCACCGGTTGGTCTGGTGGCCGAAATGGACACCCGCTTCCAATAAATCCTTGATTGCTACGACTCCCATGCCTTCACCTCCCCTCAAGGCCTGCAGAGCGCCCGATCATACAGGCGAGGGAGCATGCTCCCTTGTTCTCAAGCCAAGCGACGTCTTCAGACGCCGATGTTTATTTGAATAAAATTCCCGCTCCGCTTGACCGCGGAGAAGGAAGCTCTCTAGTCAGCCCAAAAGCCTTGGAACGTTAGCATACTGTCCCGTCGTTTACAAGGTTGAAATCGAGAAAATCCTCTCTAGGATCGATAGCTTGCATTAATGCGGACATAATCATAGGAGAGATCGGTCGTCCATAGGTGCGCGTGGTGGCGTCCCTGGCCGAGGGTGACCCCGATAGTGAACTCCTTGCGTCGAAAGACCTTGGCAATCCGCCGTTCCGCCGCCAGTCCGAGGCCGACCCCGTGCCGGACCATGGGCACGCTTCCGAAGCGAACGTTGACAGTGGAGGGGCTGAGCGGAACCCCGGCCCGGCCGATAGCGGCCATCACTCGTCCCCAATTCGCGTCTTCGCCGAAGAGCGCGGTCTTGACCAGATTAGACGTGCCGATGGTCTGTGCGATTTGCCTTGCTTGTTGAACGGTTCGTGCTCCGGCGACCTCGACTTTGACGACTTTCGTCACTCCTTCGCCGTCGCGGCAAATAGCCAGCGCGAGGGGCTGGCAGGCCTCCGTTAAGACTTGAACGAATTGACGGAATGCCGCGGTGCCTTCCTTGATGATCCGGTTGCCGGCCAGCCCGTTCGCAAGGCAGAGGACGGTATCGTTAGTGCTGGTATCCCCGTCGACCGAGATGCAGTTGAAGGACTCGTTCACTGCCATGCTCAAGGCCTGCTGCAAAGCTTTTCTTGTAATTGCGGCGTCGGTGGTGAGATAGCCGAGCATGGTGGCCATGTTGGGATGAATCATGCCGGATCCCTTCGCCATCCCTCCAACCGTCACGACTCGTCCATTGATCGTGCGTTGGCGCACCACCGTTTTTGGCTTGAGATCGGTCGTCATGATCGCACGGGCGGCCTGCAATCCCGCGCGGCTGCTTAGAGACTTGAACAATGCCGGGAGCGCTTGCACGATACGTTCAAGGGGGAGGGAGCGACCGATCACGCCGGTCGATCCGACGAAGACTTCGTGCACGGGAATGTCGAGGGCATCTGCGACAAGCGCTGCGGTTCTCTCGGCTGCTTTCAGGCCCGGCGTTCCCGTGCAGGCGTTTGCGTTCCCACTGTTGATGAGAATCGCGCGCCCCGTTCCGCGTCGAAGGTGGCGGCGATCGAGAATGACCGGTGCCGCGACCACCTGATTCTTCGTAAATACGCCGGCGATAGGGCCGCTGCATTCCGAGACGACCAGCGCCAGATCGAGCAGGCCGGGCTTCTTGATGCCGCAATGGAGGCCGGCGGCAAGAAAACCTTTCGGGGCTGTGATTCCACGGTTGTGTAATGTGGGCATGCGGGTCAACGCGCCAATAGGGTTGCTGGATGGTTAAGGATATGCGGCGGGGGCAGTCAGTCCTGTTTCTTCGGGCAGTCCCAGCATGAGATTCATCGCTTGAATGGCCTGGCCGGCGGCGCCTTTGACCAGATTGTCGAGGGCGGCGACCGTGACGATCCAGCCGGCTCGCTGATCGGCGTAGACGCCGATGTCGCAGTAGTTCGATCCTTTGATGTGGCGGGGATTGGGCATCACCTCTTCGGACAGCCTGACGAAACGTTCGTTCTTGTAAAACGTTTTGTAGAGCGCTCGAATGTCGGAGAGTGCCAGGGGTTGCTTCAATCGGCAATAGGCCGTGCTCAAAATGCCGCGGTTCATCGGAACCAGATGCGGGGTGAAGGCGACGGTCGATGCCGCAGGGTCTTGGGCCGATGGGCTGTGGCGCAGAAGCAGTCCGCCGAGTTCCTGCTCGATTTCTGGAATGTGGCGGTGCTGGCCGATCTTGTACGGCTCGAGCGATTCGTGCGCTTCCGGAAAATGATAGGGGAGTGCGGGACTGCGTCCTGCTCCTGAAATCCCGGACTTGGCATCGATCACGACGCTCTGAGGCTGCACCATGTTATGGGCGAACAGCGGAGCCAATTGTAAGATCGCTGCCGTAGGATAGCAGCCGGGAGAGGCCACGAGCTTGGACTTCGCAATCGCCGCGCGATGCAGCTCCGGCAGTCCGTAGACGGCATCTTTCAACAGGTGTGCGTGCGTATGCGGCGTTTGATACCAGCGTTCGTAGGCTGCCGGGTCTTTCAGGCGGTAGTCTGCGCTCAAGTCGACGACGAACTTGCCGGTCTTCATGCAGGCGGATACAGGGGCCAGTGACTTGGTGTGGGGGAGAGCGAGAAACACTGCGTCGGCCTGGTCCGCGATCGCTTCGGGAGCGAGGGCTTGAAAGGTCAACGAAACCGTTCCGGCAAGACTTGGAAAGACGGTCGCCACAGGCATACCGGCGGATTTTTCCGAAGTGACTGCGACCAATTCGAAGTGAGGATGGAGGGCGGCGAGGCGGACGAGTTCTGCTCCCGCGTATCCACTGGCTCCTGCGATGGCGACCTTAATTTTCCTCATCACTCAACCGTACGCAATCTTATAGCTGCGGACATAAAAAAAGGGAAGGCCGGGAGCCTTCCCTTTTCTTGATGTTGGCTCCGGCGCTTAGCGCTTCGAGTATTGGAACCGCTTTCTGGCGCCTTTCTGACCGTATTTCTTTCGTTCCTTCACGCGCGAGTCCCGCGTCAACAGTCCCTCTTTCTTGAGAGGTGCGCGGAGCGGCTGACTCAGGCCGACCAGCGCTCTGGCGATCGCGTGCCGCAACGCGCCGGCCTGGCCGGTCGGTCCGCCGCCGTGCACGGTGGCTTTGATCGAAAACTTGCCGGTTACGCCGGCCAGTTCGAGCGGGAGCTGGATGATCTGCCGAAGGGTCAGGCGGGGAAACGCCTGTTCAAGCGGTTGATCGTTGATCGTGATGTCGCCCGCCGTTCCGGTCACCCAGGCTCTGGCGATCGCACATTTCCGTCGTCCGGTTGCATATTGAGTTGCCACTGCCATGCTAACACGCCTCCTTCTTCGGTCGTCTCGACATTAGAGCGTAATGGTTTCTGGATTTTGGGCCTGGTGCGGATGCGCGGAGCCCACATACACGCGAAGCTTTTTGGCCATATGATTGCCGAGCGGGGTTTTCGGCAGCATGCCTTCGATCGCTTCCACCAACAACTGTGTCGGATCCTTGCGGAAGACGTGCTTGGCCGTCGCGGTCTTCAGTCCGCCCGGATACCCGGAGTGACTTCGATAGAGCTTGGTTTCCATCTTGTCACCGGTCAGTTGAATTTTTTCCGCGTTGACGATCACGACATGGTCGCCCATGTCCACGTTGGGCGTGAAGGTCGGGCGATGCTTGCCGCGAAGCACTCCCGCCACTCGAGCCGCAAGGCGTCCAAGGGTTTTCCCCTCGGCGTTGACCAGGTACCACTTCTCTTGCACGTCAGCTGGTTTCTGTAGATAGGTCGACATCGTCTCTCCGCGCTCCTTCGCTTTGGGAATGGGTCAAGATTCCTGAACTTCCTGGTTGATGCTTTTGCCGTCCAATTTGGCCAGCCATGAATCGAGGTTCGCCGTGCTGCGGCGTGCCAACACGTCCTGAGTGATGTAAATCGGTGCGTGCGTGCGCAGCGCCAGTGAAAGGGCGTCGCTCGGCCTGGCGTCGACCGTGCGCTCCACGCCGTGATTTTCGAGATACACCGTCGCGTAATAGGTGCTGTTCTTGACGTCTCCGATCACGACACGGCGGACAGTCATGCCGAGATGGTCGGTGAAGCTCTTGATGAGGTCGTGGCTCATCGGCCTGGGCGTGATGGTCGTATCGAGCGCCAGTTTGATCGCATGGCCTTCGGCTGCGCCGACCCAAATCGGAAAGGAGTCCGGCTGGCCGTCATGCCGCGCCAGGACAACGATTTTCGTGTCCGTGTTGGTCTCGTCGAGCACCCGATCGACTTTGTATTCGATGAGCGCCTGATCCTTGGCTGAGCTGGTGTGACCCATGTCGTCCATCGTTCTTACGAGTCCAATTTGCCGAAATCTTCCGGCTTCAAGTTTTCCAGCCACTGTTCGAGTTCCTGGGAGCTTTGTTTGTTGAGTACGGATTCTTTGGCGAAGATCGGAGCGTTCGACCGCAGCGCAAGGGCGACGGCATCGCTCGGGCGCGCATCGACGGTGTATTCCGAATCTTCATACATGAGATGGACCTTGGCAAAATAAGTGTTCTCATTGAGGTCGGTGATGACCACGCTGATGACTTTGGCATCGTATGCATCGAGGATGGATTTCATAAAATCATGGGTCATCGGGCGCGGGGGCGCGACGTTTTCAAGCGCCATGCTGATGGCGCCGGCTTCCGCCTTGCCGACCCAGATGGGGAGCATGTCGGCGCCGTCTTCGTCGCGCAGCACGACGATATAAGCGTTGTTATAGGGGTCGAACATCAACCCTTTGAGATGCATCTGCGTAATCACGGCAAACGGAGCTCCTCAATGCCTGGCAACCCTGGTCAAGAATGAACAGGAAGAGCGCAATCTATCATTTTTGAAATCGACCTGTCAACGAAGCCTGCGAGATCGCAGGAGAAATTCCCGAACGACTCAGGAGGGCGACGATGGGTTGGGATCTGGTCGGATTCAGGCCTGAGGCCGATAGTTCTGATCCAGTTTGGCAGTGTCGGCCTGTTCCTCGCCGATCTTGAGGAAGGCTTTCATTTGCTTCTTCACAAGTTCGCGTCCGCTTTCATCTCCCAGGTTGACTTGGTATTCATTGATGACCATCACCCGCATGGATTCCCATTTCTTCCAGCAAGGTTTGCAGACCTTCGACTTGATCTCGGTTTCCAGTTTTCCCATGAAAAGGGTGTCCGTAATCGGCTCTCCGGCTTGTCCGCAGGTGACACACTGAACGTCGGCCATGGTAAAAGACTCCTTCCCGTGTAAGAGGCGCGGAAACGGTGGAATTGTAACACTCGCCTTTGTCCAAAGAAAAGAGGGGGGCCGATTGACCCTTGCCGGCCGTCATGTTAGAAATGGCGCCCTTTTGTAAATCGTTGCCCGGATGGCGGAACTGGCAGACGCGCCGGACTCAAAATCCGGTTCTCGCAAGAGAGTGGGAGTTCGACCCTCCCTCCGGGCACCATCCAAGGCCCTGTATTGAGGCCGATTGTCGGGGAAAATTTGGCCCAGAAGCTGCCCAAACTTATCCCCCTTGACATGTTTTGGGCAGTAGCCTATAGTCCGCCCGCTAGCATGATGAAAATACAAAGCTTTCATGTGTCGATCGTGGTCCCATCTTGTCGTCCGTCATTTACTTCATTTTCTAACTCACCAAGGAGGCAGCACATGCGTAAGGTGTTGGCACTAGGAGCGGCAGTTCTATTTGTCGGCTCCATCGGTGTGGCAGGGGCTCAAGAGCGCCTGCAATCCAATCAGTCCGGTATGGGCGTGGGCACGGGTGTCGGAGACATCTCTGGGTCAAGCACCCGTGTGAACACCTTCGATCGGACCAACTTCCTCGATCGTTTGTCCCAGGCGGAAACAGTCCACGGCAGAATCATCGGGCTCGATCTTCCTGGTAAGAAGATACACCTGGAAGGCGGAGGAAGCTCTCACGATGAGGGCCGCGCCGGTGGTGGGGCGATGAATTACCGCACGTTTTATTTCGACGATCGTACGAACTACGATCAGCTCCGGACTATTGAGTCCGGGGACGATGTGACGATTCAGGCCATCGAAGAAACTTCCAATGCGCAGCCGTACGGGACCGGGCGCAAGATCGTCCGTGAGATCACCGTGCTTCGCGGCAACGAGAAACTCGCCGGTTTCGGTGGACTCGGACAGCGCCCGAATCCGATGACCGAGCGCGGCATTGAAACGAACAGCGGTGGAATGACCGGTGGTGTTGCCGGCGGCGTGATTCCCGGCAAGATTGATTCCGGAATCACCAGCCCGGTCGGTGAGTATACCGGCGCAGCTCCCTGCTGGCAGTGCGAACCGCAGCCAGGCTGGGGCAACAACGTCGGTAACAAGTCTGACTACGGGACGGACTACACCAAGGCGAACCTGGTGAAGGGTCTGAACTAAGCGTAGGCGACAAGCCTGTGCGAAGGGGGGCAGCCGAACAGGCTGCCCCTTTTTTTTGCCTGCCCCTGTTGAGTCGGCTGTATTGCGGTGCGGGGGACTCCCTGATAGGATTTCCCTGTCAAACAGAAGAACGCTGTTCGAAGTCGACGAGGAGAATGGTGTGAAGGGTCATGAAGAACAGAGTCGTCCCGATGCCGAATTGGATCTGCGCGGGGTGATTTGTCCCTATAATTTTGTGAAAACAAAGCTCAAGCTCGAAACGATGGAGCAGGGGCAGGTTCTTTCCGTCCTTCTGGACGCCGGCGATCCGATTCGTAACGTTCCGCAGAGCGTCAGTAACGAAGGGCATACGATCCTTTTGCAAGAACCGTTGGAGCAGTCTTACCGTGTCGTCATCCGGCGCCGAGTCGACGGGTAGATTGTCCCTGAGCGCGGCTTCTCTTCCCCATGACTCCCTTTCGCGTTTCTCCCGCTACGACCACCGTCACATCGCTGTGTCCGGCAAGCAAACGAACCTGTGCGAGCAATGAAGCCGCAGATCCCTGATAGAGGCGTTCGCTCGCTCTTGTCATATCGGCCGTGATTGTGATCTGTCGATCTGGCAGAGTACGTTCAAGGCCTTCCAGCATACGTCGGCAGTCAGATGATCGTACGAAGAACACCAGCGTTTCGCTCTTCCGTTTGAATTGCGACAAGAGTCTATCTGCCAGATGTCTCGTACGCGGGAACATGCCTTCGAAGTGGATGCGATCTCCCGAGCAGCCGGAAAGTGCAACGGCTGCTGTGAGCGCTGACGGCCCGGGAATGACGGTGACGGGATAACCTGCTTTCCGCGCCGACTCGATCAGCATCCGGCCGGGGTCGTAGATGGCAGGCATGCCGCTGTCCGAGACGAGGGCGACGTGTCGCCCTTGCTGGAGCGCATGGAGCAGGACGGCAATCTTCTCTTCACGGTTATGAGGACCATAGCTTGTAATAATAGAGCTGACTCCATGATGTGCAAGGAGGGCTTGGGTGGCGAGGGGAGTTTCTGCGGCAATGATCGACACGTTTTTAAGAATGGCGAGCGCGCGAATGCTCAAGTCGTCGAACGATCCGATAGGGGTTCCTACGATATACAAGCTGCCGGCACGATCATGCCGTACGCGATACATTGGTTGACTCCTCCGGCGCCCCATCGATATAATTCCCTTTTCAAGCCCAGTCCGAATGTCCTGAAAAGTTCAGGGGATAGACCTCATGGCCGCCGTGTTTTTCATGGTCACAATGGCGCTGTATTTTGCGGCCACGGTGTCCTTTCTCGCTCTCTTGTTGCGGCGGGCTGATGCCCTTTCCACCGTATCTCTCACGATTACTGCCATCGGGTTTGCGACCCATACGATTGCGCTGGTTGCGCGTATGATGGGTGCTACGGGAGCGGCCCCGCCAAGCATCCATGAGGCGCTGTCGTTTTTCTCCTGGATGCTCATTCTGGTTTTTCTTGCCGTTGAATTTCGCCACCGCCTGCACGTCTTGGGGTCTTTTATCGTGCCGCTGGCGTTGGTTTCGCTCGTATCTGCAGCCGCGCTGCCGGAGACGGTTCCGACGCTGCAACCGGTGTTTCGGACCCTCTGGGTCCACGTCACCCTCAGCATGTTAGGGACAGTCGGGTTTGCCGTCGCATTCGTCGCCGGTGTCATGTATCTGATCCAGGACGGTCTTCTCAAGTCTAAACGCTTCAACGTACTTTACTCCAAACTGCCGGCGCTGGATTTTCTCGACGAATTGAACCAGCAGTCGATCGTACTCGGGTTTCCGCTCTTGACGCTCGGGATCATCACCGGAGCCATTTCTGCGGAGTTTGCCCGCGGGACGTACTTGAACTGGAATCCCGAGCAGACGTGGGCCTTGGTCACCTGGCTCTTTTACTTTATCGTGCTGCTTGGGCGCCTGACCGTCGGATGGCGGGCCAAGCGCGCAGCCTACCTCACGATCATCGGATTTGCCTGCGTGATTCTGACGCTGGTGGGCGTGGCGGTGAAAAGCTTCGGGTCGGTGTCCTGACATGCATATCGTCGTCGTCGGACTCAGCCATAAGACCGCTCCTGTTGAAATCCGAGAGAAACTGGCGATCCCGGAAAGCCGGATCGGGGAAGCCTTGGCGCGGCTCTGTTCCTATTCCGGCGTGAAGGAAGGGATGCTGCTCTCGACCTGCAACCGTGTCGAAGTCTATGCGGTGGTCGAAGAGCTGGAGGCCGGATACAGCCGTATCCAGGAATTTCTCGCTGACGCGCATCTCTCCTTGTCCTCGGAACAGCTGACGCCGCATCTCTACTGGCAGACCGGCGATCGCGCCATTCTCCATCTCTTTCGCGTCGCCTCCAGCCTCGACTCCATGGTCGTCGGCGAGTCCCAGATCCTCGGCCAGCTCAAGGATGCGTTTGAAATGGCCTTGACCCACAAGACGACGGGGTTGATTCTCAATAAAGTCGTCAAGAAAGCCATTTCGGTCGCCAAGCGGGTGCGAACCGACACGAAGATCGCCGAAATGGCCGTATCGGTCAGCTACGCAGCGGTCGAATTGGCGAAGAAAATTTTTGCCGATCTCAGCGACAAGACCGTGCTGCTCATCGGAGCAGGGGAGATGGCGAAGCTTGCAGCCAGGCATTTCATCGCCAACGGCGTCCGGCATGTCCGCGTCACGACCAGGACTCCGCAGCATGCGGTGGAATTGGCCAATCGATTCAATGGAACGGCAGTGCCGTTCGAACAGTTTCGAGAGGATATGGCATCGGCCGATATCGTCCTCGTCTCGACCGGAGCCTCGCATTATCTCGTGAGCAGCGACGATGTACAGCGGGCGGTGCGGCAGCGGATGAACCGCCCCATGTTTTTGATCGATATCTCGGTTCCGCGCAATATCGATCCGGCGGTCCGGAACGTCGACAATGCGTTCCTGTTCGATATCGACGACTTGAAGTTTCGGGTCGAGCAGAATCGCGGCGAGCGGTTGCAGGAAGCCGAAAAGGCCGAGCATATGGTGGTCGACGAGGTCGAGATCGTCCGGCAGTGGCTGCAGTCGCTCGAAGTCACGCCCACGATCGTCGCGCTCAGGAACCGGGTCGAAGACATCAGACGTGCGGAGGTTGAAAAAGTTTTGGGACGTCTGGGGCAGCTTTCGCCGCAAGAACGGGAGTTGGTGGAAAGCCTGGCCTCATCGATCGTGAACAAATTGATCCACAACACGATGGTGACGTTGAAAAGTGAGGTGGCTTCGGCGGATGGCGCGGCCTTCGTCGAGGCGGCGCGGCGATTCTTCAACCTCAGCGACACGGGGGCTCCATCGCCGGCGGAAGACGTCGAAACCGAAGGGACGACGCCGAAGATCCGGCGTCAGTAGACCGGGCTGAACGGGAGCGGCGCGAAAGGGAAGCGATGGAACGGGCGGCAAGGGGGCCACAACTCTTTACCTGTCCCAACTGCCGGAGCACCTATCTCGGACACGGACCACTGCCGGATTGCCCGGCTTGCGGGTTCGACTATCCCGTGCGGGGCGGGTTTCGATGGGATGTGCTGGTCTATCTGTTGTCCATACTCGGATTGATGAGCTACTTCCTCGTGTCCGCATCCTATCGCAGTCTGATCACGGAGCCGTTGTCCAATGAACCGCGTTCGTCGTTCGTCTCGGGAGAAGAAAAGCTACCGGGAGGCCGGCAGGTTCCGATCGTCTATCCACCCGAGCGCAATGCGGGACAGTGAACGGAGCCTATGACGTCTTCGATCCAACAACGTTCGAGCCTGGTCCTGGGGACGCGCGGGAGCAAGCTTGCCGTGCACCAGAGCGAATGGGTTCAAGCCCGGATCAAGGAGCTGGCTCCACATGTGACGGTGACGCTGCGGCGCATCCACACGGCCGGCGACAAGATTCTCGATGTGCCTCTCGCGAAAATCGGCGGCAAGGGGTTGTTCGTCAAAGAAATCGAAGAAGCGCTGCTGTCCGGCGAGATTGATCTGGCCGTGCACAGCATGAAGGATGTGCCGACCGAGTTGCCCGACGGGTTGGAGTTGTTGTGCATCCCGCTCCGTGAGGACCCGCGCGATGCGCTGATCAGCCGCGACGGACGATCGTTCAAAGATCTTCCACGCGGGGCGAAGCTCGGAACGAGCAGTCTCCGGCGCCAGTCGCAGCTGTTGCAGGCCAGGCCCGATCTGTCCATCAGCATGCTGCGGGGTAATCTGGATACGAGGTTGAAGAAGTTGCGGGAGGGGCAGTTCGACGCAATCGTACTTGCAGCCGCCGGTCTGCGTCGTTTGGGGTGGGAGCAGGAGATTACCGAGTATCTCGCGCCGGAGATCAGTTTGCCGGCGATCGGTCAGGGCGCCTTGGGGATCGAAGGCAGGCGGGATGATGTCTTTGTCCGTTCGCTCCTGGCAGGACTCGAACATGCGCCGACCAGAACGATGGTGTTGGCTGAACGGGCGCTGCTCCATCGCTTGCAGGGAGGTTGTCAGGTTCCGATCGCGGCCCACGCGACGCTGGACGGAACGGATGTCACGTTAGAAGGGCTGGTCGCCAGCGTCGACGGGAAAGAAGTCATTCGCGATTCGGTGCGGGGGACCGTCGCAGACCCTGAGTCGATGGGAATCCAGCTGGCGGAGCGGCTGCTCGCGCGCGGCGGGGACAGAATTCTCCAAGCGATCTACGGAGCGTCCTGATGACCACCGCTCGAAGAGGAAAGGTCTATCTGGTCGGTGCGGGGCCTGGAGATCCCGGTCTCTTGACGGTGAAAGGCAAGGAATGCCTTGAGCAGGCCGATGTCGTCCTGTACGATTATCTCGCGAATCCGGTCCTGCTGCGACATGCGCGCGAGCAGGCGGAGCGGATCTACGTCGGACGGCGCGGGCGCGGCCAATATCAGGATCAAGCGAACATCAACCGCCTGCTGATCGATCGCGCCAACGCCGGACAGATTGTGGTGCGATTGAAGGGCGGGGACCCCTACGTATTTGGGCGCGGGGGGGAAGAGGCTGAGGCCGTGGCGATGGCCGGAGTCGACTTCGAAGTGGTGCCCGGCGTGACGGCTGCCGTAGCCGTTCCCGCCTATGCCGGCATTCCGGTGACGCATCGCACGCTGGCTTCGACGGTCACGATCGTGACGGGGCATGAAGATCCGTCCAAGCAGACGACGGTCATGGATTGGCCGAAACTTGCCGCGACGTCCGGTACGTTGGTGTTCATGATGGGCATGAAGACCCTTCCGACGATCGTAGCGCGGTTGTTGGAAGAGGGGCGGTCTCCCGAGACGCCGGTGGCGGCCATTCGTTGGGGGACGAGAGCCGATCAGCAGACGGTGATCGGGACGTTGCGGGATATTGTGGAGAAGGCTGAACAGGCGCGGTTCGAACCGCCGACCGTGATTATCGTCGGCGAGGTCGTCCGGTTGAGGGAGCAATTGAACTGGTTCGAGAAGCGGCCGCTCTTTGGCAAACGAATCGTTTTGACGCGTGCCCAGGAGCAGGCCCAGGAGTTTTCGCGGCTGTTGGCGGCCTACGGAGCCGAGCCGATTGAAGTGCCGACGATTCAGATCGTCCCGCCGGCTGGTTGGCATGCCATCGATCACGCCATCGGGCGGTTGGCCGGTTACCACTGGCTGCTGTTCACCAGTGTGAACGGCGTGAAGCCGTTTATGGAGCGTCTCCGTGCGGCGCACAAGGACTCACGCGCACTCGCCCATTTGCAGGTCTGTGCGATCGGACCCCGCACGGCGGCAGAACTGGCGCAGTATGGAGTGACGCCCGATGTGGTGCCATCGGAGTATCAGGCCGAGGGTATCTTGGCGGCGTTCGAAGGGCAGAGCCTTCATGGAAAGCGTGTGCTGATTCCACGTGCAGAAGTGGCGCGAGAAATCTTGCCCGAGCAATTGCGCCGTATGGGCGCAGAGGTCGACGTGATCGCTGTCTATCGCACGATCGCGCCTGCGGCCGATGTGAGCCGGCTCAGGGAACAGATCGCGGTGGGCGACATCGATCTCATCACGTTTACGAGTTCTTCGACAGTCAGGAATTTTGTCGAGCTGGTCGGAGGAGCGGACGAGGCGCGGCGATTGGGGGCCAAGACGGCGATCGGATGCATCGGCCCGATCACGGCGCAAACGGCGTCGGAGTATGGACTGTCGGTCGCCATCGTGCCGCCGGAAAATACGGTGCCGGCGCTGGCGCAAGCCATCGTGCGGCATTTTAGCGAAGGCGCGCGGGTCGAAGTGTCAGCGGTGCGCTAGCCGGGACACGCGGGTCGCGCATTGTATTAGCAAAAGGGAGGATCGTTCATGGTTCCTGTGAAATCATTCATGGTCCCGAAGGAAAAATTCATTACGGTGGAGCGTGATACGGATGCGCAAACCGCCGCCCGAATCATGCGGGATCGCGGCATCGGCAGTCTGTTCGTGACGAACGGCAAGGAAATCGTCGGCATTCTGACGGATACGGACATGGTTCGGCGCGTGGTGGCGGCCGGCGCGGATACGCACAAGACGACCGTCGAGCAGATCATGTCGGCCCCGATCATGACGATCGAGGAGCACAAGACCTTGTTGGACGCCAACGACCTGATGGCGCAGACGCATCTCCGCCATCTCGGCGTAACGAGGGATGGGAAGCTGGTCGGGATGATTTCCGTCCGTGATCTGGTGGTGTTCTTGACGAATTTGCCCAGGAAGTAGGCTTATGGCATTTCCAATCCAGCGTCTGCGACGGTTGAGGCAGCACGAAGCGTTGCGCCGTATGGTGCGCGAAACGAGTCTCTCGCCATCCGATTTGATCTATCCGATCTTCGTTGCAGAGGGTCGTGATCGGCGCGATGAAATTGCCTCGATGCCGGGGCAGTTTCGACTCTCGATCGATCTCCTGGTCAAAGAAGCGGGCGAAGCGGCCGGTCTGGGCATTCCAGCGATCATTCTGTTCGGGATTCCGGACCGCAAAGATGAACGTGGAACATCTGGATTCGATCCGAACGGGATCGTGCAGCGGGCGATCAAAGCGGTGAAAGACCAGGTGCCGGGCTTGATGGTCATCACCGATGTCTGTATCGATGAATACACCAGCCATGGGCACTGCGGTATTGTGAAAAACGGGCGCATCCTGAACGATGAAACGCTGGATTGCCTTCGGGCGATGGCGCGTACCCATGCCCAGGCCGGAGCCGATATGGTGGCGCCCTCGGATATGATGGACGGGCGGGTGGCGGCGATCAGGGATGAGCTCGATCGGGCAGGATTTTCGGAGTTGCCGATCATGGCCTATGCGGCCAAGTTCGCGTCCTGTTTCTATGCGCCGTTCAGAGATGCCGCGGGGTCGTCGCCTCAATTCGGCGACCGGCAGTCCTATCAGATGGATCCCGCCAACACACGCGAAGCCATGCGGGAAATTGCTCTCGACATCGAGGAGGGTGCCGACATCGTCATGGTGAAACCGGCGTTGCCCTACTTGGATGTAATCGCGGCAGCGCGGGCACACACCATGCTGCCGATTGCCGCCTATCAGGTCAGCGGCGAGTACAGCATGATCAAGGCGGCGGGGAAAGCCGGGTGGCTCGACGAATCGCGCGCTATGATGGAGTCTTTGCTGGCGATCAAGCGGGCAGGAGCCGACCTCATTTTGACCTACTTCGCCAAAGACGCGGCGCGTCTCCTTCACTGACCATGACGCTTACCGTGACGCGCGGGCTGAGCCAAGCCAGGTCACGGCCCTATCCCGTCGCAACCATCGGAAATTTCGACGGCCATCATCACGGCCATCGCGCACTCCTGCAGACCGTCGTGGAAACGGCGCGCAAGGCTCGAGGTACGGCGCTCGTGCTGACGTTCGATCCGCACCCGGTGAAGATTCTGGCGCCGCAGGTCGATTTGCGCTTTCTGACGAGTCCGGAAGAGAAGCTTGCCTATTTCGACAGGGCCGGGATCGATGAGGTCGTCTTTCTCGAGTTCACTCCGGATCTGGCTGCGATGCCGCCCGAGCAATTCGCCGACAGCGTGCTGCATCGGCAGCTCAGCATTGCGGAAATCTTTGTGGGCGAGCATTTTGCGTTCGGCAAGGGCCGGGCCGGCCGCATCGCGGATCTGGTACGATTCGGCGCGGCCTACGGTTTTACGGTTCATCCGGTTGCGCCGGTGACATTGAATGGCGGAGTCGTCAGTTCAACCAGGATCAGGCAGCTGATCCAAGCCGGAGAGATGGAACAGGCGACGGCGTTGCTGGGACGCGCCTATGGGATTAGCGGGACGGTTGTTCCGGGACGACAGCAGGGACACAGCTTGGGCTGGCCGACGGCGAATCTTTCCATTCCACCGCAGCGAGTGACTCCGCCGGATGGCGTCTATGCGGCCAGGGCAACATGCGAGTCGGCGACGTTCGATGCGATTGCCTACATCGGCACGAGGCCTACGTTTGGTTCCGGAGAGCGGCTGATCGAAGTTAATTTGCTGGATCAGCAGCGTGATTTGTACGGCAAGGAGTTGCTTGTGGAATTCATCGAACGCCTTCGGGGAGACCATGCGTTTGCGTCGGCGGAAGAACTGTCCGCACAAATTGCGCGCGATGTGGACCGGGCCAGGAGCAGCTTGCGCCGGAATCCATGAGCAAGATGAAGGCTGCAGCTAAACGGGGTGAGCGATCGAGCAAGTCGGCGTTGCTCACCCGCGTGGTTCAAACCATCCGTGAGCAAGGGCTATTTGCCGCCGGGCAGCACCTGCTTGTAGCCGTTTCCGGCGGGCCGGATTCCGTCGCGCTGATAGCGTTATTAGCGAACCTGGCTCCTTCGTGGCGGCTCAAGTTGACCGCGGTTCATTTCAACTATCGGCTGCGCGGGAAGGAGTCGGACGGCGACGAAGCCTTCGTGTCGGAACTGTGCCGCAGGAAAAAGGTTCCTCTGCTCGTGCGCCGTCCAATTCTGCTGAAGCGGAACAAGCAGTCTTCGCTGCAGGCGCTCGCGCGTGATGCGCGCTACGCTGCCATGAAATCGATCGCCCACGAAATCAAGGCCGATCGCATTGTCGTCGGCCATACGGCCAACGATCAAGCCGAAACCGTGCTGATGTGGATGCTGAGGGGAGCCGGCCTCACCGGGCTTTCCGGGATGCCTTTCATCAGAGAATCGCTGATCGTTCGACCGCTGCTTGCCGTGACGAAGTCCGAGGTGCTTGCCTATCTCAAACAGGAAGGGCTGCGGTATCGACGGGATTCAAGCAACGATTCCGTTCGCTATCGGCGCAATCGTATCAGAAAGGAACTCGTGCCGGTCTTGGAGCAGATCGCGCCGGCAACGGTCCGGTTGCTGCAACGACAGGCGAATTTGCTTCGCGAGGACGACCATTATCTTGAACAGGTCGTGCAGACGCTGCAGGCTTCGATCGTGAAGCCGGATACGACAGGCGGACAGCGATATGACCGAGATGTCTTCCTCGCCGTTCCACTCGCGCTCCGCAGGCGCCTCGTTCGAAGAATGCTTCGTGCGGCCGATCCCGAAGGGCGGGCCTTCAGTGCCAACACTGTTGAAGCGGTGCAGCGCTTCATGCTGACGGCCGAGCAGGGTGCGAGGCTGTCGCTCAAACAGCTGGAATTTACCCACGAGGGGGAGACGATTCGAATCGGCCGGAGCGCGCCTGAACGACGGGCTCTTGTCCAGGCTGCTCATGGTCCGCTGGAGTTCCCCGTGACCATCCCCTCCACGGTGTTTTGGCCTAGAACCAAACAGTATATTCATGTACAAATAATGGTGCGGGAGCATGCCGAACCTTTCTTGAGAAAACCGTCTTCGACGCAGGCTGTTTTTGACGCCGATTGTTTCTCGGCTCCGCTGCTGCTTCGGAGCTGGCGTCCGGGCGACCGGTTGTATCCTTCGGGAATGAAAGGGAAGAGCAAGAAGCTGCAAGACCTGTTTACGGATTGGAAGGTGGCCATCTTGGACCGGCACGCCATTCCGTTGCTGGTCGCCCCAGAGGGGATTCTCTGGGTGACGGGTCGTCGTCAGGATGAACGGTTTCTTGTGAGAGCAGACACCGCGAGGTGTCTGCTTGTGACGGTCTCAGAGTGAACGATGAGTGAAGGAGCGCTATAGCATGAGCATGGATCGAATTTTCGGCCGGCCGATCGTGACCCAAGAGGAAATGCGGGCCCGCATTAAGGAACTCGGTAAGCAAATCGCCACCGATTACGCTGGAACAGATTTCGTGTTGGTGGGAGTCTTAAAAGGAGCCTATGCGTTTTACGCGGATCTTGCGCGCGCGATCAGGATTCCGATGCGCGTCGATTTTATGATCGTGACGAGTTACGGAAGCCAATCCAAGACATCGGGGAAGGTCAAAGTGATCACGGAGTTGACCGAGGACATCAAAGGAAAGGACGTGTTATTGGTCGAGGATATCGTTGATTCCGGCCTGACCGTGCAGTATCTGATCAAGAGACTGGCCAAAGACAAGCCCAAGTCGATCAAGATTTGTACGTTGTTGAGCAAGCCGGAACGGCGAACCATCGATGTGCCGCTCGACTACGTGGGCTTCAAGATTCCAAACAAGTACGTGGTGGGGTATGGGCTTGACTATCAACAGAAATATCGGAATTTGCCCTATCTGGCTGTCCTCGATATAGAGGGCGAGCAAGAGTAGAGAATGCGAAGGCGGTTGTCAGTAGGAAGATGCCTGTGTTAACATCACCCAAGTTCGCGGATTTACTCGTGAGTTGATGGTGCCACCGGCAAGGAGAACTGGATGAATTCCAGGGCAAAGAATCTGCTGTTCTGGGTCGTGGTCGGCCTGTTCATGATCCTGCTGTTCAACCTCTTTAGCGTGCCGACCCATGCACCGGAAGAAGAGGTCATCTTCAGCGATTTCATGGCCAAACTCGACAAAGGTGACATCGAAAAGGTGATCATCAAGTCCAGCCATGTCAGCGCGGTCCTCAAAGACAAAACCCGCATCAGGACATACACTGCGGAATATCCGGACTTCGTCAAGGTCCTGAGAGAGAAGGGCGTTCAGATCGAAGCCAAGCCGCCTGACGAGAGCCCTTGGTACATTACCTTCCTCGTCACCTGGGGACCGTTCGTTCTTTTCCTCGGCCTGTGGTTCTTTCTCATGCGCCAGATGCAGATCGGTGGAAACAAAGCGCTTTCATTTGGAAAGAGCCGAGCCAGAATGCTGACGGAAGAGCGCAAGAAAGTCACGTTTTCGGATGTGGCGGGTATCGATGAAGCCAAAGAAGAGGTGCTCGAGATCATCGAGTTTTTGAAGGATCCGCGCAAGTTCCAGAAACTCGGCGGCCGTATCCCAAAGGGTGTGTTGATCGTAGGGCCCCCGGGAACCGGAAAGACGTTGCTGGCGAAGGCGATCGCCGGGGAAGCGGGCGTACCGTTTTTCAGCATCAGCGGATCGGACTTTGTCGAAATGTTCGTCGGTGTCGGCGCTTCCCGCGTACGCGATCTTTTCGAGCAGGGAAAGAAGCATGCGCCGTGCATTATTTTCATCGATGAGATCGATGCGGTCGGCCGGTTGCGCGGAGCAGGACTCGGCGGTGGTCACGACGAACGCGAGCAGACGCTCAATCAGCTGCTCGTCGAGATGGACGGGTTCGACACGACGGAAGGCGTCATCTTGATTGCTGCGACGAACCGCCCGGACGTGCTCGATCCTGCCTTGCTGAGACCAGGTCGCTTCGATCGCCAAGTCGTCGTGAATCGGCCGGACTTGCGCGGCCGTTCGGAAATTCTCAAAGTCCATACGAAGAAAGTTCCGGTTGCGTCCAACGTCGAACTCGAAAAGATCGCCCGCGGGACGCCAGGATTTTCCGGCGCGGACTTGGAAAACCTGGTTAACGAAGCGGCCTTGTGGGCCGCCCGCCAGAACAAGAAGGAAGTGGAAGTCGTCGATTTCGAAATGGCGAAGGACAAAGTGCTCATGGGCGCAGAGCGGAAAAGCATGATCCTCAGCGATGAGGAGAAGCGGACGACGGCGTACCATGAGGCAGGCCACGCATTGATCGCCAAGCTGTTGCCGGGCACCGATCCAGTGCACAAGGTTACGATTATTCCACGCGGTCGCGCGTTGGGCGTGACCATGCAGTTGCCGACGGACGACCGCCATAACTATTCCAAGGAATTTTTGTACAACAATCTGGCTATTCTCATGGGCGGACGAGTTGCGGAAGAACTCATTCTCAAACACATTACGACCGGGGCGGGGAATGACATCGAGCGCGCGACTGATCTTGCCAGGAAGATGGTTTGTGAATGGGGAATGAGTGAGAAGCTCGGACCGCTGACGTTCGGGCGCAAGGAAGAGGAGATCTTCCTCGGCCGAGAACTGACCACGAAGCGTGATTTCAGCGATCAGGTTGCGCTGGAGATCGATCTTGAGATCAAGCGGCTCGTGACTGAAAACTATGAACGCGCCAAACGGCTTCTGACGGAGCACTTGACGAGTCTCAAGGCCCTTGCCGAAGCTCTGTTGGAAAAAGAAGTATTGGACGCGGCGGAGATCGATCAGATTCTGCTGCAGTCATCTTCGCAGACGGTTCCTGCCTAAAGATCCTGCTGTCCGTTCTGTGCGGCTCCAGGGCATTGGAGTTGCACAGGGATCATGCGTAACGTCGATTGAAAGAGGCCGTTCCTTCCTCTTTCTTAAGAAATCGCCAAGATAGTACCTGGGGATTCTTTCTTCCCGGTGAGTGACTGTATCCTGTCTGCAACAGTTGGGGCGGATCTGCTGCGTGCACGTGGTGAGGGCAATGGAATTTCAGATTGGACAGCGCGTCATTGGATTGAACGAGCGTCCGCTGCTCATGGGGATTGTCAACGTGACGCCGGACTCCTTTTCCGACGGCGGACGCTATCATGATCGTGAGGCTGCAGTGGCCCATGCCGTCCGATTAGCCGGGGAAGGGGCTGATCTCCTGGATATCGGCGCAGAATCGACCAGGCCGGGGGCGATGCCCATTGATGCGGCCGAGGAGCTTCGCCGGTTGATCCCAGTCGTGACGGCGGTGGCTAAGGCGGTTTCCGTTCCAATATCGGTTGATACGTCAAAAGCGTCCGTGGCGAAGGCAGCGATTGAGGCCGGAGCGGTGATCGTCAATGACGTCACGGCGCTGCGAGGTGATCCAGCGATGGTCGACGTAGTGGCGAAATCCGAGGCGGGAGTGGTGTTGATGCACATGCAAGGGACGCCTCAGACGATGCAGCAGGCGCCGCAATATGAAGATGTGATTGAAGAGATTGCCGCGTTTCTCTCGGAACGAGCAGAGCATGCCATACATCACGGTGTCATGAAAAATCGAATCATCCTTGATCCTGGGATTGGTTTTGGCAAGGTGCTCGTGCAGAATCTCGATCTCTTAGCGCAGCTGCCCCGATTCGTTCAATTAGATTACCCATTGCTTGTCGGACCCTCAAGGAAGTCGTTCATCGGCCAATTGACCGGGCAGCCGGTGCACGCGCGTGAGTGGGGAACAGCAGCGGTCGTGGCGCTTGCCGTGGAGCAGGGAGCGGCGATTCTCCGTGTGCATGACGTTGCGGCGATGCGCGATGTGGTAACGGTGGCGTCAGCGATTGCACGGCACCGGAAATCTGTGCTGAGGGAACAACATGCGTAAACTCTTTGGCACCGACGGGGTGCGGGGTATTGCGAATCTCGAGCCGATGACCAGCGAAACGGCGATGCAACTGGGTCGGGCTGCAGCGCATATCTTCAAGCGACGTGCCGGTCGGCATCAGATCGTCATTGGGAAGGACACTCGCATTTCAGGCTACATGCTCGAGGCTGCGCTGGTTTCCGGCATCTGTTCCATGGGCGTTGATGTCCTATTGGTCGGACCAATGCCGACACCTGCCATCGCTTTTCTGGCCAGAAGCTTGCGAGCCGATGCCGGGGTGATGATTTCGGCGTCGCATAACCCCTATCAGGACAACGGGATTAAATTCTTTTCCAGCGACGGGTTGAAATTGCCCGATGAGATCGAGGCGCGGATCGAGGAGCTCATCGTTTCCAATGAGATTGCCCATTTGCGTCCGACGGCTGACGCGATCGGCAAAGCTTTTCGAATCGATGATGTCGAAGGGCGCTACATCGAATTCGTCAAGCGGTCGTTGCCGAAGGATCTCGATTTCCAGGGGATCAAGCTGGTCGTTGATTGTGCCAATGGTGCAGCCTACAAAGTGGCGCCGGCCATCTTGCGCGAGCTTGGTGCCAAGGTCGACGTGATCGGCAACAAGCCGGACGGCATGAACATCAATGCGGGTTGCGGCGCCGTTCATCCTGAACTTTTGCAACAGGCGGTGCGCGAACATGGCGCCCATCTCGGCGTGGCTCTCGACGGCGATGCCGATCGTGCCATCTTTGTCTGCGAGCAAGGCCATATTATCGACGGTGATCACATTATGGCTGCCTTGGGGCTGGATCTTCACCGGAACGGGCTGCTTGCGAGGGAAACGGTCGTCGGGACGGTTATGAGTAACTTCGGGCTGGAACTGGCCATGACCCGCGCGGGTATCAGCCTGGTTCGAACGGCCGTGGGGGACCGCTATTTGCTCGAGCGCATGCTGGCTGATGGCTATAACTTCGGTGGCGAGCAATCCGGCCATTTCATCTTTCTCGATCATAATACGACCGGAGACGGTCTGATTTCTGCGCTGCAAGTCTTGTCTCTGATGAAACGGACGGAGAAGCCGTTGTCCGAATTGGCCAAGGCCATGACCGCGGTGCCTCAGGTGCTGCTGAATGTGAAGGTGTCGAAAAAGCCGAGTCTGGAAAGTATTCCGGATCTTCAGCAGGCGATTCGTGAAAGTGAGCGTCGCTTGAATGGCAGCGGGCGGGTACTCGTCCGTTACTCGGGAACCGAGCCGCTTCTTCGAATTATGGTGGAGGGAGAGCAGGATACCGTTATTCGCGAAGAAGCGGATCGTCTGGCAAACATCGTGGCAACCCATATCGGTTGAGTGTTGATTTGTGCAAGGCTGGCACGCCAGCCTGACTGACGGGAGCCCATGCTACCGTCCCTTACTCTTGTCTTTACCTGCGGCCTCGCTATCGGTTCACTCGTTCCGTATTTTCCTCTTTCCATTTCAATCCTTCTCCTTGCCCTCGCCATCGGTTTGTACGTCCTCGAAACACGGTTTCTCGTAACCAGGACTGGTGCGACGGCCGGATTCTGCTGTCTCCTCATCGGAATTGTCTATTGGGCCGTTGCAGTCGAGGGGCCACCAGGCGGTGGTCTCGCGGATTACGAAAAGGAAGGTCTTCACACACGTACCGGGCGGATCGTTGCCCCGGTACAACAGGGGCCTGATCGTTTGGTCATGCTCGTCAAATGTGAGGCGGAGTTGTCGGGGTCCGGGCGTCCGTACGTGATCAGGCTGACCTGGCGTCATCCTGAGCGGTTCTTATACCAGGGGGACCGTATTCGGTTTGAAGCCAGGCTGCGCGCTCCGAGCGGCACATTGAATCCTGGCGGGTTCGATTATGCGGCCTATCTTGAGCGGCAGGGAATCGAGGCCGTAGCAACCGTGGCAGGAGTCGATGGGGTTGAATTCCTTGAGTCCGGGCGAGGTTCAGTCTGGTGGTGGTTCTGGAACCGTGTTGACCGGTGGCGTGGAACGATTCGGCTTGCTGCACAACAATCACTCTCGCAACCAGCACTGGGGCTATTTCTAGGCATCATCATCGGCGATCGTGGATTTCTGAATGCCGAGTTACGCGATCAGTTCATGGTCACGGGAACGGTCCATCTTTTATCCATTTCTGGCAGCCATCTGGGTTTGGTGGCCCTTCTTACGTTCTTCTCGGTGAGACGCGCGCTGTTGCTGCTGCCACAAGGTTGGCTGCTGGCGATGTCTCGATCGGTCACGGCAACGCGCATGGCAGCCGCGTCAACGGTGGTCCCTGTCACTGCTTATGCCTGTCTGGCCGGGGCGGAGCTGGCGACAATACGTTCGCTCGTGATGTTGCTGGTGGCTTTAATAATCAAGTGGTGCGGCTATGAACAGCGTATGTTTCACGCCCTGGCGCTGGCTGCTTTGGCGATATTGGCTCATGATCCCCAGGCACTCTTCGATATCTCCTTTCAGCTGTCATTTCTGTCTGTCTGTGCGATCGCGGCTTGGCTCTCTCGATCTATTCCGAGCGCCGATGTCGAGCCTGCGAACAAGGCGTCACTGGTTGGGACAGGAATCAGGTGGATCAGAGACGCAGTGGCGATGAGCACAGTCGTGACCGTGGCGACAATTCCGCTTGTAGCGTTCTATTTCAATCAAATGCCGTGGCTGGGTCTTTTTTCGAATATCGTGGCGGTGCCGGTCATGGGGCTTCTTCTTGTTCCGCTGGGCCTATGTTCCGGTTTGATGCAGATGATGAACGAAGACGTCGCGTTGCCGCTGACGTCGTTTCTTCAGCCGACGATTGACTGGTTTGTCAAAGGCGTGAATGTCGTCGCGAAGGTGCCGGGAGGGGAATGGCACGTCGCGTCACCGTCGATTTTCGCGATGCTGGTGTTTTATCTCTGCCTGGGAGCTTTGTGGATGGGATTACGACAGCAGTGGTGCCGATGGGGCGCCTCGGTGGGGATAATGTTCTTCATGCTCTGGTGGGTGTGGTCTCCCAGGTTCTTCCTCGACGGGGAACGATTTCGCGTGACTTTCTTGGATGTGGGGCAGGGGGACAGCGCGGTGATTGAATGGCCTGACGGCCAAGTCATTGTGATCGATGGAGGGGCCACGTACGAGCGATTCGACATGGGGCGAGGGGTCGTTGCAACCTATCTGTGGAACAGGGGGATCAGAAGCATCGATCATATGATCGGGACTCATCCGCAACTTGACCATATCGGTGGATTAGCTTGGCTCCTGCGGCATTTTTCTGTGAAGCGATATTGGGGAACCGGGGACAGCAGGAATGAATTGTTTTATCAAAGGCTTCAGCAGGCGCTCGAAGGGCGTGGACTCACAGAACAATTCGCAAAGGAAGGCCAAGAGATTCTCTCCTCGCAAGGATGTCGGCTCTTGGTGCTGAATCCTCCGGATGGTGTTTCACTCCAAGCCAATCAGCCAGGCAAGCGAGCCGAAGGACATCTGTTAAACGACCGTTCTGTTGTCACCGAACTGATTTGCGGGACCCGCCGGATACTCTTTGCCGCCGATGTCGAGCATGACAGCCTCCGCCGGATGCTGCTGAAGTCCAGGCCGGACCCGGTCGATATTCTGAAAGTGCCCCATCATGGTGCTCTGAGCTCGCTGAATCGGGAGTGGCTTGCTGCAGTTCAGCCGAAGTATGCCGTATTCTCAGTTGGTCGACATAATCCCTATGGGCATCCGGCTCCTCCTGTCATCGAGGCCTATGAAGCACAAAGAGCGTCGGTCTATCGGACTGATCGGGACGGTGGGGTATGGGTGACAGGGAAGCCGTCGGATGCGTTCCTGCAGATCCATCGCGCCAGGGACGAACGATGGCAGCCGACAGAGCTACCTGCCTGCATATGGGTCTGCGAAAGGGCAAACTGGCGTCGAATGATCGCTCAGTGGATGGGCTAGAAGGTGAGGTTATCGTCACCTGCCGGCTGTGAGAAAGCCGTACAATTGAGGGCAAGTGCAGACGAAAATAGGCAAAAAGCCCAGTGCTGATCTCAGGGTTTTCCCCATAAGTCCTCAATTCTATTCATGGCTTCACAAATGCTAGCAGGGCATAGCGTGTGCAATCACCTCATTCGATAACCCTGTTGTTACGATTATTAAGGGGTTTTGCTATGCCGAAGCTCGTACGTATCGTGATTCAGCTACCAGAGGATCTGAAAGCTCAGTTGGACAGCCTCAAGCAGCAGGGCTATACCACCAGCGGTTTTATCCGGGCGATGCTGGAGCGTGAGCTGTCGAAGATGGGTCAAGGGGCTGAGCAAAAGCCTGTCACGTTATTTCCGGTGGGAAAGAGAGCCAATAGTCGCTGACGCAAACCGCTTGTTGCTTCCTCCTGTGCCGGTTCACCGCAACTATCCCCTCCTCTGAGTCACCTCGGTAATGACGATCGGCGGTGCCTCTTGCACTCAGGCGCCATTCTCGCTACAAGAGTCTCCCATGGTTCCTACCATAGAATGGAAAGACGGTGCGGTACGCCTGCTCGACCAGAGTCGACTGCCCGAGCACGTCGAATTTCTCGATTGCCGTGATGTCGAAACAGTGGCGCGGGCCATTCGTGAGTTGAAGGTCAGAGGGGCGCCGGCGATCGGTGTCACTGCGGCAATGGGCGTCGCCCTTGGCGCGCAGTCGATTGCTGTTTCCGACTATGACGGATTTGCCAGAGCGCTGCTTCCTATCTGCGACCAACTGGCTGCAACCAGGCCGACAGCGGTCAATCTCTTCTGGGCGATTGAGCGGATGAAGCAGAAGCTTACCGCTTTGCGAACCGAATCGAACGCAACCATCAAAATGGCGCTCATGAAGGAGTCGCAAGCCATCCTTGACGAAGATATTGCGCTCTGCAAAGCGATGGGGCAGCATGGCGCTGAGCTGATCGCAGCAGGACAGACTGTATTGACGCATTGCAATGCCGGCGCCTTGGCGACCGCCGGCTACGGGACTGCGCTGGGCGTTATACGAGCGGCATGGGAGCAAGGGAAGGACATCCACGTGATCGCAGACGAGACGCGGCCTGTATTGCAGGGAGCCAGGCTGACGGCATGGGAACTTATGCAGGACAAGATCCCTGTGACATTGATCACCGATAACATGGCTGGGGCTCTCATGCGGCAGGGTAAGATTCATGTCTGTGTGGTCGGGGCGGACCGTATTGCTGCCAACGGTGATGTGGCGAACAAGATTGGGACCTATTCCGTGGCCGTACTGGCAAAAGCTCACGGAATTCCCTTTTATGTTGCGGCTCCCTATTCCACGATCGATTTAAAGACGAAGTCAGGTGGGGACATTCCGATCGAACAGCGTAATCCGCTTGAAGTCACGACGATTCATGGAAGCCATCCCGTCGCTCCACGAGGCGTGGCCGTCTACAACCCGGCTTTCGATGTCACTCCAGCCGAGCTCATCACCGGAATCATTACGGAGCGCGGTGTATTCAAACCTCACGAGTTGGCGCGGCAATTTACCCTCTAGCGGTCCTCGTCTCTTGAAACTCCGGCGAGCCATCCCTATAATGATCGACTATTGTTTCGCGATGTTTCATTACTAGACTGGAGGAAGAGTTCAAGCGATGAGTGAACGAACGCTAGCGATCATCAAGCCGGATGCGGTAAAGAAAAACGCGATCGGCGACATTATCAACTATTACGAAAAAGCCGGTCTAAGGCCGGTGGCGATGAAACTGATGCAGATGTCGAAGCCGGTGGCCGAGGGATTCTATGCCGTCCATAAAGCGAGGCCGTTCTTTGACAGCCTGTGTTCTTTCATGTGCTCGGGACCCTCGGTTGTGTTGGTGTTGCAGGGGGACAATGCGATCAAGAAAAACCGTGAACTGATGGGTGCAACGGATCCGGCAAAGGCCGAGGCGGGAACGATTCGCAAGGCGCATGGTGCCAATATCGAATATAATGCCGTGCACGGGTCCGATTCCCCTGAGACTGCAAAATTCGAAATCGGATACTTCTTTCCCGGCATGGAGATTTTCGGTTAACAGCGGTCGGGCGGCGTCAGCGCCGTGATCGGGAGAAAGGATAACGATGATTCCCGCAGATCTTCGCTATCATCAGGAACATGAGTGGGTACGTGTCAACGGTGCGCAGGCAACGATAGGCATCAGTCATTTTGCTCAGGATGCCTTGGGTGACATCGTCTTCATCGACTTGCCGAAAGTCGGAGCGGTCGTGAAAGCCGGACAGCAGATCGGAGAAGTCGAGTCGACAAAAACCACGTCGACCATCTATACGCCCGTCAGCGGAACGATCGTCAAGGTGAACGCAGATCTCAAGGACCATCCCGAAGTTGTCAACAGCGAGCCCTATGGCAAAGGCTGGATGCTGGTCGTAGATCTCTCCAACGCCGGGGAAGTCGATACGCTGATGACGGCGGCTCAGTACGAGACCTTTCTCTCCGCGCAAAAACATTGATTCGTTTTCATGTCTAAACACATCGCCATTCTGGGCGCCGGACCTGGCGGATATGTCGCGGCGATCCGGGCCGCTCAGCTTGGCGCGCGTGTCACCGTTGTCGAGTCGCAAGCGCTCGGCGGTGTCTGCTTGAATTGGGGGTGCATCCCCAGCAAAGCACTTCTTTCCGTGGTCGAGCTCGGCGACAAGATGAAAAAAGCAGGGCCGATGGGGCTACAGCTTGCCGGGCCAGTCACCTACGATCTTCCCCAAATGGTTGCCAGAAAGAACCAGGTCGTGGCTGGGCTGGTGAAGGGGATTGCCACGCTCTTCAAGGCCTGGAACATCGAGCATGTTGAGGGAACCGGCAAGATTAAGGATTCTCAAACCGTGCAGGTGGCTATGAAAGATGGAACCCAACGAGCGATCACAGCCGATGCCATTGTGATCGCGACGGGTTCTTCTTGGCCGAACCTTCCGCAATTTCCTATCGACGGTGCGCGGATTCTCACAAGTCAGCAATTGCTCGACCTCCAACAGATTCCCGCTCGAATGCTGATCATTGGCGGTGGAGTGGAGGGGTGCGAGTTCGCCTGTCTATACAGCGGTCTGGGGACAGACGTCACGGTGGCGGAATTGATGGAGCGGATCCTTCCGCTGGAGGATGAAGAGATTTCGTCCACGATGACACGCGAATTGAAGAAGCGAAACGTGACGGTCATGACCGGGACGACAGTTGAGACGCTCAATTGCCACGCCGCTACGATATCGGCTCAATTCAAAGATGGAACAAGTCTCGAAGTTGAAAAGTTGTTAGTCTCGGTGGGGCGCGGGTTCAACAGTCGAGGGATTGGTCTGGATCGAGTCGGCGTTCAGACAGGGCGTCGCGGAGAGATCCTTGTGGATGAACGGATGGAAACCAACGTGCCCGGAGTCTATGCAATTGGCGATGTCACGGGAAAAGCGATGCTGGCCCATGTCGCTTCGGCGCAGGGCAAGGTCGCGGTTGAAAATATCATGGGTCATCGTGCGGCCATGCAATACGACATTATTCCCGCCGGCATCTTTACCTTGCCAGAGATCGGCCGCGTCGGCTTGACTGAGTTGCAGGCGCGCGAGCGAGCGGAGGCGAGGGGAGAGGATCCCAATACCGGCGTGAAGGTGGGCCGCTTTCGTTATGCGGGTTTGGGTAAGGCACAGGCAACCGGAGACATATTGGGGTTCTGTAAAATCATTGCGGAAGCATCCAGCGGAAAAATCCTCGGTGTCCATATGCTGGGTGCCCATGCGGCGGATCTCATTCATGAAGCAGCCCTTGCCATGCAAGTCGGCGCCACGATCACCCAGGTGGCGGAGATGATCCATGCCCATCCGACGCTGGCCGAAGGGTTCATGGAAGCAGCTGAAGACGCGGATGGAAAGGCGATCCATCAGGTTCGAAAGAAGGCCCACTGATGTTCCTCTCGTTCCTCATCAAGCTGGCGATGCTCGTTGTGACAATGGGTGTCGTCTGTTGGATCGGTTGGACCGTTCCTCAGGCTCGCTATGCCGATGCCGGTAGAGAAATGGCAACGTTGGCGGGCGAAGACAGGTCTATTCAATCCGGTGGCCCGCCGGCGGTCGATGCGGCGGTTCTAACTCAGGGCCCATCTGCGCGCCAGCATCCAGCGCCGGGTCCTTCACGGCGAATATCTGAAAGGCTGGACTTGAACAGGGCCACTGAACAGGAGCTTGAAGCGCTGCCGGGTATCGGCCCGGTTCTGGCCGAGCGTATCGTGGAATATCGGCAGTCGCGAGGGGTATTTCGCGACGTCGAGCAGTTGCGAAACGTGAAGGGCATCGGCAAGAAGAAGTTCGAGCGCCTGCGCGCATTAGTCAATGTGGCCCCGGTAACCGGTCCGGCACGTGGAGGAAGAAAGACGACATGAGCGAGCTGTCCCGGCAACTCGACCTTATTCTGCGCGGTGTCGTGGAGGTGATTCACCAAGCCGAGCTCGAGTCGAAGCTGACTCGCTCGCTGAAAGAGAGCCGCCCGCTTCGGATCAAGGCCGGCTTCGATCCGACAGCGCCCGATCTCCATTTGGGCCACACCGTCCTGATTCACAAGCTCAAGCATTTCCAAGAGCTGGGGCATCAGGTCATCTTCCTCATCGGGGATTTTACCGGCATGATCGGAGACCCCACCGGCGTGTCAGAAACAAGAAAAGCACTCACGAAAGAGCAGGTCCAAGAGAACGCCAAGACCTACCAGCGTCAGATCTTCAAGATCCTGGATCCACAGAAGACAACGATCGAATTCAACAGTCGTTGGATGGGGCCGATGACGGCGGACGGGTTGATTCAATTGGCCGCCCATTACCGCGTTGCGCGCATGATGGAGCGGGACGATTTCCACAAGCGGTTTCAGGAGCAGAAACCGATCAGCGTGCATGAATTTCTCTATCCGCTGGTCCAAGGGTACGATTCCGTGGCCTTGAAATCCGATGTCGAACTGGGCGGGACCGATCAGAAGTTCAATTTGCTCGTCGGACGGGAACTGCAGCGGGACTATGGTCAAGAACCGCAAGTGGTCATCACGATGCCGTTGTTGGAGGGGACGGACGGCATCAAGAAGATGAGTAAAAGTGTCGGCAACTACATTGCGCTTGAAGATAAGCCTGGTGAGATGTTCGGCAAAGTCATGTCGATCAGCGATGCGCTCATGTTCCGCTATTATGAGTTGCTGACTACCGAAGCACTGGCCACGGTCAAGACTGCCCATCCTATGGAGGCCAAGCAGTTGCTCGCCCAACTCATCGTGTCACGGTATCACGGCGACGAAGCGGCCGCACAGGCCCGTGCCGGATTTCAGCAGAAGTTCTCCGAACGGGAATTCCCCGCGGAACCGGATGTGCATCTCACGTTGACGAAGGCAGACCTGAAGGACGGAACAGGGATCGGTCTGGCAGATCTTGTAGCGAGAACCGGTTTGGTTCCCAGCAAGAGCGAGGCCCGCCGGCTCATCATTCAGGGCGGCTTGGAAGTCAACGATCAGAAACAGACCGATGCCAATGCCCTGTTGACGCTTGTCGCGGGTCAAATCTATCGGTTGAAGATTGGGCGGAGAAAATTTGCAGTCATTGAACTTCAGGCCTAGTATCTTCGCATTTCTTGACTTGAGGTAGAGCCTCCGCGTACGATGCCCTCACGAGCGGGCGTAGCTCAGTGGTAGAGTCCTTGCTTCCCAAGCAAGTTGTCGCGGGTTCAAATCCCGCCGCCCGCTCCAAACCAAGCGTGCTCGACCCGGAGCCCTATTCTTGGTCTTGGCGACGGGATAGATACCTCAAGTGATTGTCCATTCCTATCTTCGTCACTCGTTTCCTAAGAAGCTGGCCGTGGCGTTGGCGCTGAAGTCAGCGTGCGGTATTGTTCTGTTCTTGCTCGCCGGCTGCCATTACTACGAGGAATATCGTGTCCTCAAGTCGACGGCCGATATTCAAGACGAGAAGGCTGAATTACTGAAGGCGTATCGGCTGTGTTTGGGGAAATATCAAGACGATCCACCGAAGGCGAAAGAGATGTGCGGGCCCTATACGCAGACACTGCGTGAAATTGAGGTACGGCACCAACCGAATCGGTAGATCGAGACGTATAGGAAAGGATCTCCCATGACCAGATGGCAATTCGTCCTTGTGTTGGTGACAGTATTTCTGGGAAGCGCGGCCGGCGGCGTGATAAGCGAGCGGGTGCTTTCAGTCGGAGCGGTTCACGCGCAAAAATCCAATGGTGTGAATGCGGAAGAGTTTCTCCTGCTCGATCAGAGCGGCAAGGCTCGAGCCGGGCTCGGACTCGATGCAAACGGTGAAGTGGGGTTGGTGATGACGAGCCGTGATGGTGGGAGAAAGCTGGCGCTCTCCCCAGACGGACCCATTGCCATCAAGGTCAGCGACCGGACCGGTCGCATCTTGTGGTCAGCCCCGTAGACTTGGCCGGTGAGTGGATAAAAACTAAACGGCTTTTCGGACTTTTCCACTTCGCAGACAACGCGTACAGACCCGGATGCGTTTCGTCGACCCATCGACTACAGCGCGGACACGTTGCAGGTTGGGATTGAACGAACGTTTGGTCTTGTTGTTGGCGTGGCTGACGTTATTGCCAGTCTGGTGCTTCTTGGAGCAGATGTCGCATGTAAATGCCACGGGAACACTCCTTCAATCTGATAGAACGTAATGCTGACTTGAGCGGTAAACCTAACATATTGTTGCCGGGTATGACAAGCGCTTGGATGGAGAGGCTAGCCTCTGGTGTACTGCCGGAAATTGGTGGTGGGGGAGATAGATAATGAGTGAAGTCGATGTATTAGGGTATGCAGCAGGGATCCTGACCACTTGCGCCTTCTGGCCGCAACTCAGGAAGACCTGGACGACCAAGTCCGCCGGAGATGTCTCTCTCGGCATGCTGGCCATCTTCTCCGCCGGAGTCGGGCTCTGGCTTCTCTATGGCATTGTACTCGGTGCATGGCCTATTATTGTGACGAATGCAATGACGATTCTATTGACCGGTGCGATTCTCACTCTCAAGCTTCGTTACCAATCCTGACTTGTTTGGTTAAGGATACTTGAGCCTGTCGGCCTGCCGAAGAGCCGTTCTAGTGACGGGCTGGCTGAGGGCTGCGAAGACTCTGGACGGGCTTTGTTGCGACGGTCTGAACTGTTGCAATGATCGCCGGCACGCTGATGTCGAATGTCGGGTCACCTCCATCGTCAAGCCGATCATTTCCAACGCTGTAAATCTTTTGTTGTGTCGGGCTCCACAACATCGGTAAACCGGTAAAGGGGTCGAAATATTGCGATCCCACTTCAGCCAGCCTTGTGGGCACAGCCGTACGTGCACTGGAGCGTCTCAGTTGAATTTGCAGCGAGGCCAAGCGCAGTCGCGTGTCCGTTTCCATCAGCTTCCGGTAGAAGATCTCCCAGTTTGGCTCGACAGGCCGTGGATTGAGCAGGCTCTCGATCATGCCACGTTGGATGTTTCTTCTCACGTCTTGCATGCTTGGCAAACGTTTCGCGCCATGCTCCGATGCAGTAATGACCGCGTCATAATACAGGGCATAGGTATCTCCTGTCTGCGATGATGGCAGCGGAAGGCTGAGCCATGAGCGAGAGGGCGGATGTTTGATGGACTCGAAAGCTGTGAGTGGAAGGTTAGCCGATGATAGAAACCGTTCTTTCGAAGCGCTGGTGTGCTCTCCGTGACTGTCGCGGGTAATACCGCCGGTGCGGCGATCTTTGACGGCGAGCGCGAGTTGATGTCGGATCGGCCAGCGTAGAGAATATTCTGATTCGGACAGAGGCAGTGTCAGTTGCAATCCCATCGTGAGGATGGCTTTGTCCAGGGTCGGCTTGGCCAATATTCGAGAGAGCAAGTTGATGTCGTCGACGATCACGACCTGCGCCAACAGCTTTGTGTCGATCGTTTTGGCTTCTCGAAGTACGATACGCCAAAAATGCAATTCTTGGCTGAGCCGATCAAGTCCTTGCATTGCGCCGAGGGCGAAACCTTCAGTAACGTACAGTCGATGCGTGCCCATGATGTCCTGATAACGGGGAGTCGCTCGGCGGCCAAATCCCCAGTCGTCGAAGGGCATCCCGAGCCAGCGTTGGTATCGTGCGAGCAGGGTCTGAGATCCTTCGATGTCGGTACGAAACGGAGCATCTTTCTTGTGAAACTCGTGCAGCGGATCCTCTGCCTCCCAGGCCGTTGCGGTCGAGTCGAATGAAACGCTCAGGGTGAGACCCGCGCGGTCTTCATCGATGTCGGCATGGCGTGCGTCTTCAGATTCTTCCACCCAAATCTCGTAACCTGTTTTGGCGGGATCGAGAGGCGCAGCAGCAGTCAATCCAAATAGGTAAAAGTAGCCGTTGTGATAAGGACTCATGACGAAGCGTTGTGGAGGGTCAAGAAGTCTGGCGACAGGTCCGCTGAGATCGGAGTCGCGCGAGGACGAAACCATTCCGGCAATCTGGAAGATCACCCACAAGGCGGCCGCTGCCATGATCAGATGTTTCATGGGTAGGTACGTAGAAGCCGCCGCGAAGCGTCATGCCCTCGAAGCAGGCGTATGGTTTGGGTTGCGTTCATCTCACAGTGATTTGAGCAAACCCCATGCCGTAGCCAGGCCGGAAAATCTTCGCTGTTTCAGCAAGTTGTTTTGAGCTATGAACAGCCCATTGTTGCCGGCGGGGAGCCTACGCACATTAATGAACTTGACAAAAAATGCCCCTGTCTCCTAGAGTGCGCTCACAGTATGATTCCTGGGCAAGGGAAGAGGGTGCAAGTCCCTCGCGGTCCCGCCGCTGTAAATGGGGACGAAACCCGTTCATGCCACTGTCCGTTTCGATGGATGGGAAGGCACGGGGAGTAGGGCGAACCATGAGCCAGAAGACCTGCCTGGAGAATTGACCATCGTTCCCTCGAGGGCTGGGGAACAGGCGAGGATGAAGATGCGGGTGCAATCCTCAGGGTCTGTCTAGGCCTTGGGGATTTTTTATTTTGCGCGGTTCCGTCCGACAGCATCGGTGGTGGGCTGGATTGCTGATCGGTGTTTGCGCGCTGTTCCTGGTCGGCCAAGCCTTCCTACTAACGGACGATGAGAAGTCAGAGATGAAACGTCGGCAGCAAGGCATTCTCACCGGCATGCCGTTCATGGCGAACGTTTCTGCGCGCGCCTATGTCGATGATGCAGGTCGGCGCATATACCTTGCCAATCCCCCCGCGAGGATCGTTTCGTTGGCTCCCAGCATCACTGAAATGTTGTTTGCCATGGAGGCGGGAGATCAGGTCGTTGGCGTGACGGATTTTTGCGACTATCCCCCGGAGGCTCTGACAAAGCCGAAAGTTGGGTATTCCAATCCAAACTTGGAATCACTCGTAGCACTCAAGCCCGATTTGGTCGTGGCGCCGAACGATTTTCTGAAGCCTGATGTCATTCTCAAGCTCGAACAGCTCAAGATCCCTGTCTTTATTCTTGCGGACAAGAACGTCGACGACATTTTCGTGCATATTCAAACACTCGGGCGCATTGCCGGGAAATCCATGAAGGCCGATGCGGTGGCGATGGATCTTCGGCAGCAAGTGACGGCGATCAAGGAGCGCATCCAGGGGATGCCTCCCGTACGCACACTCTATGTTTTGAATAGCCAGCCGCTCATTACCGTCGGACCGGGAAGCTTTATCGATCAATTGATCGGGATGGCCGGTGGAAAAAACATCGCGGCGAGAAGTGCCACTCCCTATCCGCGCCTCAGCATGGAGGCTGTCCTTCAAGAGGACCCGGAAGTGTTGGTTTTTCCGGTCGGCAAGGCGGAAGGCATTTCAGAGAGTGAGCAGCAGGCTTGGCATCAGTGGTCGACCATGACGGCGGTCAAACATGGCCGGCTTCACCAGATTTCCGCTGATTGGCTCAATCGTCCTGGACCGCGCATCGCGAAGGGACTCGAATCACTCGCGGAGATTTTACACCCTGCTGGCCAGACGGTCGGCCGAGCGGAACGGTAACGAGTGCATCTATGGTGGATGTAGCCTCATCGTGGGCGAATGCCGGTGCGGTACTGACCGTCCATCGTTGGGTAACGGTGATCGGAGGACTGCTCGCGGCGAGCGTGGCGGTGCTGATGATTTGCCTGCAGTTCGGGGCCACGTCGGTCGACGTGAGAACCGTCGCCACAGCGGTAGTACATATGTTTCGTGGAGACCTGGCGGGTTCCGCAAATGTGGGGACTTCCGAGATCATCATGGTGCAGATTCGTTTCCCGCGTGTGCTGATGGGATTTCTGGTCGGGGCGAGTCTGGCGGCTGTCGGCGTGACGCTTCAAGCGCTCCTGAGGAATCCCCTTGCCGACCCCTATGTGCTGGGTGTATCGAGCGGTTCTGCCCTCGGCGTTTCTTTGGCTCTTCTGTTTGGAATAGGTTCGACATTCATGCTGCTGCCGGTGCTGCCGCTGTTTGGGTTTGCAGGAGGACTGCTGGCGCTTCTGTTGATCTATCGGTTGGCACAATCGAGCGGCCGGCTTCCGATTCATAGTCTGCTGCTGGCGGGTGTGATTCTCAATGCCATTCTGACGGCCTTCATCATGTTCATTACATCGATCATGGAGCCGAATCGCTCGGCGGGATTGATGGCGTGGTTGATGGGATCGCTGACCGCACCGGGCTATCCGGCGCTGGGCGTGTTTCTCCTGTACGTCCTGTTCGTCCTTGCGGTGCTCATGCACAAGGCCCAGCTGTTGAATGTGCTCACCCTGGGCGAAGAAACGGCTCGCTCCCTCGGTGTCGAGACGGAAGGAGTGAAGAAGCAACTCTTCGCACTGACGGCGTTGCTGACCGGTACGATTGTGTCGGTGAGCGGCATGATCGGATTCGTAGGGATGGTCATTCCTCATGCAGTCCGGCTGCTCGTCGGGTCTGACCATCGGCTGTTGCTGCCTGCATCGACATTGGTCGGAGGTATGTTTCTCACCATAGCGGACACCTTGGCCAGGACGGTTATGGCTCCGGCCGAAATCCCCGTCGGAATCGTGACGGCCCTCGCAGGGGGACCGTTCTTCCTCTATCTCCTTCTTTGGCGAAAAGATCGGATGCTGTGAGATGACGACCGGACGGGCAGGAACAATGCAATCGTGGTTGCCGATAAGCTGTCCTGCCGTTCAAGTCGAAGGGCTGTCTTTCCGTTATCAGACGGCCGGCGAACGGGGGCGGGCCTGGACGCTCGATCATCTCTCATTCCATGTTGAAGCGGGAGAAATCCTTGGCATCGTCGGACCCAACGGTTCGGGCAAATCATCGCTCCTCAAAGTCCTTGCAGGGTTGTTGCCGCTGCATGAAGGAGAAGCTCGGCTAAACGGTCAACCGATTCAACGGCTCGGCCAGCAGGAGGTGGCTCGGTTCGTGGCAGTCGTGCCTCAGGAGTACCAGCAAGTGTTTCCGTTTACCGTAGCGGAAACCGTGTTGATGGGACGATTTCCGCATCGAACCTTTCGGTGGTGGAGCATGGGAATCGGGGATGAGACGGCTGGCGATCTTGCCTGCGCGCACCAAGCCATGGCCGATACCGATGTGCTGTCGTTGGCGGATCGGTTAGTGTCCGATCTGTCAGGCGGAGAACGGCAACGGGTGATGATTGCGAGAGCGTTGGCGCAGGAGCCAACGCTCCTCCTCCTCGACGAACCAACGGCATTTCTCGATATCAATCATCAGATCGACATCTGTTCGCTGATCAGCCGGTTGAGGATTGATCGCCGATTGACCGTAGTCTTGGTCTCGCACGATCTCAATGTCGCGAGTCAGTATTGCGATCGCGTACTCATGCTGAAAGAGGGCACGCTTTGCCGTATTGGCCCGCCGGAGGAAACGATCAGACTCGATGTGCTCAGGATGGTGTACGGCTGTGACGTGGTCGTTGATACTCATCCACAAACGGGTCGACCGCGCGTGACGATGCCGATGAGCGCTGTTCGCAATTAGAAGGCAGCCAGGGGCCTGTCCCCGGCCGGGCTGTGGTGTACGAGGGGGACGGTCGGTTTTTCAGGAAAGGGCGTTTTGGAGAAACGATGCGGGTGACGGGGAAGATGGTGCAAGTCCATCACGGTGCCGCCACTGTAAGCGGGGAGTAACTCTGCATCATGCCACTGTGCGCTGAGGCGCATGGGAAGGCGCAGAGATGCGACGATCCGCGAGTCAGGAGACCCATCCCGCAGTTGATTCGACTCAACCCTTCGAGCATAAGGGAGATCGCTATGACGTGGTTGCTTCGTTCCTGCCGTGTATGGTGGTGTCTGCTTGCCTTGTCTGTGACGCATTATCCCGTTCATGCCGCTGCGGATATCGAAGTGGCATCCGCCGATCAAACGGATGTCATTGAAACGCCGGAAGTGATCGTGAGCGCAACCAAAACAGAAACTCCGGTCCGGCAGGTCACCAGTGCCGTTGAGGTCATAACCGGCGAAGAGATGCAGCAACGGAAACTGAAAACAGTTGCGGAGGCACTTCGTTGGGCTCAGGGGCTTGCGGTATTTCAAAGCGGAGGACCTGGTACGGCCGTTGATGTCAGAATGCGCGGAGGAACACCGGAGCAGACGCTCGTCTTGATCGACGGGGCAATCCTCAATAGCGCCACGATCGGGACCTACGATTTTGCGAACTTAACGACGGATAACATCGAGCGGATTGAAGTTTTGCGGGGGAGCCAGAGCATGCTGTGGGGCTCCGATGCGATGGGCGGCGTGATCAACATCACGACCAAGCGCGGCCGTGACACACCCAACATCGCTGCCTTCTCCGAGTACGGCTCCTTCAACACGATTCGGGAGGGCGCGAGCCTGAACGGTAAAAAGGGGCCGGTGGACTTTACCGGGACGATCTCCCGTTGGGATACGAGCAGTTTCTCCGCTATCAACTATCGTCGCGGCGCGTCGGAAAAAGATGGGTTCCATAACTGGCAAGGATCGGTCCGGTTCGGTGCGGATCTGCCGAAGGACGGGCGGCTGGAATTCAATTTCCGTTGGATGAAAGGCATCACGAACTTTGACGGTTTCGCGTTCAATCCGTTGACGTTCCAATCCGATCCCGCGGATGTTCTCGGTGCAAAAAGTCAAAGCACCCAGTATGTGTTTTCCGGGAGTTATTCGCAGCCGATCACGAATTGGTGGTCGCAAAAGCTCACCATGTCTCGCGCGACCGACAATCTTGTGTCTCAATCCGGAACGGTTGAGCGGAACCTCGTAACCGGAGCGACGGGGCCGGTAGGTTTTCCGTACTACTCCCAGATCGAAACAACGAGCAACCGGATTGAATGGCAGCACAACGTGCAAGTCGCCAAACCGCTCTTGTTGACGGCCGGCTATCAATTTCGTGAGCAAGTAGGTGAGAACAAAGATTTTCTCAATCCCGCGATGTCGATCCCGAACAAGATTGTCAGCAGCAACGCGGGGTTTGCCGACGCGCAACTGAACCTCTGGGATCGCCTGTTTGGTACCGCCGGCATTCGCCAGGACCAGTACAACGTCTTCGGGAGCGCGACAACCTATCGCGTGACAGGAGGCTATCTCCATCATGAGACCGGTACCAAGCTGCGCGGCAGTTACGGAACGGGCTTCCGGGCCCCCACGATCAATCAGTTGTATTTCCCGGGGTTTGGGACTCCAAATTTACAGCCGGAGAAGAGTCAGGGGTTCGATGTCGCCGTCGATCAAACAATGCTCAAGGATCGAGTCGTGCTCAGTGCAGGCTATTTCTGGACGCGATATCGCAACCTTATTTTGGCCGTGTTCGATCCGGCCGTGTGCACCGCGCCTGGTTCGTTCGGCTTCTGCGCGCAGAATGCCGGCCAAGCTAGGGCGCAGGGAGTGGAGGCGAGCGGGAAGTTTAGGCTCGTTCGAGAGGAGCCATGGATCAAGAGCCTAGATCTGCAAGTGCAATACACCTACACGAGTACGAACAATTTGACCAATGGCCAGGATACACGTATCCCGAAGTGGCCGTTGAACCAATGGTCGACCGTTCTCAGTTATCAGCCGGTCGAGGCAGTGAGGGCGAACCTGGAGGGCCGATACGTTGGACAACGATACAATACTGTGGGAAATGCCCAATCCATTTCATCCTTTTGGGTCTGGAATTTATCCGCAACGTATGACGTCAACAAGCATATGCAGTTCTATACGCGAGTGGATAATCTCTTTAACGAGAAGTACGAGGAAGTTCTGTTCTTTGGCGCTCCAATCCGGTCCGTCTTTGGCGGACTGAGGATGAATTTCGACATGCCGCTCTAGCACTCCATGAAACACTATCCCCGACTCGTCATCGCCGGTACGCATAGTGGTGTCGGGAAGACGACGGTCACATTGGCACTCATGGCGGCCTTGCGTCAGCAAGGCCGCCTGGTCCAACCGTTCAAGGCGGGGCCTGATTTCATCGATCCTGGCCATCACGGCCTGGCAACCGGTCGCCCGTCTCGGAATCTGGATGGCTGGATGCTGGGAGAGACCGTCAACCTTGACATCTTTCTGCGAGCCGCAGCCGGTGCGGATCTCTCTATTATTGAAGGGATGATGGGCCTGTTCGATGGAACTTCGCCGAATTCTGACCAAGGGAGCACAGCCGAGCTGGCTGCGCTGTTGGGGGCTCCTGTCCTCCTGGTCATCGATGGCAGTGCTATAGCTCGATCGGCGGCAGCGATGGCGCACGGTTATGCGAGATTCGACTCTGCACTGCGAGTCGAGGGAGTGTTATTCAATCGAGTCCAGAGCCAAGGGCACTTTCAATTGTTGAAAGAGGCAGTCGAGTCATCAACGGGGTTGAAGGCGGTGGGGTATCTTAAGTCCGATCCGGAGATGGCTATTGGCGATCGGCATCTTGGGTTATTGACGGCACTGGAGCCAGGAGTTGCGGCGTGTTACGACAAACTGGGCAAGGCTGCACGCGAGACGGTCGATATGGAGAAAGTCGTGGCGTTGGCGCAAGCAGCTGCCCCGATGGAATCGTCGCCATGCCAGCAGACAAGGTCGAACGACGTATCGCCTGTATGCATCGGGATCGCTCATGATCCTGCTTTTTGCTTTTACTATCAGGACAACTTGGATCTGTTGGAGCAGGAAGGAGCCAAGTGCGTACGGTTTTCGCCACTGCATGACAGCCAATTACCCGATGTGGATCTGCTCTATTTCGGCGGGGGCTATCCGGAGCTCTATGGCACCAGCTTAGCCGCCAATCGGGCGATGCGGAAGGCTATCCGGTCGTTCGCCGAACGAGGCGGACCGATTTATGCCGAGTGCGGCGGGATGATGTATCTTACGAGGGCGATTCGAGATCTCGAAGGGAATGCCCACGACATGGTTGGCTTATTTCAAGCGGAATCTGTTATGTCCAGGACAGCAATGACCTTAGGCTACCGAAATCTCAGTCTGTCACGAAGTTGCCTGCTCGGTCATGCCGGTATGACTGCGCGAGGACACGAGTTTCATTATTCCATATTGGAATCGTCTGTTCCGCTGGAATACGCTTGTGAGCTTACGGATGTGCAGAGCCAATCAAAGGGTTGTGACGGATTAATGCAAGACAATACCGTGGGCCTGTATACCCATCTGCACTTCCGGAGTCAGCCGGCTATTGCCGCATCGCTGGTTGCCGCGGCGCGAGCAGGGAGGGAGTCGCGGTGAGAGGCCCGCTCAACAAGATCTGTGGAGTCTGCGGCAGTGAGTTTGAGTGTGGCCAATACGGTTGCTGGTGTGGGAATGTGGGAATTACCGAACTGCAGATGGACTGGATTGCGGCGCGGTATAAAGATTGTCTCTGCCCCGTCTGTTTGGGGAAAGTTGCCGCCGGCGAGCTGGGGCCTCAATCCATGCCGCATCACGAGCGAACCACGCGAAGGAGTAAAACGAGCGATGCAGGCTGACGGCCGATTTTCAGATGCTGAGCGGGAGGCGGTCTATCGGGCGATCTTCGAGCGGCGCGATGTCCGCCGGAACTTTCTTCCGACGTCGATTCCTGACCAGGTTTTGACGCGCGTGCTGACCGCGGCTCACCATGCCGGGTCTGTGGGATTCATGCAGCCCTGGGATTTTGTGGTGGTCCGCGATCATGCGACCAAGGGCGTGGTGAAAGAGTTGTTCCGACAAGCCAACGCCGGCGCTGAGACGCGTTATCGGGGGAAGCGGGCCGCGCTCTACCGGAGTCTCAAGCTGGAAGGAATCGAGGAGGCCCCGATCAACATCGGCGTGACCTGCAGCCGCCAGCGGGGAGGCCCTCATGTGCTGGGCCGTTCTACGGTACGCGAGGCGGATCTTTATAGCACCTGTTGCGCCATTCAAAACCTCTGGCTGGCCGCCCGCGCGGAAGGTATCGGCGTCGGATGGGTCAGCATTCTGGACCATGGCGCACTGAAACGGGTGCTCGGTGTTCCCAGGTCGATCAAAGTGCTGGCCTATCTCTGTCTCGGGTATGTGTCGGACTTTGAAACGACGCCGGACCTGGAAACAGCCGGCTGGCGAACGCGAATTCCGGTAGAGAAACTCATTCACTACGAATCATGGGGCAACACAGTGACTGAGCACGGGGGGAGACGGTGATGCGTATTACCAAAGTTTATACCAGAACGGGAGATGCGGGGAAAACACGATTAGCCGGAGGGCAGCAGGTCTGGAAGGACAGTCTGCGGGTTGAAGCCTATGGAACTGTGGACGAATTGAATGCATCAATCGGCGTCATACGTGTGATGAACGCCGAGATGGTAGGGCATCATGAAGAGGCTGCGCAATTGGAGCGAGAACTCCGATGGGTCCAGAACAAACTGTTCGACATCGGGAGCATTCTCGCAACGGCGCCGGGACAAATGTTTAAAAACATGCCGCAGGTGACACCAAAAGATGTCGTGCGTTTGGAAAAGTTGATCGATCGCTGCCAAAAGGATCTGCAGCCGTTGAAAGAATTCATCTTGCCCGGCGGTGGGAAGGTGTCGGGCTTTCTGCATCAGGCCAGGACCATTTGCCGTAGGGCCGAGCGGTTGTGCGTGCGTTTGTCGCGGGAAGAGCCGGTCGATTCCACGATCGTGAAGTATGTGAATCGCCTGAGCGATGCGCTGTTTGTCTTGGCCCGTTGGGTGGCGAAGACCCAGGGCGAGCCGGAGTTCCTGTGGGAGCGGGATGTCAAAGACCAGACGAAGTAGCGGCAGAATGACGGCGAATGGCGCAGGCCGCATCATTCTGGTCCTAGGCGGTGCAGCTTCCGGCAAGAGCGATACCGCGTTGCGGTTGGCCGGAACGAAAAGACCCCAAGCTTTTCTTGCTACAGGACAGGGGCTTGATGAGGAGATGGCGCATCGAATCGCGCACCATCAAGCCACGCGCGGGGCTCATTGGAAAACAGCCGAAGTGCCTCTCGAATTAGCCGAATGGTTGAAGCAGCAGGGACAATTCTATCGTGCCATCGTCTTGGACTGCATCACGTTGTGGTTGACCAATCTTCAATCCGAACGTGTGACGGCAACGGACATAGCCAAGAAGGTCGATGAGCTGGTCAAGGCAATGCGGAAGACCAAGGCGAGGATCGTAATTGTGAGTAACGAATTGGGTCTGGGGTTGGTGCCGATGAACCGGGCTGCGCGTGAATTTCGCGACCTGGCCGGCCGTGCGAATCAACGGATTGCAGCAGCGGCCGACGAGGTTCACTTCGTCGTGGCCGGCATTCCGCTTCGACTTAAATAAAGCAGGGGGCAGCATCATGTCGTTGCAGAAGATCTCTTCTCGGATTCAGATCCCGGATCGTCAACTGCTTGCCAAGGCACAATCGCGTCTTGACCGTTTGACCAAGCCGCTCGGCAGTCTCGGGCGGCTTGAAGAACTTGCCGCTCGCTATGTGATGGTCACCGGTGAGATGAAACCCAATGTCCCGCGCGGCGTCGTGTTCACGTTCGCTGCCGATCACGGCGTCACGAGCGAAGGGGTGAGCGCCTACCCACGCGAAGTGACGCCGCAAATGGTGCTGAACTTCATGCGTGGCGGCGCGGGGGTCAATGTGCTGGCACGCCATGCCGGCGTCGATGTCAGAATTGTCGATATCGGAGTGGCCTATGATTTTGGAACCGTTCCAGGACTGATCCAGAAGAAGGTCATGCACGGGACGAAGAATCTCGTGGCGGAATCGGCCATGACGCGGGCACAGGCTGAGCAGGCCATCATGGTAGGAGCCGATTTGGCGGTACAGGCCGCGCAAGAAGGAGTCGGATTGATCGGTACGGGTGACATGGGCATCGGCAACACGACGCCGAGTGCTGCGATTACGGCGGTCATGACCGGCCGGCCGGTGACCGAGGTGACCGGCCGTGGAACCGGAGTCGACGATGCAGGGCACGCGAGAAAAGTGGCGGTGATTCAGCGGGCGTTGGATCTCCATCGGCCTGATCGAACAGATGCTCTTGATGTACTGGCGAAGGTCGGCGGGTTGGAGATCGCTGGTCTGGCTGGATTGATCCTGGGAGCGGCAGCCGAACGAGTGCCGGTGGTGTTGGATGGTTTTATCGCCGGGGCTGCTGCATTAATTGCCGTCGGATTGCAGCCTCGTTGTCAGGACTATCTGATCGCCTCGCATCGATCGGTTGAGCGCGGCCATCAGGCGATCCTCGAGCATCTCGGGACAGTTCCGCTCCTTGATCTTGACCTGCGTTTAGGGGAGGGGACCGGGGCCTGTTTGGGCATGAGCCTCGTCTGCGCTGCGATTAAGATTTATGGCGAGATGGCGACATTCGATGAGGCGGGTGTATCCGAGAAGGAGTGAATCAAATGGGAGCGGTGGCCAGGCCATTCGTCTTCGCATGGCATTTTCTCACGGCGATTCCGCTGAGTTGTGGATACCATGAGCCGACGGCGCAGGAATTGGCGGGATCGATGGCCTGGTATCCGGTGGTCGGGCTGGTGATCGGCGGGGGGCTAGCGCTGGCCGATCTCGGCCTTGCCAGTGTGCTGTCTCCAACGGTTGTCAATGTCCTGCTGCTCGTATTTCTCGTGCTGCTGACGCGAGGCCTGCATCAAGATGGATTGGCCGATACCCTGGATGGTTTGGCCGGTGGACGAACCGCGGAGGAGCGGTTGGCGATCATGCGTGATCCGCGTGTCGGCGCGATTGGTGCGACGGGATTGTTCCTGTCGCTGCTGTTACGGTATGCCGGACTGATGGCGTTGCCTCAAACGCTTCGGCTTCCCGCGCTCGTCTGCATGCCTGCGTTGGGGCGCTGGGCGATGGTGATGGCGGCCTGGTCATCCCCCTATGCAAGAGCGGAGGGGGGGCTGGCCTCGCCGTTTCTGACGCATCTGTCGCCGTCGCATCTCCTGGTGTCCACAGCGACCGTTGCCCTGGCCCTGGTCCTTGGAGTCGGTCCGTTGCAGGCCACGGCAGTCTTGATGGGTGGTGTGATGGTGGTTCTCGCCGTCTGGGCCGGTTGCCGCATCTGGTTTGGCGGGATCACCGGGGACATACTCGGCGCCACGAACGAATTGGTTGAAATCCTTTTCCTTCTCCTCGTGCCGCTTCTTTTGTCGCTGTCATGACCGGCGGAGAACTTCTCGCGGCAGCCGCAGTCGATGTGGCAATAGGCGATCCTCGCTGGTTGCCTCATCCGGTCCGTGCGATGGGACTGGTGATAGCGTGGTTTGACGAACACATTCGCTTGTTTTGCAAATCTGCGGCGGGCCTGCGCATGGCTGGATGCTGTCTCGCGTTCGGATTGCCGGCGGCGGCCTATTGGACGGGATCGTTCATGATCGAGTATGTATCGTCTCTGTCAGGATTCTTGGGGCAGGCGCTCGGGGTCGGTCTTGCCTCAACGACGCTCGCCTGGCGCGACCTTAGGGATCACGCAGCGGCGGTCAGTCATACATTGGTTGAGGGAGATCTTCCGGGAGCACGTCTGGCTGTGGGAATGATTGTTGGGCGTGACACGGAATCGCTGCCTGAGCCCGAGATCGTTCGTGCGACAGTGGAGACGATTGCCGAGAGTGCCGCAGATGGCGTGATCGCCCCGCTCGTCTTTCTGACGCTCGGCGGTCCTCCTCTTGCCTTGGCGTATAAAGCGGTCAGCACACTGGATTCAATGATCGGGCATCGGGACGAGCGCTACGCAGACCTTGGCTGGGCTTCCGCCCGGCTTGACGATCTTGTCAATTGGATTCCCGCACGATTAACCGGTGGGTGTATGGTGCTTGCCGCCGGACTCGCGTCTGGGCAATGGGAACGGACCATCCAGAGCTGGGTCATTCTCCTCAGAGATGGGGCCAAGCATCCGAGCCCGAACAGCGGAAGGCCGGAAGCGGCGATGGCGGGAGCATTGGGCGTTCAACTTGGCGGGACGAATTATTATGACGGGATCGCCCACGAACGTCCGGTCATGGGGAATGATTCCCGGGCGCTTGTGCCCGGGGATATTCAGCGTGCCTTGCGGATCATGACGATGACGGCTTTCTTGGGTCTTTCCCTGGCTATGGTGGCACTGTGGCTCGCATAAAATTGAATAGCCATGGCGGTGATGTGTATGCCGCCTCGCGCGAGCTGGGTCGAGACGTCACGCAGCTGATCGATTTTAGCGCCAGCATCAATCCGCTCGGCCTGTCTCCGAAAGTCTGGCCGGCATTAATCAAGGCGCGCCTGACGCTGCAACATTACCCGGATCCTGCCTGCTGGGACCTGCGTCATGTGCTCGCATCACGATGGCGCTGTTCTCCTCAACGGATTGTTGTGGGCAACGGTTCAACAGAGCTCATTCGCGTGCTGCCATCTGCACTGGGTCTTCGCCATCTTCTGATCGCAGGTCCAACCTTTTCCGAATATGCGTCCGCGATGTCGCTGGCAGGTGGCCGCGTCACGATGGTTTACGCTGATCGAAGAGAGGGGTATCGTCCGCCGGTTGAGCAAGTCGAAGCGGTGCTGCGCCGAAGGCGATCTGCATCTCAAAAGATCGACGCGGTTCTCTTGTGCAATCCCAATAGTCCGACCGGACAGGCGTGTAATGTCAAAGCCGTCTTGCAGTTAGCTCGCTGTGCACAACGGAAGCAAGTGTGGCTGATTGTGGACGAGACGTTTGCAGACTTCTGCCCGGAGCGATCGATCGTTCCTCAATCGGTATCATTCTCGCGGGTGCTGGTCCTGCGCAGCCTCACGAAATTTTACGGACTGCCCGGGCTTCGAGCCGGCTACGCAATTTCGAATTCCGATACGATCGAGAAGTTGCAATCGCATCTGCCTCCTTGGTCGGTCAATGCCATGGCACAGGCAGGAGCAGTGGCGGCGCTCAACGATGCGGCCTATGAGGCAAAGAGTGTCTCGTTCATGCACAAGGAGCGGGCCCGGTTCACCGCGAGGCTTGCAGGACTGCCGGGTTGTATCGTGTTTCCGAGTCAGGCAAATTTCCTGCTCATGGAGATACCTTCTCGATGGTCCGCTGCGGCCATGACGAGTCGGCTGCGGCGAGATGGGTTCTTGATTCGTGATTGTTCTTCCGTGGCAGGTCTGAACGCGCAGACCATCAGAATTGCTGTACGATCGAGGCGGGAGAATGACCGCTTGGCAATGGCGCTTGCCCTGTTGCTTGTGGATGGGAAGCGATGAACCTGCCCCGTACTACGGCGCATCCTCGCACCAGCTATCGAGTCGTCAAAGACACGTTGATAATAGATCTGGATGGCGCAAAGCGGGTACTGTCATCCGCTCCGCAAGGTGGTGGTATCCGGTCGGCTCAGTACATCTTGAACCATCAAGTCGAAGCCCATCCTGCTTCAGGCCCAGTCGTCCGATCCCGCAAGTGGTCCGATCCAACGCGCTACCTTCGGCGAATTGCTGCCTCGCTCGGGATCAAGGGGAGATCCGTCGGCCTCATGACGGCGGTGCCAATGAAGCAGCTTGTCATCTCGTGCGAGCGCACCGGTGAAATCTGGGTCGAATGTTTTGCTACTGTCGGAGTCACGAATGCTGTTCGGGCAGGGGAATGGCCTGCACGGCAGGTTAGAGGGAAGCAGGGTTTTGCTGCAGGGACCATTAATCTCATTCTGATCACGAACGCATGCCTGTCCGTTCCCGCGATGGTCGGGGCTGTACAGGTCGTGACTGAAAGCAAGACAGGAGTCTTGCGCAACTATGCAGTGCCAAGTTGGACTGGGAAGCCGGGTGCGACGGGGACAGGCACCGATGCGGTTGTGATTACCTGCGGCATGCGTGGGCAGGGTTCATGGCATTCATACAGCGGGACCCATACGGTCTTGGGGGCCATGATCGGGCGGGTAGTCTCTGACTGTGTGACCCGCGGCCTAGCGCGGGGACGGCGCTGGCATAAATCTCATGTATCAATCGAGGGGTAATGGGTCAAGCTATTGCAATACTTGGAACATGCTCAGATGTCGGAAAGAGCCTGGTTGCCGCAGGACTGTGTCGCCTGCTTTACCGTGCCGGGGTCAAGGTCGCTCCTTTTAAGGCTCAGAACATGTCGAATAATTCCTTTGCCACGCTTTCGGGAAAAGAAATCGGGCGCGCCCAGGCGCTGCAGGCGCGGGCCTGTGGGCTAGAACCCGATGCGGATATGAACCCCATTTTGTTGAAGCCCGAGTCAGACCGTCGTGCTCAGGTCGTGGTACAGGGGAAGGTGTGGAGCAGCTCCGAAGCGCGGGATTATTTTCAGCGGCATGACGAACTGGCTCTCCGTGTGCGTGAAAGCTATGAGCGTTTGGCGGGACAATATGCGGCGATCGTGATCGAAGGGGCGGGGAGTGCCGCGGAAATAAATCTTCGGCATCGTGATCTGGCAAATTGGTTTTCGGTCGAAATGGCTGATGCAAAAGTGCTGCTGGTAGCCGATATCGATCGTGGCGGGGTCTTTGCTCAGGTGATCGGTACGCTTGATCTGCTGACGGCAGAGGAGCGAAGCCGAGTCGCCGGCGTTGTGGTCAATAAGTTTCGCGGCGATGTGACCTTATTCGCTGACGGGGTCTCCTTCATCGAGCAGCGCGCCGGGGTGCCGGTGTTGGGGGTGCTGCCGTTTCTGCACGGTCTAATGCTGGAGCAGGAAGACGGTCTGGATGTCGAGCGCCGCCGCTGTTTACCGTTTTCCGCCGATCGTATCAACATCAGCGTCGTCTTGCTTCCGCGCATGAGCAACGTTACAGATTTTGATCCATTGGCTGCAGAAGAGGACGTGGTGCTGCGCTATGCCGCGGAACCGCGGGATCTGGCTGGCGCGGATATCGTCGTGATTCCTGGAACGAAGAACACCATCGAAGATCTCGGGTATCTTCAGCGGGCCGGTTATGCGGATGCCATTCGCGAGCATGTGGCTCAGAAGCGGGAGGTGGTCGGAATTTGCGGGGGATACCAAATGTTAGGGCGTTGTATCGCCGATCCGGATGGTATTGAAGCTGGAGGGATGGCAGAGGGAATGGGGTTTCTAGATGTGACGACTCAGTTGTTGAAAAGAAAGATCTCGCTTCAGGTCGAAGCGGAACCGATTCATCTTGGCGACAGGGCAGCTCATTTGGTGCGGGGCTATTTCATTCACATGGGTGCAACGCAACGTGGTCATGAGTCCCCCTGCTTCAATGTACGTCCTGTAAAGGGTGCTTCGGACTGGACGGAGGGAGCGCTCCAGGAAACGGTGGAAGGCGCCGTGAGC
>CAZOUA010000010.1:0-68112 GCA_964582865.1 uncultured Nitrospira sp. | reverse complement strand
GCCGCCTTCACAGGTTAAAAACAGGGAATTATTCATGGGGCTCCATGTTCACACCGCTCACACACCCGCACCTGATTGAGATCGGCCGGGTACCAACGATTCGTTCGTCCGGTCACCACATCAACCGCCGCAGCCATCGGATCTACTCTCATCTCTCATCGCAATTTGGAACTTGGCAACTTCGAACGACAATGTTACACATGACACGCGTACGAACCCTCTTCTGTCATGAACATCCTCTACCTCACCTACCCCAAATACGATTATCTGGCAGACCAGATCTATACCGGCTTGTGTGCGTCACTCGGCTGGCAGCACGTCGTGGACTTCCCCCCCAAGCCACAATACCATGATCAGGCCTTTCGCATTCAAGCAGTTCCCCAAAATCCAGGACGCGCGTATTCCCGCGAGGAAATTATCGATTTGTTGGCGGAACATTACTTTGATTTGATTATCCTGTCTACTACCAGGGAAGAAACCGTTTCTGCTTACGCAGAGATATCCCATCTCCCCCATCTCCCTCCGCGGATCTTGCTCGACGGAGACGACATCCGCGAACTCCGACGAGACTTATACGCCGCCTTCAATCTCGCACTCTATTTCAAGCGAGAGTACCTGCTCGCTTGGCAAGGTGAAACGACGCCTGCACGCTACCACCGCTGGCGGTATTTTGGATCGGATCACGAGTTATTTTCACGAACGCACCCCTTGCCATTCTCCATAATTCTTGAAACCCTCCCACAATTAGCAGGCATCGCCCACGACGTTGACGTATCATTCGTGGGACTGGCATCCCACCGCAGTCGCCTTCGTGCCGTACAATACCTTCGGGCAGATCCCAGCCTGACCTTCGAAGGACGGGTAACGGGAGATGCAACCACCCGCCGCTCCAAGCTGATGACGACCCCCTGGGGAATCTTGAAGGAGAAACTCAAAGGGGATCCGTACGTCTTGGAATCTGAACGGGGGCGGAGGCTCTCCATGGACGAGTACTTTTTATTACTGCGCCGATCACGCTCGGCCCTTTCGCTGCGAGGAGCAGGCTTTGATACCATGCGCTACTGGGAAATCGTGGCATCCAAAACCTTGCTCATTTCCGAACGACCCGACATCCTTATTCCACACAACTTCGAGGATCGCACACACGTGCTCTACTGCAGAGCCGACTGCCGTGACGTCCCGGGACTCGTCCGCACCTATGCCCGCGACGCGTCGATTCGCACCAGAATGACTGAGGCGGCCTACGCCCACCTCCTCCGGTTCCACACCTGCGAGCAACGGGCCAGGCAGATGCTGGCAATATGCCGGACGCATCTGTAACGGACCGCTGGAAACACGACTGACTCCGGCGACCGGCCTATGCGGCAGGACCGTCAAAGACGCCACCGAATCGTCGACTTGCTGAATGCAACTCACTGTCATTGCGTGAACAGTGGCCTCGCATCACTCTGCGGCCCTCGCACTTCTCTCTAACTTTTTCAATCTCAGCTGGTCCCACAACTTTGCATACTTGACGAACGTATACATGCTGGCAAACCCGGCATACAGCAGCCCTCTGGTCCCATCGCGGAACCCCCGCCTGCGAATGTAATATTTCCAAAATGTGAAGAGGGGACGTACCGTCAGATCCGCCCATCCCACCGCTCTCTTCGTCTTCCCTCGCTCCCTCGCCGCCAAGGTCGTAAAGTTGTTGAACTTCTTGAAGTGGTCTTCGATTGTCCGCTCGGTGTAATGATCGAGCGCACTGGTCAGGTACCCGTGCTGGCCCTCGAATACAAACCGGTTATGGGGCTCGCTATCATCCAACCGACCGACGCCGCGCCTGAATAATCTGAGCTGGTAATCCGGATACACGCCCCCCCATCGCACCCACTCTCCATAATAGTAGTTTTTCCGCGGAAGCGAATAGGCGACCGGACCAGCTTGATCCGAAGTCTGCACGATGCGCTGGATTTCAAGACGGAGATCCTCACTGACACGTTCATCGGCATCGAGAATAAAGACCCAATCGGACGTGGCATGATCGATGGCGAAGTTTTTCTGCTCCCCGAATCCGTTCCATTTCCGCTGGAACACATGCGGCGTGAATGTTCGACACATCCCAACAGTGTTGTCGGTACTGTACGAATCGACCACGATGATTTCATCCATCCACGCGACCGAACTGAGAGCCTCTTGAATGTTTCGCTCCTCGTTAAAGACGACTATCGCGCAGGAAATCGTAGGATGCATATCAGCTCCTTCAGGCAAACGTTGTCAGGAGACGTCCTGCCAGGCTGTTGAAAAGTCTACGGCTACCCTCAGCCCCGGCATGCCAGGACGCACCTTTTACCGAATGGTGTTCTTGTGTTACGCAGAAGCTCAACATACGGCAAACAAGACGATTCGCCTCTTCGCTCGCAGCGGCTTCTTTCCCGGATGGTCTTTTGAGTACCGTGCCCCTACCCGCGGAACCCACGACGAGCGACTTCTCGGTAAAATTTCCAATTCAGCCAGCGGTTCCTCCTGATGCCCCATCGACGCGCCTGATGAATCCGTTCCTGCATCACAGCAGGATGCCGGCCGGCAAACTCTTTCAATACCGCATAGTCTTCAAACTGGAATGTGGCGTGAGCGAGCTGTCTCGCTTCGACTGCAGGAATGTCGGCTCCATGATAGACGCTGGCTTGTTCCCGCTTTTTTTCCAACATGGTTTTCGGGTCTTTCACCCAGCCATAGTGAAACACTCGCCCGCCTGATGAGGCAATCCACTCCTTCGGTCCGCTTTGAAGATATTGTTGCGTCGCCTTGAGATGGAATCCCACGGCATCGCCGCACGATTCGACTTCGCCATTGTTTCGAATGATGCGGACGGCCTTGTGGTAGAACCAGGGATTCGTCGACCAATAGTCCGCGATAAAATGCAGGTACCGGAACAACAGCCCTTTCACCTGAGGATTGCCGAGATGGCGGCGCATCGCCTCCTGAATGATCGGCAGATCATCCTCATGCACAACTTCATCGGCCTGGATGTACAAGGCCCAATCTCCTGTACAGTGCGCGAGTGCGATATTCGTTTGTTGCGCGTAGATCAATCCGTCTTTTCGCAGCGTCTCGTCCCAGACCGACTCCACGATCTTGATCTTCGGATCGCCGATCGAACGAATCAGCTCCAGCGTTCCGTCCTCGCAGCGGCCGACGTTCACGATGAATTCATCGCAGATCGGCAGGGCGGATCGGATGGATTCCACAACGGGATAGTCGTACTTCACCGCGTTGCGGCAAAACGTAAATCCGCTAACTTTCATGTTCCATCTCGCACCTCAACCGATGAATAACCGAACGATGCCGCCGTTCTCTCTCACCCTCGGCCGGCATCCAAGATATCCCCGTAGAACCGTTCCAATTCTCTTGTCAGCCGGGATGCTTCGAACTGCTCGCGGGCTTTCTCGTAGCTCCGCCTGCCGAATGTTTCCCGCAGCTCTCGATTTTTCAGTAACTCGATCACGGCGCCGGCATACTGCCATCGAAACCGGCAGACAAATCCGGTGACCTTATGCTCAACCAGCTCGGCCTGTGCATTCGATTTTCCCCGCTGCGGGGTGCTCAACGTGACGACGGGGATGCCGTTAGACATCGCCTCGGCGATCACACAGCCAAAGGTCTCCCCTACTCGAGCGCCATGAGTGAACACATCAATTTGGCGATAAAAACTCTCCACGTCGAGAGACGGCTCAAGCAGTCTCACCTTCTCTATCAATCCCAGCTTTCCCAATTGTGCCTTAACCCGATCGGTGGCGCCCTGAATAACACAGCTGACTCCGGGAACTTTCCGGAAGATCTTCGGCAAACTCTTCACGCAGACATCGTGCCACTTCTGATCGTCCGCCCGGCTGCACCGGCCGATGGTATTTCCAAAGCTCCTCGGACCTCCCGAACACTCGTCGAAGTCTACAGGGTTGTAAATCGCTTCGTAGCGCACACCCGGCCGTTGCCGATTCCGGCTCAAATACCGATCCCGCGAGAACTTGGACATGAACACGTGTCCGTCAATCAACTCATCCTGAACGTGATCGAACGCTTCGAAAACATTCGTTTCAACAATGCGCGGCCACCCCTGTTGCCTCTCCGGAAGAGTCCCGGGCGCATAGTCTCCGGCCCGGTGAATGTGATAGATGTCAATCTTCAGTTCACGGACCAGCGCGGTGAGGTCGGCAGGCTGGACAATCACAGGCACCCCGAGATCCTCCAACGTCTGTACGCGAACTCCCCCGCTTTTCAAGCCACAGGCATAGACTTCGAAACGGGAGCGATCGAGGTACTTCGAGAATACCTGTATGGTTTTCTGTGTACCTCCAATACCCAATGTCAGACAGGATTGGAGTACGCGGATTTTTTTCACCGGATGCGCGTTCCCTTCTTCCATTCCATTTATGTCATGCGACTCACAGCGTCACAAGCCGACGGCCGGCTTCGGCTTGAAGACCATTCCAGGAGTTTCGTCTCCTTCATGAGGAGCTATTAGACATAGAATCCGGAAAGAATCAAGCGAGGCATGCCGTCGATGGAGCCGGCTCACTGTGCGTGCCAGCCATGAACGGATGAGTGATCAGTTGCAAGCCAGCTGTGGAAAGCAAACAACTCGTCCGTCGCGAGTGCCATCCCATTCATTTTCATTTGCCATATTCGCTTCTTCATCATGCGGACCTTGAAACGGTCATTCGCAATACTCTGACAAAGCGACGGAACGCCTTCCAGCTCGGATACAGTTTAAATGCCAGTAGAGAAAGGGCTCTCGCCTCTTGAGCATTGCCCTCCCCTGCTACCGCGAGCCCCAGCCCTTCAAGCTCTTCGACGTTGCGAAACGCGCCCCACGACAACCACCGCGCATAGAAGGACCGAGGAAGGCGGAGCGTCCGCCGGCCCCACGGGAACGCTAAGAGAGGGTCCGCCTCGCTTGAAGAAGCCGGCAGGATTTGGACCGAAACGGAAACCCGCGGCCCTGCGGCATCCCGCTCAGGATCCAGCGCACTTTCTGCGATCTGCCAGCCGCAGGAGTCCAGAAATCTGAAGACAGCGTCCCACGTCCACCAGAGCTGTCGTTGACCGGAGGACCTGACTAATTCGCTCAGATTCGTCTCGATGGGATCCCAATGGTCATAGCGCAATTCCACGGCCTCACCATGAGAGTCTCCCCTCTTCTCGAGCAGTCCGGCAAGTCGATGACGGATCGTATTCAGCCCGCTGATGGTTTGTGGCAACTCCCGGTTCTCGCCGGCCTGCTCCGCCTGTAACGGCAGAGGGGAATCGGACTGAATGCCCCGGTAGATAAGTCCACACCGGCACAGAAACATGATCCCTGTTCGAACAATTCCCAACACATACGGGCCCTGCCCGCACAGAGGGCAAGACGGAGGACCCGGATGTTGCAACGCGGCGGCAACGGCGCCTTCTACCGTCGAAACCGAAATCTGCTCTCGCCCATATACGTGCGGGCTCAAGATCGTCCACCGAAACGGCGAGTGCGGCTCCACGCAGAACGGCGGATACTTCCCCCGGGGGTTTAGCGTCACGATTGGCACATCTGAACAAGCCGCCACATGGGTCAAACCGGAATCCAGCCCGATGTAGCACCTGGCGCCGGCAATCAACGCCGCCACGGTCCCGAGTGGAAGATTCATCGCGTGCCGTACAAAAGGCCTGTCAAAACCTTGAACAGTATCCGTTCCCATCACGAGCGTCTGGAGCGCAAATGTCCGATGGATCGAATCGATCAGGCTCAGCCAGGCCTCCTCCGTCCACATCTTGTCGGGCCATGTAAAGGGCGCAATGACAATATATTCCCGCTCCCGGAGTCCGTTCGCATCGAGAAAATACCGCGCCTGCTTCCAATCGTGATCCGAGAGAGGACAGTATGGCCGCTGACTCTCGACAGAAAGCGGCAGCCCGATTGCTCGCGCCAACATCGCAATTGTGGTCTCCTTCCTGGGCAACCTATCGGCCGGTTTGTACCCAGCCATTGCGATGAAGGCCTGCTTCTGCACGCACTCCGTCACCATCTGATCGATGATGCCGGCATATGTACGGTGAAACGGTTGAACGGCCTGAATCCTGGACTCGGCTGACGGCGCTTCGGAATAGTACCGAATCTCGGAGAACGACAGCTCCGGAATAACGGAATAGAGAGACTTCCAGCGGGGATCCAAATACACGATGGGCCGCGATTCCGGATACCGGCTCGCCACCTCGTGAAAAATACGAAATCCGTTAACGGTATCCCCCAGACCGGGACCGATGAAGTAATAGAGCGGGCCGCTGTAGGACTGGGGAACGAGGGGAACAGACAACCGAAACCGATGCGGCACTCCGTTTTCATTCGTCATGCGTACAGTTCTCGAACGAACCGGCATCTCTGATCGAGCATGGAACTTCCCAGCGCATCAGGGAATCCGGCTCCAGTCGATCCCGTCAACGCCACGGGCCAATCACTGATCGGCCTACCTCGATCTAACGCTTGCCCTGAGAAAGTTCCCATAGCTTGGCGTATTTGACCAACGTGTAGTATCCGTACAATATCGAGAGAATCAATCCGGGGAATCCGTCCAGAAACCCCGCTCGGCCCACATACATCTTCGCCACGGTAAAAAACGGATGCGAGACCAGCTGATGCAAATGGAACTGCCGGCCGCTCTCGGCCATGCGGCCGGCCATGAGCGTGGAGTAGCGATTCATCTTGATCAGGTACTGATCAAGATCTCTGAACGGAATCTGCACGACTGGACTTCTGAGGTATCCCACCCGGCCATCCAGGTCAAATCCTTCATGGACAACCTCTTCGCGATACCGGAACCGGCTCTTCCGAAACAATTGCGGCTGCCGATAGTCGGGATACCATCCGCAATGCTTGATCCACCGCCCAAGAAAATAGTTCTTTCGCGGGACGAAATAGGCGTCGGCCTCCGGCTCGCGATCGAGAAGCCGCTGGATTTCCTCCCGCAGCTCAGGAGTCATCCGTTCATCGGTATCGAGACTGAACACCCACTCGTGTGAGCAATGAGCCACCGCCTGATTACGGAGATCGCCGAATCCTTTGAAATCGACCTGGTAGACCTTGTCCGTGAACTCGCGGCTGATGGCGGCCGTCCGATCGATGCTATGAGAGTCGACCACGAGCAGCTCGTCCCCCCAACCGGCCACAGACTCCAGGCAGGCCCGCATGTTGGGTTCGTCGTTATACGCGATCACGTAGACGGATAATCGGCGAGTACCGGTCGTCACAGCTTCTTCCCCAGTTCCTTCCATGACCATATCTTGTTGTGGTTCAGAATCAGGTTGGCGCTGACGTAGAGCGCCAGCATCCGTCGGTAACGAAGCGCGACCGCCGGCTCCTTCGAATCGACCGGCACGGCAGCCCCGTTCAGATCCAGGTCGGCTCGGCGCAGCGTTTCGCTGCGCAGCGAGTAGAAAAGAAGTCCCTCGCGGTCGGCGAGCCCGATGAGATCGTCGTAGACGCTGCTGAGAAACGCCATATTGTCTTGCATGCAGTCCGACACCAGCAGACAGCTGAGATCATGCCCCATCGACGGGGAAAGACGCGGAGCCATACCGTTCAGACCAAGAATCGTCGGGAGCAGATCCACCTGACTGGCGACGGCCGTCACCATTCGAGGACGATAGGTCCCCGGCTCCCGTAATGAATCGTCGACCCACAGAAACAAGGGAGTCATGAAATGTCCGGCCTGCTTTTCAAAGTCTGTCTGCCCGACCTTTTCATGACGGCCATGGTCGCCCAGAATCAACACGACCGTGTCCTTCAACAGACCGTCCCGCTTCATGCCCGTCAGCACGCGTTCGAGTTCGAGATCCAAGTACCGCAGCGCGGCCAAATACCCGTCCGGCTCGGCCTTCAGGCTTTGTATGTCAGGGTGCGTGAGTGGAACGGCAAACGGGTGATGCATCCCGATCGTCATGGCTGCAAGAAAATAGGGATTCCCCCTGGCCCGAAGACTTTCGACTCTCGTCCGCACCAGATCCAACAATGCCCCGTCCGGTTTGCCGACGCTCGCCGACATCCCGATTTCCTCAATACCCGGAGGGAAATCACTACGGTCAAACAACTGGTGGAGACCGTTCCGCGACATGAACAAATGCAGACGGTTGATGTCCCGGTGGTAACCGATCACCATTTCTGTCCGATAGCCATGCTCACGCAGCAGTGACGGGAGACACACATACTCGTGCATGTAGCGCGTCTTCATCGCTGCAGTGCCTTGCCGGGGGTAGTAGGAACAGAAGGTCGAGAACAGACCGCGCGCGGTTTGGACTCCATTGGCAAAAAAATGTTCGAAGTAGAGGCTGTCCTCTCTCAAATGATCGAGAAAGGGAGTGACACGGATGTGTGCGACCGTCTTGTTGAGAAATCGTCGATCCAACCCTTCAACCAGAATCATGAGCACATTGGCCTGGCGCCTGAACCGGACGCCCGGGACAGAACGCCTCTCCTGCACGAAAGGGTATTCTGGGTATGGGAACACGGCCCCTTGCCCCAGAACCTCTTGCGCAATGGTCACGGCTTCATCCAGCGGCATCGCGTCCAGCTTCGCAGATCCATCGGATTTCCCTCTTGCCTCTAAGGCGGCTCTCACGCCATCGCTCGCATAGAGAATCGGATTCTGCGCCAACATGTAATAGGCCGTGCTGCTGATATCTGTGAGACGTATCGCGTAGGGACCTTGATGATGAAACCCGGTCACCCCTCCCACGAATCCCACGAACAACAACACATTGGGCGCGGGAACTGTCCCTCGACCTAACCAACTGAGCGCCGGCCTCACCACACGCGTGAAACAGAACCACCAGGCCGTGATGGTCGTCGCCTGGAGGAGAATAAAACCCGCGACCATGCCCGCCCATTTCCCACGATCGTGCAGCTCAGCGCCCGTTTGCTCTGCGGCTTGCGATTCCCGAAGCCCGGTCTCGGTCAATTGCGTCACAAGATCGCTCACGTATTCGAAGAAGACAAAATTCAAGCGCTGCTGGTTGAAGTGGTAATACCCGATATCCACGAGGAGAAGGATGACCAACAGCAGTGCCATCATCGTCCCGGCAACGGCTAGCGAGCGGCAGTACCCCCTCCCCGCTTGCACCGGCCGCTTTCGCACACGGGCCCATCCCCACCACAACGTTCCCGAGAGACCGGCCAATACGGACACCGCCAATATGGCAATGCTGGAGGTGATCAGATCTGCCCGGAACCCCGTGATGAACGTCTTTGCGAACACGTCCGCCGAAGGCACTTCGATCGCCAGCACCTCAGGAAGCAGGAAGAAGCGCTCCACTTGCTGAATGACGACAAACAGCAGCCACCAGAACACCACGCTTTGCCTGAATGACCATTCAACCATGTGCACCATTGGCCCCTGCTTCCCGGACGAGTGCCGGGCCCCCATAGCCGGCTTTGTTATGTCCGATCAGGGTCACTGAGACTCCGGTAGACGGCTTCCATCCGATCCAGCATCTTCTCGATCGAATAGGAGCGTTCCACCAACGCACGGCCGTTGGCCCCCATGCGTGCCCGCAGCGCCTTGTCATCGAGCATTCGGGCCATGCGATCGGCCAGAGCGCCCGCATCACGCGGCGGCACCACGAACCCGGTTTCGCCTTCGATCACGACATCGGGAATCGAACCGACCGTTGTCGAAACGACCGGCAGGCCCATCGCCAAAGCCTGCATCAAGACTTGCGGGATGGTATCGCCCTCGACCGATGGAATCACAAAAAGATCGAGCGAGCGGAACACATTCAGGAGATCTTCGCGAAAGCCCAGCATTCTCATCCGTGTACTCATACCGAGCTGTTCGATGCACGCGCGAATCGGCGCTTCCTCCGGACCTTCTCCGACAATAATGAACGTCACATCGTCGCGCTTTGCGGCCAGATGCTTTCCCGCTTCGATAAAATACTCGTGCCCTTTATACGTGCGCAGGTATGAAATCAGTCCGACCAGAAGCTGCCCGCTCGGCAGGCCCAACTCCAGCCGGAGATCGTGATCGGCAGGACCCGGCGAAAAATGCCCGACATCGAGCCCTATCGGAAACGCGGCCACGCGAGCAGCATCCAGCCCGTCCCGTTCGATAAGTCCCCGTCTCGTCCGTTCCCCTCCCGTCACCACCACCATATCGATCAACCGCCGGTATAAGATCTGAGTGGTCAGTGTGCGATTCAGCGGAGTAGAGATGTGGCGAATCCTGATAACCTTCGGCCTTGGGCGGATCAGCCGAGCCGCGATGGACCCGATCCAGCTGTCGCGGGAACTGTTGACTTGAAGCACCGCAGGCCGATGGCGAAGAAGCAGGCTCCGCATCTCGATGATCGCCTGAGGATACCGGGATCGGCGCATCGACATCAATGTCACGGGAAGATTCCGTTCAGCAGCCATCTTCGCGATCGGGCTTCCCGGCTCAAGAATCAGCCGCACCTCGTGCCCGCGCTTGACCAACCCTTCGGCATGGAGGAGAACGGCCAGTTCCTGGCCCCCGACTGCAGTACTGGACTCTGAGATAAAAATGTTCACGACGGTTCCGCCACCGGCCGCTGTTGGAGGCTTCTGAAGGCAACGACAGCCTGGTCCGGAGTGATGCCGGTCAAGCAGGCGAGCTGCTGGGCGTTGGTGCAGGAACGCTGGAAACAGGGGCGGCAGGGGATTTCGTGGGTCAGCACCCGATGACCCGATCCATAGGGGCCCGTCCGGGCGGGGCTTGTCGGACCGAACAGCGCGACCACCGGCGTGCCGACAGCCGCCGCGATATGCATGGGACCGGAATCGTTCGTGACCAACTGAGCGGCCTTTTGTAAAAATGCCGGCAACAGCCCAACCGTCAGCGCACCGGACAGGTCATAGGACTCGGCTTTCATCAACCCCCTGACCGCAGCCACATCCGCCCGTTCGTCGGGGCCGCCGATGAACAACACGGGGCCATAGCCCTCGTGAATCAATCGATCGGCCATCGCCGCGAAGGATGCAGCGGGCCAGCGTTTTGTCGGCCATCTGGCAGATACGTTCATGGCCACCCACCTTGCCTCAGACGCAGCTCCGGTGCGATCCAGAAGCCGTGCGACCTCATCGTGATCGGCTTGCGGAATGCGAAAGCGAAACTCCGCGATGCCTGGCTTCACAGCTCCCATCGCTTCCGCCGCCAGCAAGTAGCGGTCGACGGCGTGCATCTCCGTTGTCGGAACCGGGACGCGTTGGTTATACCACCAGGCGCCGCCTTCACGCGCGTTCGCAAATCCGACCCGATGAGACGCCCCGCTCAACCACCCCATTGCCGCGCTCCGAAACAGCCCCTGCAAGTCGACGGCGACATCGAACCGCTCCGCCCGTAAGGCCGGCACCTGAGACAGCCAGCCTTTCAAGCCAGGATCGACCGCCCAAACCCGGTCGACCCCATCGATCCGTTCGACGAGGCCGGACCATTGGCGCTTCACCAGCCACGTCACGCTGGCAGACGGATGAGTCCGGCGCAGCGCGGCCAAAGCCGGCATCGCATGGATGATATCGCCGAGTGAGCTCGGCTTGATAAAGAGGATTCTACGATAGTCCGGCATAATTTGACGCGCGCCGTCAGCGAGATACGCACGGGACTGGCGAGACGTGCGGGATTCGCACACTCACAAGTCATGCCTCTCTAGCTTTTCCCGCTCATCGCGCCCTTGTGCGCTCGTCGCAGCATCATCCAGAATCCATTCGGCCGCTTCCGTCATGGAACCCGCTACTTTGTCAGGCAGGGCCTGCTGGGCACGCAGGTGATCGATCGCCTGCGAATCAACAGCGCCTGTTGTGACAAGGATTGGCTTGGCTCCCACCGCCCTTGCAAGCTGCATATCACGCAGATGATCGCCCACAAGATATGACCGTCGAAGATCCAGCTGCAATTCCGACACGGCGCGATCGACCATTGCCCGTCCCGGCTTGCGACAGAGACAGCCGTCGTCCGGGTGGTGAGGGCAGAAGTAGATCGCATCGAGCACAGCCCCCTCCTGTTCGAGCAACCCTTCCAGCCTCGCATGAACCGCTTCCAAATCCTTCAACGTCAACAGACCGCGACCGATACCCGATTGATTCGTCACCACGACCAGCTTTGCGCCGGCGGCCTTGAGTTGAGCCAAGGCCTTGGCAACCCCCGGCAACAGATCCAGCTCGGCGGCCGACTTGAGATAGCCAGGATCGTAGTTCAACGTTCCGTCACGATCCAGAAAAACGGTCACGCCGTCCAGCGTGGCTTGCCCTGCCGGAGGCACGAGGCTTGGCCGAACGCCCTCCTGCCCCTCAGCTCTCGTCTTTTGCCCAAGATGTATCAGCTTCGTGGCCGCCTCGTAGACCTGATCCGAAGAGACCCGCGTCATGCAGCGGTGGTCGATGGGACATTCCCGCAAGAGACAGGGCGCACACTCGACCGGCTGTCGAACGAGAGCATGCGCTGTGCCATAAGGCGACGTGGTCCGCCAATCGGTCGGACCAAACACCGCCGCCACCGGCACCCCCAAGGCCGACGCGATATGCATGGGACCGGTGTCATTGGTCAACAAAACCCTGCAACGCTTGACGGCCACCATTAGTTCTCGAATCGTGGTTGATCCGGATAAGACCGCCGATGGCATGGTGAGACGCCCTGCGATCTCACGGCCAAGCGGCTCTTCCCCCTTCGCTCCAAGTACCACCGCCGACACCCGACCGGACTGTGTCTCTCCAAGCGTCCGGCACAACCGGTTGGCCACCTCGGCAAACCGTTCCGGCAACCATCGCTTCGCTCCCCCATAGGTAGAACCGGGATTGAGCCCGATCACGACATCGGTTTCGCCAAGCCCCATCTGTGCAAGACGAGCAGCCATGGCACGTTCCTCCTCTTGCAGGAGACAGAGTTCTGGGGCAGGAGGCGCTCCGGTCAGGCCCATCGGCCTGAGCATATCCCAATAGTAACGAACTTGATGGACAGGAGCATGCCGATCCGGCACCGCCACCGGCTCAGAAAGCAGAACGCTTCGCCCATCGGTTGTATACCCGTAACGCCGAGGCACGCCGGCGGCGAAAACCAACAAGGCCGCTTCAAACGCGTTCTGAAACAACACCGCGAGATCAAAGCGGCCCCGCCGCAACTCACCCGCCAGCGTCCATTTTCCCGACAACCCCGCATGACGCCCTTTGCTGTCATAGACGATGAGCTGGCCGATCGCAGGATGGCCCTTGAACAGCTCCGCCACCGCGGGTTTCACCAGCAAGGAAAGCCTGGCATCGCGGGCGATCCATTTCAACCCACGCAAAGCCGGCTCGCACATCACGGCGTCGCCGAGCCAGTTGGGGCCCCGAACCAGTATGTTTTTCCCCGTTGCGTTACGCACAGATCTCCGGCCGCATGCGCAGGGACTCGTTCAGGATCAATTCCCGGAGCCGCTGTTCTCCAGTCGTCACATCCGTGTCCAAACGAACGGCCCACCAGCTGTTGTCAGCTGTCGTGAGCAGCGGTGCGACTTTCCCTGCATCTTTTTCGGTCGTGATGATGAGATCGGCCTTCAGCGCTTTTGCCCTGGCACGCAACCGTTCGATGTCGCTCGTCGCATACAGATGGTGGTCGGGATAACGAATCTCATCCAAAAGGCGCAGGCCTATTCCTTCGGCTACGCTACGAAAGGAAGCCGCATGGCCGATTCCGCTGCACAGTACGGCCTGCTTTCCCTGAAACCAGGAGAGCTCGCGCGTTTCACCTGAGACCAGTGACACCGCACTCTTGGCTCGAAAGACCGCTTGCACAGGATCAGGCATGGCACCGATTACCTCGCGCAACCGTTGGATCACCGCGGCAACCTGCGCAGGCTCCTCTGCGCGCGTCACGACAATCCCCGTCGCACGCGCGGCGGACGCCAGCGGCTCGCGCAAACGGCCAGCCGGCACAACCGCGTCCAATCCGTGCAGATCCGTGGCGTCCACGAGCAACAAATTCACGTCGCGGTGAAGACCCAAATGCTGGAAGCCGTCGTCAAGCAAGATGTAATCGACAGGAAATCGGCTGAGGATCCATTGGCCGAGCGTGTGCCGATTTGTCCCGACAGCCACCACCGCTTTCGGGCACCTGGTCGCCATCAGGAACGGCTCATCGCCAGCCTCAGCCGAACGTGCCAGAATCCTCGTGCCATCTGAGACAAGAAGCATCTTGTCCGGATTGCTCCGTTTGTAACCGCGGCTGAGAATCGCGACTCGCTTTCCCTCAGCAAGCAGCCACTCGGTCAGCAGGATGACCATCGGCGTTTTTCCCGTCCCGCCCATTGTCAGATTGCCGACGCTGATCACAGGAACGGGTAGTTTCCGCTGAATCAACCATCCCCTCTGATAACAGCAGGCTCGAAGCCTCGCCACAATCCCGTAGGGGATCGCCGCCCACAGCAACCACCATCGGACCTGCGCCCCAGGGGTGAACCACATGCTTATCGTCCCGCCATGAGGGGAATCGGATGCTCGTCACGCGCAGCTGAGGAACCAGCTTGACGGGAACCCAGCAGTGTTTCGATCGCCTCCACCGTTGTCCTCAAGGCCCCTTGATTCTGTTCAACGACACGTCGGGCCGATTGGCCCATTCTGGCCCGTTCATCATGCTGCCCGAAGAGGCGAGCGACTTCAGCGGTGAGTTCTCCGGCATTGTTTACCTGCCGGCCACCGCCCGCCTCGATAAGCAACGACGCAATCTCGGCACAATGGTCCGTATGAGGGCCGAAGAGGACCGGTTTCCCCCACACAGCCGGTTCAAGCAAGTTATGCCCGCCGACCGGAACCAACGTGCCTCCGACAAAAGCCACCACAGCCTCTCGATACAGCGAAGCCAGTTCGCCTCGTGAATCCAAAACGATGACACGTGGCCCCGCCGAATCTGCGTCGGCGGCTTGACTGATCGTGCTTCGCCGTTGAACCGTTATCCCGCGCGCGCGAACCATCGCTTCGACCTGATCCACCCGTTCAATATGCCGTGGAGCCAGCAGCAAGACGGCGGACGCCGCCTGTCGGATCAGGTTCCGATAACAATCGACGAGGGCTTCCTCTTCCCCTGGATGCGTACTCCCCGCGACAAACAGCTGCTCTCCGTTCTGCAAATGAAGCGCTGCTCTGATCGATTCGGATTCTGACGGAGCGGGCATCGGCTGGTCGAATTTGATGTTTCCCGTTCGCCGGACCGACCGTGCATCCGCCCCGAGTGCAATGATCCGATCGACATCGCGATCCGTTTGCATCAGGCAGAGGTTCAGGTGCCGCAGCATCGTCCGGTAGAACGCTTTAACGGGTCCCCATTGCTGCCGGGAAAAGGACCGCGTAGACAACCGCCCGTTTACCATGACGGTCGGAACCCCGCGCCGGTGAAGATCCCGCAGGAGATTGGGCCACAGTTCGGTTTCGACGAACAGATAGAGCACCGGGCGCAATCGCGTGACCAGGCTTGAGATCACCCAGGGGAAATCCCATGGTGCGTAGAGGTGCTCCGCCACACCGGCCAACCGCTGCTCGACCGCTTCTCGCCCCGTTTCCGTCACAGTGGACACGACGAAACGATGGTCCGGGTGGCGTCGATGCAGCTCTTTGACCAAGGGCGCCACCGCCACCGCCTCCCCCAGCGACACCGCGTGGACCCAGATCAGCGGACGGTGATCGGCGCGGATCGAGGGTGCACGGAACCCAAACCGCATGGGCAACCCTCGGCGACAGCGTTGTTTGGCGAGCAAAACGACAAGAACGATCGGAGCCGCAATCAGGAGTACTGCATTATAGAGGAGATGCCACATGATCTTGTACGAGAAGCAAGGGACATGAATCAAAACGTGAACGGTGTTGAACCTCGCTGCTCACCCGGTGCTCACCCTTTACTATTCACGGCCTCATCGGCCTCTGCACTCAGCTGGTTCAAGACTCCCTCAAGTTCCACCCGCTTGGCCTCCAATGCCGACTCCTCTATGTCGCGAGGCACGTAGATCGGAGCACCCCACAGAAAGAGGCCGCGAGACCATGGAAAGGGAACCATGAACCGATCCCAGCTCGAGAAGTGTTTTTTTTTGAGCAGCCGAAGGCAAGCGGCACGATCGGAAGGCCGGAGGCGCGCGCCAACTGGATGACCCCCATTTTGGCGACCTGCGCCGGCCCTTTCGGCCCATCCGGCGTCACCACCACATCTTTCCCGGACCGCCCCAGACGAATCAGCTCTCGAAGCGCCACAGCTCCGCCTCTCGTGCTCGACCCCCGCACCGCGCGATGACCAAAGCCGGCAATGATCCGGGCGATGATTTCACCGTCCTGATGCTGACTGATGAGCACATGCGCGCCCGTCCCCCGATAGCCGAACGGAATCATGAGCTGCTGGGCATGCCAGAACGCCAGGATAATATTTTTCCCGTTGCGATAGAGCGCATCAACATCTTTTTGGCCGCGTGTTTCGATCCGCATCGATCGACCCAGCGCGCGAATCACCGCGGCGCCGACCGGAGGGAGCAGGGAGAGTTTCAACCAGGTCTCTACCGGTTTCAGAAGCGCATTACCCATTGGGCATATCCTGAAACTGCATGGCGTGGAGTCGTTTATAGATCCCGCCGTGAAGAAGGAGTTCGTCGTGAGTGCCGATCTCGACAATCGCACCTCGATCCATGACCACGATCCGGTCGGCTCGTTGTATCGTCGACAAGCGATGGGCGATGACCAGTGTCGTTCGGTTCTGCATCAAATTACTCAACGCCAGCTGCACGATGCGCTCGGATTCGGTATCCAGCGCCGACGTCGCCTCGTCGAGTATGAGCAACGGAGGATCTCGGAGGATGGCGCGGGCAATCGCCAGCCGCTGTCGTTCGCCCCCGGAAAGCTTCACGCCCTTCTCGCCCACCACCGTCTGGTAGCCCTGCGGCAGCCGTTCGACAAAATCATGCGCGTAGGCGAGTCGTGCCGCTTGGATGATCTCCGTTTCAGCCGCGTGCTGCCGTCCAAACGCAATGTTGTTCCTGATCGTGTCGTCGAACAATACGACATCCTGAGACACGATTCCGATCTGGGCCCGGATGGAGTCCAGCGTGCACGAGCGAATATCGACTCCGTCGATCAAAATCCGGCCGGTCGTGGGCTCGTAGAAGCGAGGCAACAGATTGAGGAGGGTCGTTTTCCCGCTTCCACTGCTCCCAACGATGGCGACCATTTCTCCAGCATGAATCGTCAAGTCGATTTCGCTTAGCGCCGGCACTCCCTGGACTTGGTAATGAAACGACACGTCTTGGTAAGAGATCGTTTGCCTAATCGGCGGCAGCACGAATTGCCCCTGTTCCAGCTCCTTTTCGGACTTGAGATCCAAGATTTCGAACACACGCTCCGCCGCAGCAAGGGCGTTTTGAATGGCATTATTCGAACCCGACAACTTGCGAATAGGGGCATATGCCATGAACATGGCCGTCAAGAAAGAGAAAAACTCCCCCGGTGTCATCTCCCCGCCAATCACCTGGTAGCCGCCGTACCAAATAATCGCGGCCACCCCGACGACTCCGATGACTTCCATGTGTGAAGAACCCAGAGAAGAGACTTGGATGGCCTTCATCGTGGTATTAAGAAACGCTCGATTGCTCTGCTTGAACTTCTCCGCCTCAGCTTCTTCTCGCCCATACGCCTTGACCATGCGAATTCCCGCTAACGATTCCTGAAGCACCGACGCCATATCGCCCATCCGCTCCTGGCCACGAGCGGATAAGGCTCGTAATCGACTCCCCATCCTCAGCATCGTAACCACTGCCAGAGGGATGACGATGACCGACAAGCTTCCCAGCTTCCAGTTCTGATAGAAGATCACACCCAACATCGCGAGAAACGTGAGCCCCTGTTGGAAAATATCCTTCAGGACACCGGCCACTGCATTGGCCATCAAGCTTACGTCGTTGAGGATCCGGGCGACTAATCGTCCGGAGGTATTATTGTCATGGAATCTGACGGGCAACCGGACAAGCTTGCCGAACAACTCCTGTCTGATGTCAGTGATCACCTGGTTTCCAACATAGCTCATCAAATAGTTTTGGCCGTAATGGAACGCGCTCTTGAGTGCAGAGATAATAAACAGGGCAAATGGCAAGGCCAGCAAGAGCGTTTCGTTCTTATTGATGAAGATCTCATCGAGTACCGGCTTCACCAGCCAGGCGTAGGCCCCGGAGAGGGCTGCCACCAACCCCGAGCAGACGAACGCCGCACCCACACGGACCCGGTAAGGCCGCAGATACCGAACGAGCCGTATGAAACGATCTAGGCTTGACATTCCGCCAACACAACCTGGGCCGCACGACGAGACGCCCCAGGATCTCCCAGCAATTGCCTCACCTGCTGCAATCCATCTCTCATTTCATTATACGCCTTGGGGTCGATCAGAAGACGATGAACTTCCTGGCTCAAACGATCCGCCGTCGCCTCCTCTTGAATGATTTCCGGCACGACAGATCGCCCTGCGACCAGATTCACGAGCCCGATCCATTGTACCCTGATTAACCAGCGAGCCAACCGATAGGTCAGTGGTGTGGTCTTGTACAACAGCACCATTGGGGTTCCGACCACCGCCGCCTGCAACGTCGCCGTTCCGGAGGCGATCAGCAGGACATCCGACGCGGCCATCACCTCGCTGGCTTGATCTCGGACGACTCGAACCGGCACCGGACTCTCACGGAGCAATCCTTGAAGCAGCTTGTCATCGATCGAAGAGGCCTGCGCCAAAAGAAATCGCGTGTTCGGTTCAGCGGACACCAACTTCGCCGCGGTGTCCAGTAAGACCGGAAGCAGCATGGTCACCTCCGCCACTCGACTGCCGGGCAACAGACCGACAACCGGAGCGGACTCGTCCAAACCGAAGCTCCGGCGAAGCGCTTGTCGATCATACTGCGGCGCTACGGCATCAAGCAGCGGATGGCCGACGAAGGTGCATCGAACCCCGGCGCGCCGATAGATCTCCGGCTCAAACGGGAGAATGACTACCACGTGATCGACACGCCGCTGGATCCATCTGATTCGGCGAGGACGCCAGGCCCAAATCTGGGGCGCAATGTAATACAACACGCGCCGGCCGGCTGCTTTGGCGACACGCGCAAAATGGAAGTTGAGCCCGGGATTGTCGATCAGCACGACGAGATCCCAGGCTTCGGCCTTGAGCACCCGTCGAATCGCACGGATCCGCTGCACCATGGCGCGAATGGCTGAAAATCCGATGAGCCCCATCACGTCAAGATGGGGAACCCCGGGAATGAGGCTCACACCTGCCGCCTGCATCGCCACGCCACCGATTCCGACCAATTCAGCCTTGGGATCGATGGCCCAAATCGCCTTCGCTAAATTCGCTCCGTGGAGGTCACCGGAGGCCTCCCCCGTCACGATCAGGATTCGTGGCATGATCGGCTCACGATGAGGACACCTGTTCCTGCCGCGCCACAAACGCCGTGATCGCCTGAAGCACCTGCTGCGCGACGTCGAGCGCCGCGGCGCCGTCTTCTCCCGAAACCACCGGTTTCGTTCCGGTCTGGACCGCGTGCAGAAAGGATTCGAGCTGAAGCTTCAGTGGTTCCTCTTCACCGCCTTGCAGCTGCTCGACGTCGACGGCCGGGCGCTGACCCGCTTTGGCATCGCGCCGGCAGATCACGCCCTGTCGCGCTTGAAAGTCGATCGAGATGTACTTGTCCTGTTGGAATATGCGCAACCGCCGCATTTTGTTCATGGACACGCGGCTGGCCGTCAAATTGGCGACGCATCCGCTCTTGAATTGAATGCGGGCATTGGCGATATCGATCGTGGATGACAGGACCGGAACACCCGCGGCTTGAATATCTTCCACCGGACCGGGGTTGAATGACAGTACCAGATCGAGATCGTGGATCATGAGATCGAGGACGACATCCACATCGGTACCTCGCTCGCTGAAACTGCTGAGACGGTGACATTCGATAAACACAGGCCGTCCGATGTGGGGCCGCATCACCTGCATCACAGGGTTGAATCGCTCGCTGTGCCCGACCTGCAGGCACCGGCCGCGCTGCCGCGAGAGTTGGACCAGTTCGTGCGCTTCCGCAGAGGTGACGGCGATCGGCTTTTCGACGAGCACGTGCTTCCCTGCCAGCAGACAGACTTTCGCCACCGCATAATGCAAGGAAGTAGGCACGGCGACACTGACCACATCGACCTGCGAAAGCAGTTCTTCGACCGAGCGGATGGTACGGACTCCGTGCCGGTCCGCGATGAGCTGAGCCCGATCCATCGACTGATCCGTGACGCCGACCAGTTGCGCACCAGGCAGAGACGCATAGAGGCGGGCATGGTGCTGCCCCAGATGTCCCACACCGATGACACCGGCTTTCAAGACTGTCACGTTGCGGGGGCCCCTCCCGGCACATCGGGCTTGGCAAGGCCGACCACCGCAATACCGGCGGAACGAGCCTTCTCCAAGGTAAGTTCGCGATCCAGAAAAATCGTCCGGCCCGCCTCCACGGCCAGCGCCGACGCCTTGACCGAGCTCATGACGTCGATCGTCCTCGGGCCCACCGCAGGCAAATCAAACCGCATGTCCTGCTGCGGTTTGGATCGCTTCACGACCACGGCACCTTCTTTTGCAAGCTGGCCGCCTCGCTTGATGGCCTCATCCGTTCCTTCGACCGCTTCCACCGCCACCACCACACGATCCTTGATCACGACGCACTGGCCGATATCCAACCGCCCGATCTCGTGCGCCACTTCCCACCCGTAACGGATATCTCCCCACTCTTTTTCGCTCGGCGCACGGGACGTCAACGTCCCTTCCTCGGCAAGAATGCCATCGAGGCCGAACGTCGATTCGCAAATGCTGATGCCCTCTCGTTCCAGCTCCTTGGCAAACTCGCGGAGAATATCGTCGTCCTTCCAGAGGGCCAGCCTCGTGGCCAATGCCAGAGTGCGGAAATCAGGGCGCACGGTGGTAAAGACATGCGTCTTCTTGATGCCGCCGAGCATGACGGCCTGACGCACATCGTCGTCCTTGAACGCCTTGATCAACTTGTTGAGCTGGCCGATCTTGATCCAATGGATGCGATCCACATGGTTCGCCAAGTCGGGGTCCGTCTCACCTTCATGAGCGACAGCCGAGACGTGATACCCGAGCTTCCGCGCATTATCGGCGAAAATAATAGGAAACCGGCCGTTGCCGGCGATCAGGCCCAGCCGTTCACCATTCCCGACTTCGGGCGCAAGCGTCACAGACTTTACTCCTCGTCTTCCTGATCCTTGCCCACAGACCGGCAGATGCCCCGCTTCGTTCCCTCAAGAAATCCCAGGACGGTCATCACATCCGGCTGATCGCCGAACTCCGCCTTGGCGAGCTTCGCGGCTTCGGCAGTCCGATGTCCGGATCGAAACAGAATATCATAGGCGCGTTTCAACACCGCGACCCGATCGCTCGAGAATCCGTGCCGGCGCAAGCCGACGGAGTTCAAGCCATACATTCGTGCACGATACCCGCCGGCCGCCCGCATGAAAGGCGGAAGATCCTGCCCCAACGCACAGCAGCCGCCGACCATCGCATAGGCGCCGATACGGACGAACTGATGGATTCCGCTCAGCCCTCCGATGATGGCATGGTCACCGATCGTAATGTGGCCGGCTAAGCTGGCCGCGTTCGCCATGATCAAATGGCTGCCCAGCCGGCAATCGTGCGCCACATGCACATAGGCCATCAGAAAATTCTTGTTCCCGATGGAGGTGATCCCTCCGCCCTGCACGGTCGCACGATTGACGGTCACGTATTCCCGGAAGATATTGTCGTCACCGATGATCACTTTCGTCGGTTCGCCTGTATAGCCCAGATGTTGCGGTGGTCCGCCGATCGACACAAAGGGATGCAATTCGCACCGTTCGCCGACCTGCGTCCATCCTTCGACCGTGACGTGAGACAGCAGCCGCGTCCCTCTTCCGAGCGTCACGTGCTCACCGACCACGCAAAATGGCCCGACCACCACATCATCGGCCAACTGCGCCGCCGGATGAACAATGGCATGAGGATGAATCTGCACAGAACCTCCTTACATGAACACGGTAAAGGGCAAGGGGTTAACGGCTAGAGGTGCGAAGTCCCTCACGCTCAATGTGTTGAGCGAACGACACGACCCCTTGCCTCTCGCCACACGCCTCATTTTTCTTCCGTCACCATCGCCGTTACTTCGGCTTCGCACACGAGCTCGTCCTCTACGAAGGCCTTGCCCTGCATTTTCCAAAACGGCGGCCGCTTCTTGACGACGTCGATTTCGAATCGCAGCCGATCGCCCGGCACCACCGGCTTGCGAAATTTCGCCCCATCGACGCCGGTTAAGTAGACAGCCGGCTTCTTGGCGTCTTTCAAAGACTTGAAAGCCAGCAGGCATCCAACCTGGGCCATCGCTTCGAGTATCAGCACGCCCGGCATGACGGGCCTGCCGGGGAAATGCCCTTGGAAGAACGGCTCATTGATCGTGACGTTTTTGATCCCAACGATCCGCCGGTCTACATCCAATTCGAGAACTCGATCGACCAGCAAAAAGGGATACCGATGGGGCAAGAGAGCCTGAATATCGGCTTGTTCCATGACTGACATCAGCAGAACCTCCTCATTCGTCAATAACGTACTGCGACGCCCATGGCTACTTGTTTTGGCGGTCGAATTCTTTCACGATCTGCTCAGTCACATCCAGTGACGCCTGATGATAAATGACTACTTTTATGATGGCGTCGTTCCCTTTATCGATAATCGCAATGGCCCCTTCCCGTTGCGCGACCACGTGGGCCGCATCCTGGACTTTCTTTGAATACTCGCTAACCGTTTCCCGCTGCTTCTGCTGTATCTCGCGATTGAAGTCGGCCAGCCGGCGCTGATAGGCTTCCAGCTTGACCTGAAACTGCGTTTGCTTTTCCTGTTTGGCTGTCTCGCTCAGTTTGCCGTCTTGAAGAGACTGCTCCAATTCCTTCAACTCCTGATCATCGGCATTGATGATCTTTTGCCGGGTTGCCGCATAGGCCCTCATCTCTTCCAGAGCCCGCTTCCCGGCCTTCGATTTTTCGATCACCAGCTGCTGGTCCATGACCAGAACTTTCAATGGATCAGCCGCACCCGCCGCCGCCCCCATGACACACCAGACAAGCGCACCACCGATCATGGCCCCTATTGTATTCCCTCTCATACGCTCCCTCCTCAGGCTAGCGACTTCGCAACCTGCACGCTCATGGATACTCGCGGTTGAACTCCTCGATCACTTGGTTCGTGATGTCGAGCGATTCGTCTCCAAAAATGGCAGGCCCTCCCTTGCCCTTATCCAATACCACTTGCAAGTTGTGCCGCTTGGCGATTTTGCCGGCAACGAGTTCGATCTTGTCGCGAAACGCGTCGAGCACTTCCTTCTGTTTTTCCTGTACTTCTCGATTCAACTCGCCGGCTTTCTGCTGGTATTCCGCCATCCGGCGGCGAAAAGCCTGTTCTCGCTCGCTCTTGGCGGCCGCACTGAGTACGCTCGCCTGCTTGACAAAATCTTCCTCCATGCGGCGCAGCTCTTTTTCCTCGACCTCCATCAAGGCCTGCCGGTTTTTCGAAAACGAAGCCAAGGAATCTTTCGCTTTCTTTCCCGCATTTGAATCGTTCAGGACGCGGGCCGGATCGACAAGACCGATCTTCCCCTCGATCTTCGCTCCGGCGCCGGCACATCCCATGGCCATGCCAATCCAAGCCACAGCCACAATTCCCAGGCAGAACGCCCGGCTTGCTGATTGAACGTGAACCACCGGTACCCCTTCCATTTCATTCAGCGCTAGAACAGCGATCCGATCGTAAATTCGAATACGCCTTTTTGCTCTCCCGGCTCCGGAGCCAGGTTGATCCCGTAAGCCGCACGCAGCGGGCCGAACGGGGAAATCCAGCGGCCCTCCAACCCGGCGGCTTTCCGCAGATTGAACGAGACCGATTCGTTCTGGGCAAATCCCTTCCCGTAATCGAAGAAGATCACACCGTTCAATTTCGCCTCCGACGAAATCGTGAAGATGAAATCGTTGTTGAAAATCAGCTCTTTTTGCGCGCCCAACAGCGTATTCTGCGGCGTCTTCGGCCCGGCGAGACCGAATGAGAATCCGCGCATTGTATTGATTCCACCGACGAAATACAGCTCCGTGAGCGGCACCGGGTCGTTGCCGATGGACTCAGCGACTCCATAGCGGGCACGCATCGAGAAGCGAGTGTCCATCGGCAGCGGCGTGTATTTGAGCACGTCGATGGTAATTTTGTAGAAGTTGTTGCTCCCGCCCAAGTAGGGTGTTCCGAGATCAAATCCCACGCTGGTCCGCCAGCCGATTCTGGGATCGAGGAAATAGTCGCGAGTATCGCGGGCCAGGGACGTCCGAAATCCCGTGGTCGTTTGGCTGCCGAGCTGCTGACATACGAGAGGAACCTGATTCGGACAAATTCCGGGCGCGGGGTCAGAAAACTCCAGCTGTTCGGCCATAAGGCTGAAACTCCCCGTCACATACTCCGACAGCCATCGGCCAAAGGTCACACTTGCACCGGTTTTCTTCTCGAAATAGGTCACATAGTTGGTCATGCTGCGAAACACGTCAACCTGCATGGACGTCAGCGAGTCGTTCAGATAGGGGTTGCGGAACGTAATCAATCCGAGCGTCCGCTGCTGCCCGAGCTGACCTCGAATGCGCCCCATCCATCCGTTGCCTCCAAGGTTTCCTTCCGTGATGTCGGCGATGGCGACCAGTTTATCCAACGTGCTGAACCCGCCGCCGATGCTGAACTGGCCCGTCGGCTTTTCCTTTACACGCACATTCAGATCCACTTTGTCGGCTTCGACTTGCTGGGGAAGGATTTCGACGGTTTCGAAGAAATTCAAGTTGTTGAGCCGCTGGAAGCTGCGCTTGAGCGACGGGGTATCGATGACGTCCTGCTCGTCCACCCGGACCTCGCGACGGATGACGTTATCCTTGGTCTTGTCGTTCCCGTTGATGTTGATCTGCCGGATCCGCATCATCTCGCCCTCTTTGAGATTCAAGATGATGGTCGCGGTGCGCGCCTCCGGGTTGGGAACGACGTTGGGCGTTACCTCGGCAAAGGCATAGCCCTTGCTGCCGTACATATCGGTCAGCCGTGTGATTTCATCGCGGATCTTCTGGCGCTGGAAAATTTCCCCCGGCTTGATTTTCATTTTCTCGCGCAATTCAGGATCTTCGAACACCGTATTGCCACGAAACCCCACCTCGGCCACGGTAAACGGTTCTCCTTCGACAATGGTGTAGGTCACGATGAACCATTTTCGGTCTTCGCTGAGCTCGACCGACGGCAAGCCGACTTGCACGTTCAAATAGCCCTTGTTCAACAGGACTTCCTTGATTCGCTCCACATCATTATTCAGTTCCTCGCGCTTAAGGACGCCAGCATCCGACAAGAAGGACGGCAGCTTCAGCTGGGAGAACAGCCCATACCAGGGAACCCATTCCCTGGTGGCCATCACCTTGAACACCTCATCTTTGCTCACGGCATGCATGCCGTCGAAGCTCACGATCCTGACACGCGCCTTGTCCCCTTCTTTGACAAAGAAGGTCAACCGCTTGCGGTCTTCGTCCAGCGTCTGCACCACTGGAATGACCTGGCAGCTGTAGTACCCGTCCTCCTGATAGGCGAGTCGAATTTTTTCGGCGCTCTCCTTGGCCTGTTGCTGGTCCAAGAACGCCTGGCTCTTGATCGTGATCTTTTCTTTGAGCTTGTCATCGCTCAATTCCGCATTTCCATCGAATACAATCTCCGTGATGAACGGTTTCTCGCGAACAAGAAATGCCACGGCTATTCCTTGCGGATTCGATTCTGTTTCGACTTGCACGTCTTCGAAATATCCGGTTTCATAGAGAATCTTGATCTGCCCCCGAACGTTCTCCGGGGTGTATGGATCGCCGGGCTTCAGAGTTAACCGGCCTTGGATGGCCTGCAGTTCAATCTTTTTATTGCCCCGAATCTCGATGGACCCGACCTTCACTGCAGCCGGCTGAGCCAAAACTTCACAAGCCAGGACGGCCCCGCAGAACACCGCGATAAGGAACAGGAGCACCCAACGCGGCCCTCCCAGGGACGACACCTCCTTCACCAGATCAGCGCTCCAGACTTGCCCCAATACCATGACGAATCCATCGTCGAAACGGCTCGAAGTAATGTGGCTCCCCTCATGGGAAGCCCCGTTGAGAACAACACCAAACCGGAGCCGTCAATGACAGCGACGATGAAGGTTGTTGATGCGAGATGCATGCAGGAGTCGCAGGCTCATCTGCTGCGGACCGGTGCATGAAAAGCTTCCGGATTATATGGGGCAAGTATTTCAATGTAAAGCGATTTTGGCCCGTTCGCCTGTATATCACCCGCACATCCCGAGTTCGCCGTTTTCTTGACATCCCCTACCCCATCACATAGTATCCTTTCATGTCGCGCACAGAAGTTCGCAAAGCCGTCATCCCTGCCGCCGGCCTCGGCACCAGATTCCTTCCCGCGACAAAAGCCTCCCCGAAAGAGATGTTGCCGCTGGTTGATAAACCTCTCATCCAGTATGTGGTGGAAGAGGCGGTCGCGGCCGGTATCGAAGACATCATCGTCGTGACGGGGCGCGGCAAGCGGGCGATCGAAGACCACTTCGACCGCTCCGTCGAACTGGAAGAAAACCTAAAGGGTAACGGCAAAGCGCAGTTGCTCAGCCAGATCAGGCATATCTCAAACCTTGCAAATTTCTGCTACGTACGCCAGTCGGAAGCCCTCGGACTCGGACACGCAGTGCTCTGTGCGCAACATTTGATCGGAGACGAGCCCTTCGCTGTCATGTTAGGCGACGAAATCATCGACGCGCCGGTGCCCGGCCTCGCCCAGTTGATCCAAGCCTATAAGAAACGTCGTGGCGCGGTCTTGGGAATTCGAGAGGTCGAGCATCATGAAGTCAACCGCTATGGCATCATTTATCCGGATCGAATCGAAGACGGCCTGTACAAGGTGACCGATCTGGTGGAAAAGCCTGCACCGGCCGATGCACCGTCCAACCTGGCCGTCATCGGACGCTATGTCCTGCCCCCGGAGATTTTCCCGATTCTCAGAAAGACCAGGCCGGGGAAAAACGGAGAAATCCAATTGACCGATGCACTCAAGGAGCTGGCAAAATCCTCCCCCATGTACGCGCTGGAAATGCAGGGCAACCGATACGACGCGGGAGACAAGTTGGGGTTTTTGATGGCAACCGTCGAGTTCGCGTTGAAGAATCCTTCACTCGGCGCGGACTTCGCCGAGTATCTCCGGAACCGACCGAAATCTTCCGGGAAACAACGCCGTGCCGGCAGAGCCTAGAGCCACGCCAGTCGTCAACGCATACGCACCGCATTGAACCCGTGAGACAACTCTGATGAACGATTCCATCGAACAAGACTTGACACCTCCTCAAAACGTCGAGATCCCAGACCAGCTCCCGCTGCTCCCGGTGCGCGATATCGTCGTGTTCCCCTACATGGTCCTTCCCCTCTTCGTCGGGCGGGACATGTCGATCAAAGCGATCGAAGCCGCCTTGGCAGGCAATCGGATGATTTTCTTGGCGACGCAAAAAGCCCTGGACGTCGAGAATCCGACTCCGGAGGATATCCATAAGATCGGAACAGTCGGCATCATTATGCGGATGCTGAAACTTCCCGATGAGCGGATCAAGATCCTCGTCCAGGGTCTCTCCAAGGCGAAAATTTCCGGGTTTATCCAAACCGAGCCGTACTATTCGGTCCGGATCGACAAGATCGCGGAATCCAAGCCTGCCAGCTCTTCGCTTGAAAGCGAAGCCGTCATGCGAACGGTGAAGGAGCAGATCGAACGGATCGTGAGCCTCGGCAAAGTCCTGATCCCCGACGTCATGGTCGTCATCGAGAACCTGGAAGATCCGGGACGCCTTGCCGACATGATTGCGTCGAACCTCGGGCTCAAGGTGGAGATCACTCAGGCCGTTCTCGAAATCGCCGACCCCCTCAAACGCCTCCGGCAGATCAGCGAGATTCTGGCCAAGGAAATCGATGTCCTCTCGATGCAGCAGAAAATTCAGGCGCAGGCTAAAGGCGAGATGGACAAGACACAGCGGGAATATTTCCTGCGCGAGCAGCTAAAAGCAATTCAGAAGGAGCTGGGCGAACTCGACGAACGCGCTGAAGAGATTGCCGAGTTTCGCAAACGGGTCAAAGACTCCAAGATGCCGGAAAAGGTCTTGAAAGAGACCGAGAAGCAACTCAAACGACTCGAAAAGATGCATCCGGACACGGCGGAATCGGCCACCGTCCGTACCTACCTCGAATGGATGGTGGAACTGCCGTGGTCGAAGAAATCCAAAGACAATCTGGACCTCAAGGCGGCGCACAAGGTCCTCAACGAGGATCACTACGATCTGGAAAAGGTCAAGGAACGCATCCTCGAATACCTGGCCGTGCGAAAACTGAAAGAGAAGATGAAGGGGCCGATTCTCTGCTTCGTCGGGCCGCCCGGCGTCGGCAAGACCTCACTGGGGAAGTCCATCGCACGCGCGCTCGGCCGAGAATTCGTCCGCATCAGCCTCGGAGGTGTTCGCGACGAGGCCGAAATACGTGGCCACCGGCGCACCTATGTCGGAGCGCTCCCCGGCCGCATGATTCAAGGCATGAAGCAGGCAGGCACGAACAATCCGGTTTTCATGCTCGACGAGATCGACAAGGTCGGCATGGATTTTCGGGGTGATCCGTCGGCAGCCCTGCTTGAAGTGCTCGACCCGGAACAGAACAGCACGTTCACGGACCACTATCTGGGCGTGCCGTTCGATCTCTCGGAGGTAATGTTCATTACCACCGCGAATTTGATCGATCCCATCCTGCCCGCCTTGCGCGACCGTATGGAGGTGATTGAGATCCCCGGCTACACCGAAGAAGAAAAGCTGGGCATCGCGCAACGTTATCTCATCCCGCGGCAGCTGACAGAACACGGCATCACGGAGAAGCACGTGCGCATCGCCGAGCCGGCGATCCGCCAGATCATCGCCAACTACACGCGCGAAGCCGGCGTCAGGAACCTCGAACGTGAGATCGCCAACGTGATGCGCAAGGTGGCGAAGAAAGTCGCGGAAGGGAAAGGCCTCGGATTCCCGGTGAACCCGGCAAACCTTCACAAGTATCTGGGCGTTCCCAAATACCTGCCGGAATCGGAACTGGAGAAAGACGAGATCGGCGTCGCTACAGGATTGGCCTGGACCGAATCAGGCGGCGACGTGCTCTACATCGAAGCCACGGTGATGAAAGGCAAGGGGCATCTGACATTGACCGGGCATCTTGGCGATGTGATGAAAGAATCAGCTCAAGCGGCTCTGAGCTACGTCCGGTCGCGAGAAAAGACGCTCGGGATCAATCCCGACATGTTCAGCAAACAGGACCTCCACATCCATGTACCGGCGGGCGCCATCCCCAAAGACGGACCATCGGCTGGTATTACCATGGCGACCGCGATCGCCTCTGCCTTTGCCCAGATTCCCGCACGCCGCGACCTGGCGATGACAGGAGAGATCACGCTCCGCGGACGCGTGCTTCCGATCGGCGGACTCAAGGAAAAGATTCTGGCCGCCAAACGAGCCCACCTCACCACCGTGATCCTGCCCAAACGCAACAAGAAGGATCTGGACGAGATTCCCAAGCACATTTTGAAAGGCATCCAACTCGTGTTCGCCGACACGATGGACGATGTCATGAGAGTGGCGCTTCGCCGAACGTCCGGACCTGGGCGCTCAACCGGCAGGCCGCAAGCCCCGCAACAGACACACAAGCCCGTTGCGAGGGCTCATAAATCAAGGCGGGTGGATCGAACGACACACGCACAATCGGCGATCATGGCCCGGCCCAACCAATAGCCCACAGCATGGCATCTCCGGCCAGACCCAAGGCCAGCTCCACAATCCTCGAATTTGCGCTCATCCGAGCTCTGCAGCGACGCCATGGGGTCCGCAACGCCTCGATCCTCTGCGGCATCGGCGACGATGCCGCGGTGATTGCCCCGTCCAAATATCGCTGGCAACTTTTCACCACCGATCTCTTGGCGGAAGGAATCCATTTCGACCTACGGACCGCAACATGGTTCGATATCGGGTTCCGCGCCGCAACGGCGAACCTCAGCGACATTGCCGCCATGGGAGGCGCACCCCAATACCTGCTCGTCTCGATCGCGATCCCTCGCAAGGGAACGAGCCGAGACGTACTTCGACTCTACCAGGGCATGATGTCCGCCTGCCGCCCCCACAAGGTCAAGCTCATCGGCGGCGACACCTCCGCCTCGGCGGCAGGTTGGTTTATCAACATCGCCCTGATCGGATCGGTGACAGCCCGCCAGGCGCTTCTCAGAAGCGGTGCACGCGCAGGAGATGGTCTCTACGTCACCGGTACGCTCGGAGATTCTTGTGCAGGGCTCGAGCTGTTACAAACCGCTCGGCGCAAGAACGCGAACCGGTTGCTTCCGACGCACCATCGAAACTTTCTTCTGCGGCGCCACCTGCGTCCGACAGCGCGTATCGCCGAGGCCCAATGGCTGTCGATGAAGAGGTGGGCCACATCGGCCATCGATCTGTCGGATGGCCTCTCTGGCGATCTCCGCCATATTTGTGAGGAAAGTCACGTGGGGGCGGATCTCGATCTGTCAGCGCTCCCAATTTCTGCCGCCTGTAGAGCCTATGCAACGCTGACGAAACGAGATCCTGCCTCGATTGCACTCGCCGGCGGGGAGGATTACGAACTCCTCTTCACCGTGCCATCAGAATATTGCAGACGCTTTGAAAGAAATGCGCGCATACAGCACATGCCCGTCACCAGAATTGGAACGATCACACCGGCGCGGTCCGGCATTCACAGCCTCTCGCCGGACGGGAAACGGCGGCTCTTGCCGATGACCAGCTATGAGCATTTCCGTTCGACCCATTGATTCCGCTCACGAGGAGCTATGGCTTCTTTTCGATCATTATTGAAACACGTACTTCATCTCGAAGAATCCCCTCAACGCACGGCACTGGCTTTTTCCATAGGGTCAGCAATTGCCTTTTCCCCGTTTTACGGGTTACATACAATCCTGGTGGTTTTTTGCGCCTGGGCTCTGCGGCTTAATTTTATTGCAGTCATGGCCGGCAACCTGCTTAACAATCCTTGGACAACAGTCCCCATCCTAGGTGTGACATACTGGACCGGCGCGCAATTTCTTGGACGCACCGATACTCCCGTCTTCGACTGGAACGATCTCAGCTTCAGCTCAATCTATACGCAGGTTATGCCCTATCTTGCTCCCTTCTTCGTTGGTGGCATGATCCTCTCAGTGCTTACTGCTGTTTTCTCATATCCCCTCGCCCATTACTTCATCTGCCGATACCGGCGTGCGCACCCCGTCGAACTCGGCGAACCATTGCCGCCCCACGATCCCCTACGTTAAGATGCTGCTGCGCCATGGCTCAGCAGGATAACGCTCGACAGTCTCATGCTCCCTATGATGGGTCGGCCCTGATAGCCGACCCCATTCACAAGTACGTCTCCTTCACCGTTCCCTACAGTCAGGCGGACCCGCATGAGCGGACGGAAAAAGACCTGATTGATTCCCCCTGGGTGCAACGCCTCCGCTATATCTATCAACTCCAGAGCGCCCGCTGGGTCTATCCCTCCGCGGAACATACCCGTTTCGTGCATTCGATCGGCACGATGCACGTGGCCGGCCGCTTCGCACGACATCTCTATCCTTTTCTGAAGCAAGTGCTTCCGGATGTTCCTTCCGCAAACTACGTAGAGGAATTTCTTCGAGTCACTGCATTGGTTCACGATATCGGACACGGCCCCTTCTGCCACTTCTTCGACGATAACTATCTACACGCATTCCATGCGAGCCACGAAAAGCTCGGACAGATTATCATTCGCGACCATTTAGGACCGATTATCAAGAAGATCAGGCGCAGCCCTTCCGGCCCTTTTGCTAAAGGCGAAGAACTGAACCCCGATCAGATTGCGCATGTGATTTTGAAGGAAAAGGGGAAGGATAACTCGCGCTTGCCGCGCTGGCTGAATATGCTTCAGCCGGTCATCTCAGGCAGCTATACCGCCGACAACCTGGATTATGTGCTGCGCGATTCCTATATGTGCGGAGTCGCTGTCGGACCTGTCGACCTGACCAGATTGATCCATTACACCATCCTGACCGAGAAAGGCTTCACGATTCACAAGACCGGTTTGCCGGCGCTGCAGATGTTCTTGAATACCCGCATGTACCTGTATTCCAACGTCTACTTCCACCGCACGACAAGGGCAATCGACATCCATCTCCGTGATATCTTCGGCGACACGATGACGGTGCTCTTTCCTCATGACCCGCGTAAGAAGATGGACGAGTACCTCACCTTGACCGACTGGTCGTTGCTCGAGCAAGTCCGCGGGTGGAAGACATCGCGCCACTCCGCCGAACGGCGACTCGGCGAGGAATGGGCCAGAATTCTCTGCCGCGATGTGAAGTGGAAAATGGCTTACAGCACGGTGCTAAAAGAGAAGGGCCAGGAGCGCGGGATGGATTTCCCCAGCCATCGGCAGTTCGAAAAGCAGATCCGAAAAGAACTCCCCTCGAATCTCCAGAAAGTTGAATTTCGCGTCGACATGGCCCCGCTCGATCCCCGCCCGGACCCGAAAGATCAACGAGGCAATCCGCTGTATGTGTACGACCCCGGCACCAAAGGGGTTTCGACGGAGCCGCTCGAAGAATTCCTGGACTTGTTACCTACCCGCCTGGTCCAGTTCCGTATTTATTCGCTCGACCATGAACACGATGCCTCATTGTCCCGCGCCGCCGCCACCGTTTTGAACAAGACGCCTTCCAGTATCGAATCCAACTACTAGTCGACTCCTGCAGAATGTGCGCTGTCTTCCTTGAGAGGGAACTGAGGAGGGCGGGAAATGACGTGAGTCAGGACGATCGCACAAACGCCTACGCTGATACCTTTAACGACTGACACTTCCACAGCAGAGACTTCTGCTCTTCAAAGGCCTTACGTTGGTCGACAGAGGGATCGGAGGCATGATGCCGGCCGACGGGAAACCGGCTTTCGAATTGCTCGACGGTGCGACTTGCTTCTTCCTCACAGCCAACCCGGAGCAGCGCCGCAGTCAACCGAAGATAGGCCGGAACAACGAGGGGAAAATGCCGGTCTTCCTTGGCTTTTTCCACGACGAATCGATACCCTGCAATGGCCGCATCCACATCTGATCTCTCGAAACAGAGGGCCTCAAGCATATGGACGCTGACCCGATCCGTATCAGCACTCACACTCTTCTTCCATTCTCCCTTGACCAGCTTGCGTAGTTCATCCCGGGACAACTGCATGCGTGATTTTTTGGAGAGCCGTTGAAGCTGCGCCACAAGCTCTCTCGCCTCCAGCCACCCTCCGTACAATCCGATCAAGAATCCGGGGCAGGGAACTATTCCTCTGCACGTCTCTTCAAACGGTGAGAATTGTTTGTTGCGCAACTGTGAAGGCAGGAATGCACGGCCATGGGCCTTGGCGCACACTTCACAGGCCTGGCCGTCGTCAGGCAGCGCATAGATGTACACGCGGGCCAGGGAACGGTCGAACAGGTCGACCGCCTGAATTCGCCCTGACCGGACTTGCCGCTGATGGAACAGCCACAATCCCAGCAACCCCAGAATGGCTGCGAGATAGATTGTGACCTCTGAGTACGTAACACCTTCCCCCATCAAAGCTCCAAGCTGGTTGTACAGTATCCAAGAATACCACTCCTACATAGAAACCCAAGGAATATGAGATTTTATTCCGACGATCCGGCGGGCACCGATCTGGCCATCGGCACTCGAATGGACGAGCCACACCAACGGAGCCCCACTTAATCTTTGGCAGGAATTGTTTGCGTCACCGGCGCGGACTCTAACGCGGGGGCCGGCGCGGGATTTCCGGGAGACGTGCCATTCTTGAAGGGTAAGTCGAGAAGCGCGTAGGGATTCACGCGAGCACCGTTGAGCTTGACGCCCCAGTGGAGATGCGGACCGGTGGCGCGGCCGGTGGCGCCCACTTTGCCGATGACTTGTCCGGCTTTTACGAGATCGCCGTCTTTGACCAAGATATCGGACAGGTGAAAATACATGCTGTAGAACCCCAGCCCGTGATCGACGAAGACTCCTTTGCCCGAAAAAATATGATCGACGGTGAGTCGCACCACACCGTCGTTGGTTGCCACTACATCAGCCCCAAGCGGCGCGCCGATATCTTCCCCGTTGTGGGGATTCCTCGGCTGCCCATTCATGATCCGCACGCTGCCGAAGATTCCGGTCCTGCGCCCATTGACCGGTTCCACAAATGAACTATGCCACAGCTTCAGGCGTGAGTTCTCAGCCAAGGCCTGCTGTACTAATTGTTGCTCGGCTTTCCAACGGGCCGCTGCCTTCTCATCCAGATCAACCTTGTCTTTGGGCAGCTTCAGGTGCTCGACTGCAAATTTTTCCTTGGCCACCAAGACGTTGTAACTTAGATGCTTGGTCCGTTCGCCCTGTTTAACCTCTACGGCCAATTCATAGGTGCCGGGATCGTCTTGCATGTCGATGCCAAGCAGCCCCACATACCCCGGCGATTCACCGGCTCGACTATCCCGGAAAAAAGGAATGGTGCGATGGAGAAAGGTGCCGTTGACTTCTGTGATCTCTTCGGATTCCGGCACCTTGACGACCAACACTTGACCCTGCTTGCCGCTGTACTGCCCATCGATACCCTTGAGTGGAGGCGGCGCATTCGGAAACAGCTCGACGGGAAAGACGCTGGTAAGCAGCACGATCGCCGTAATCAACGTCCGGTCGAGCCGAGAGACCCGCAACTGAGCTCGTTTGAAGGCGGTCATCATCATCGATAGAATCTTAGCCCCGAAACTTGCGCGACTAACTCGTCTACGCGTCGATTAACGGCGCTGAAGGGATCCATGCAGAGGATCGTTTCCTCCCAATAGCCGTTCAACTTCAGATAGGTCCAGTCGACCGTATAGGAGCGATTCTTCGCACGGGCAAATCGGATGAAGTCTCCCCGCACTTTGGCCCTGGTAGTTTGCGGGGGGGTCGACATGGCCCGCTGCACCGCATCCTCTTCGACCACCCGCTCAACCAGCCCGCGGGACTCCATCAAATAATACAATCCTCTCGTGCGTTTGACATCATGAAACTGAAGGTCCAATAGAAACACACGGGGGTCATCCCACCCACAGCCCTTCTTGTCGATATAGGACTGAATCAGATGCCGCTTCGTGACCCAGTCGATCTCGCGCACCAATTGCATGGGATCCTCTTCGAGCTTGTCCAGGATCATGGCCCATCGCTTCCAGACATCGTCGAGGATCGGATCATGATCCTGCTGCGCCAGGTACTCCTGCGCCCGATCGAGATAAACCCGCTGGATCTCGACCGCCGTCATTTGGCGGCCATCGTCCAGTTTGACCTTGCGCTTGACTGTCGGATCGCGGGAGATCTCACGGATAGATTTCACGGGATCCTCCAACTCCATTCCATGAACGGCATACCCTTCTTCGATCATCGACAAGACCAGCGTCGCCGTGCCGACTTTTAAATAGGTGACCAACTCGGACATGTTGGAATCGCCCACGATGATATGCAACCGCCTGTACCGCTCGGCGTCCGCATGGGGCTCGTCGCGGGTATTGATGATGCTGCGGGAGGAGGTCGTGGAGGAAGACGTCTTTTCGTGAATGTGCTGAGCCCGCTGAGAAATGAAGTATTGCGGTTTCCCGGACACTTTCAAGACCTTCCCAGCCCCGCTATAGACCTGCCTGGTCACAAAGAACGGAATCAGCTGTTCCGTCACCTTCCAAAAATCCACGTCGCGCCGCATGAGGAAGTTCTCATGGCAGCCATACGTGTTCCCGAGCGAATCGGTGTTGTTTTTGAAAATGTAGATTTCTCCGGACAGCCCCTCTTCGCGCAATCGTTCTTCCGCCGCCGGCAGGCAGGCTTCGAGCAGGCGCTCGCCGGCCTTGTCATGCACAACCAAGTCGAGAATGTTGTCACATTCTGGAGTGGAGTATTCGGGGTGGCAGCCGGTATCCTGGTAGAAGCGAGCGCCGTTGACGAGAAACGCGTTGGAAGGCCAGCTGTTCGGAATCAGCCCCTCGAAGATGTACCCCAGGACCTTCTCCATCGGCAGATAGATCCGTCCGTTCGGGGAGAAGATGAGGCCGTACTCGTTCTCCAGGCCGAAGATCCGCTGTTTCATAGGACCGGGGGACATCATACGTGGTTGAAGACAGAATACACGGCGGATGCCCGTTCTTCAACAGAAGGGAGGGATTCGCCAAAACTGAAGGCTAGGAAAGGAGCTGCTTGGTTTCAGCGGAGGTGTAACGACGGAATTTCCGATTCTCTCTGGTCCTGTCAAGCACGGCCACCTCCAGGCTCTCGAGAGACAACTTTTGGCTTCCCGTCTGTTCGAGCGCACTCATGCAGAGGGTCAATGCCGCCTTCAGGTCAGGCAACTGCGCCGGCATCTTTTCCTTCAGCGCGGTCTGCACCGCCTCGGACTTCCCGCCGATCACCGCATAGTGCTTCTCATCGATAATGCTGCCGTCGAAGGAGATTCTGTACATCTCGTTGCTATGACCATTGTGACCGATCTGGACGACCAGGATTTCGACCTCGAGCGGTTTCATCTCCTGGCTGAAGATCGTCCCCAGACTCTGCGAGTAGCCGTTGGCCAGTGAGCGCGCGGTGACGTCCTCCCGGCTGTACATGAACCCCTTGAGATCGGCATGCCTGATGCCGGCCTTGCGAAGATTCTCGAACTCGCTGTACTTCCCGGCTCCGGCAAACGCGATGTTGTCGTAGATTTCTGAAATCTTGTGGAGAGACGCGCTGGGATTTTCGGCGGCGAGGAGAATCCCATTCACATATTCCATGGCAATGATGGAGCGTCCCTTGGCGATGCCCTTCTTGGCATACTCCGCCTTGTCCTGCATCATCTGCTCGGGCGAGACGTAGTAGGGCATCGGCATGGCTATCGCTCCTTGGAACGGCGGGTTTCGATCAGGCCGTCGTAGATGCTGCGAATCTGTTGCTCCGATACGTCGGTGATGCCGGTCGCATTGACAATCTTCGCCGTAGGATAGATCCCCCGCACCAGATCTGGCCCACCGGTCCCGACGTCGTCGTCCGCCGCGTTGTACAGGGCCAGCAGAGCGAGCTTCAATGCCTCGGCTTCCGCCATGCTCCGCTTGAAATGCTCGCGCATCGTGTTCCGCGCGTCTTTCCCGCCTGAGCCGATCGCATGATAATCCGACTCTTCATAGCGTCCACCGGCCAAGTCGTATTTGAAAATGCGCCCCTCGGTCCGCTTGAGGTCGTAGCCCACATAAAGCGGCATGACAACCAGTCCTTGGAACACCATCGGTAGGTTCGCTTTGACCATCTGACCAAGCTTGTTGGCCTTCCCTTCGCAGGATAGCTGCATCCCTTCCAGCTTCTCGTAATGTTCGAGTTCGGTTTGAAACAGCCTCGCCATCTCGATGCAGGGACCGGCGGCTCCGGCAATCGCCATTGCCGAATAGTCGTCAATCTTGAAGACTTTTTCGATGCGGCGTTCGGCGATCTGATAGCCTTCCGTGGCTCTCCGATCCCCCGCAATGATGACACCCTGTTGATACTTGATCGCCAGAACCGTCGTCGCCTGTGGGACCGTCACGGACCCACCGGGTCCGGCCCCCTCAGCAAATCCCGGCAACCGTTCAGCCCATCGCCGCCCCCCGGGAGTCAACTCCGGATGCTGTACCGTCAGGAAATCGAAGAAACTCGCGTCGTCATGATTCGGAAGAAACGGAAGCTTCATGATGCCTTCAGTCTGGCCAGTAGCGCCTCTGCCGTGTCAGATTGTTCGAGCAAATCGGCCGTGAGCGATTCCGTCCCCCGGAGCGGGTCCATCAACGGAACCTTCTTGATCGTGGTATTGCCGACGTCGAAGAGCACCGACGTCCAACTGGCGCCATAGATCGACTTCGAAAACTTGCCGATGCACCGCCCTCTGAAATATGCGCGCGTGCCGGGGGGCGGCATGAATTCCGCCCGGCTCACCTCAACATCTTGCACCACACGCTCGATGAGATGGCTACGCTCCAGCGTATAGTAGAGCCCTTTGTCCGGACGAACATCGTGATACTGTAAATCCATCAGGCGCACGCGCGGATCGCTCCATCCGCAGCCTTTGCGCTCCATGTACGATTCCATCATCTGGCGCTTGGCTGCCCAATCCAGCTCCTGCGCTAAGGATCGTGGATCCCGTTCCAACTTGTCGAGCACTTCTTCCCACCGCACGAGCACATCCTTCGTGATCTGATTCAGCTCGTGACAGGCATAGAAGCCCATCGCCGCTTTCAGATATCCGCGCTGGATCTCCAAGGCCGTGGTCGACCGGCCTCCCGCCAGTTTCAAGGAGCCCTTCATGGTCAGATCGCGCGACACCTGTTTGATCGCGAGTACCGGGTCATCCAACTCGACCTGAGGAAGATCGGCGCCCGCTTCGACCAGGTCCAAGACAATCGCCAAGGTCCCCACCTTCAAATAGGTCGACAACTCAGCCATGTTGGCGTCGCCCACGATGACGTGAAGCCGGCGATACTTGCCATATTCCGCATGCGGTTCATCGCGCGAATTCACGATCGGGCGCTTCACCATCGTATTCAAGTCGACCAGGCACTCAAAGAAATCCGCCCGTTGGGAAATCTGATAGTCTGCCGGAGTCGTTTGATTTTCCGCACCGACCTTTCCCGCCCCCGCATAGATGGGCCGCGTCACAAAAAAGGGCGCCAGCGTCCTGACGATCCGATCGAAAGGCACCGAGCGGGACAGCATATAATTTTCGTGGTACCCGTAACTGTTTCCCTTCCCGTCGGAATTGTTTTTGTACAAGAGGAATTGTTCGTGCCCTCTGGCACGCGTTATTTCATCGAGGCATTGGGCGAGAATTCGCTCGCTGATGCGTTCGTAGGCTACAATTTCTCGCGGATTGGTGCACTCCGGCGTGGAATATTCCGGATGAGCGCCGTCGACGTAGAGACGGCCGCCGTTGGCGAGAACTTTGTTGAGTTGGCGGTTGTAGTCGGGATTCGGCCGCTCGCGCTCCCCTTCGGCTTCGAACCCCCTGGCATCGAGCAAGGGATTCTCGTGTTCGTAGTCCCACACGGCGTGTGGGACCGAAAGCCCAGGATAATGCCCGATTACGGCAAGCGAGTTTGAAATGGGGTCCGTCGCGGACGCGTCCCGGGAAGCGATCCCGAATTCCGTCTCCGTTCCCAATACGCGAGGAGTCGTCAGGGGTGTGGATTCCCGCATGGCGTTAGATCTTAGAGATAGTGGCCCGTCGTCACGGTTTCGATCTGACGCGACTCGGCCGGTCCACCGCTGATCGTCCGGATGTGCACGATCTTTTCGCCTTTCTTACCGGCAACCTTGGCCCAGTCATCGGGGTTGGTCGTATTGGGCAGGTCTTCGTGCTCCTTGAATTCTTCCCTGATGGCCCGAATCAAATCCTCGGATCGGAGACCACGGCCTTCCTGCGCAATCGCCCGCTTCACGGCGTATTTCTTGGCCCGCGAGACGATGCCTTCGATCAAAGCGCCGCTGGCAAAATCCTTGAAATACAGCACTTCTTTTTCGCCGTTCGCGTAGGTGACTTCGATAAACTTGTTTTCTTCGGAAGGAGCGTACATGGCGTCGACGGTGATCTCGGTCAGATGTTCGACCAGCGCTTTCGCCTCTCCCCCGTAACGCTTCAGTTCCTCCTCGTCGAACGGCAGATCCGTCCCGACGTATTTCGAGAAGATATCTTTGGCGGCCACGGCATCGGGGCGCCCGACTTTCACCTTCACGTCCAGCCGCCCAGCGCGCAATACCGCCGGATCGATGAGGTCTTGGCGATTGCTCGCTCCGATGACGATGACGTTTCGCAGGCGTTCGACGCCGTCGATCTCCGACAGGAATTGCGGCACGATCGTCGATTCGATGTCAGACGAAATGCCGGTCCCGCGCGTCCTGAACAGCGCATCCATTTCATCGAAAAATACGATGACCGGGGTGCCGTCCGCCGCCCGCTCCTTGGCCTTCTTGAAGACTTCGCGGACCTGGCGCTCGGATTCTCCCACATATTTATTGAGCAGCTCAGGCCCCTTCACGTGAAGGAAGTAGCTGCGCACTTCTTTGCCCGTCAGATGTCCGAGCTTCTTTGCAATCGAGTTCGCCACCGCCTTCGCGATCAATGTCTTCCCGCATCCCGGCGGTCCATAGAGCAACACGCCCTTGGGGGCGCTCAAATGATATTCGGCAAACAGCGCAGGATGAAGGAACGGCAACTCGACCGCATCACGCACCTGCTCCAACTCGCGCTGGAGCCCGCCGATATGGGCATAGTCCACATCCGGCACTTCTTCCAATACCAATTCTTCCGCTTCAGACTTCGGCAATTTCTCGATGACGCAGCCGGAGCGGGGATCGTAGAGCAGGTGGTCCCCCACGCTCAGTCGTTCAGCCAGCAGAGGATCGCCCAATTCCGCGACCTTCTCCTCATCGAAATGCAGGGTGATGAGCACCCGATTTCCATCGAGCACGTCTTTCACCCGGACGACTTCGCCCTGGACGTCGAAATCACGGGCTTCGATCACGTTGAGCGCTTCGTTCAACACGACTTCCTGCCCCTTGCGCAAGGACTTTGCCTTGATGGACGGATGCATGCTTACTTTCATCTTGCGTCCGGAGACGTACACGTTGCCGGTGCCGTCCTGGTTGAGACTTGAAAAAATCGCGTAGGTGGAGGGCGGAGCCGTCAACTTTTCGACTTCAGCACGAAGCGCCTCGATCTGTGACTTGGCTTCCTGCAGCGTCGCGGCGAGCTTTTCGTTTTGCTTGGTGGCCTGATCGAGCTGGTAGCGGGATTGGTACAGTCGGCGGATTTCTTCTTCCATCGACTGAATTTGCACACGGAGCTTTTCGATCTCGCGGTGTTGTTCGTCGTTCCGGTGAATCACGTCCGCTTCTCCCTCGGACAACCGCTTGGTGATGTGCTTGACGGAATCTCGGAGGGACCGGAGTCGGCTCGGACTTCCTTTCGGATCGGCCATGGCACCACCTATTGAAAGGCGACAACCTGCTGCTGAATCGTGAAGTCCAAGTCTGTGCGGATTCTAACACCCGTTATTTTCACGGTCAACAGGACGACCGATTCCCGCGCGCGCCAATCGTACGACCGGCGAGATCATGAAACCGATGAAACAGCATCGAGCATCTCACGCGCCGCCGCTTCAACATCGGCCGCTCCGAGAATGGCCGTGATGACCGCCACGCCGAATGCGCCGGCGCGCCGCACCTCCCTCGCACGTGCCGGCGTAATTCCGCCGATCCCGATGACCGGAATTCCCACGCGCTGTGCCGCCTCCTTGAGCTTCTGCAAACCGAGCGGAGGGCCGAATGCCTGTTTCGACGGCGTGCCGTAGATGGGGCCGAGCACGACATAGTCCGCTCCTTGCGACTCCGCCTGCACGACTTCCTCGACCGAATGTGCGGACACACCCAGTACCCGCTGTTCACCCAGCAGACGCCTGGCAACGAAGACCGGCATGCTGTTGCTCCGAAGGTGCACGCCGACTCCATCGAGCACGAGCGCCATGTCGATTCTATCGTTGATGACCAATTGACTTCCACGCTGGGCCGCCAAGGTCCGGACTGTTCGCGCAAGGGCCAGCAAGTCCTTGGGGGCAAGGTCGCGTTCTCTGAGTTGGATAGCGGGAGACCCGACCGCCAGAACTGTTTCAAGAATTACGTCTAACGGACGCCCGTTGGTCTGATGACGATCCGTAACGACAAGAAGACGGCTGGAGAGTTTCGGCATCAGCGAAACAGCGAATCCAACGCGTCGAGTGCCGAGCTTACAATTCCTGCACTCACATCATCCACAGGCTCAACACTCATCGCGCAGCACTTGTGTAGTTAGAGCATGCCCTCGATCGGACTGCTCGCGGTCGCGTACAACTTCCGTGGAATTCTTCCGGCTTTGTAGGCAAGCCGTCCGGCATGGACGGCGTATTTCATCGCCTCGGCCATCGCGATAGGATCTTGCGCACCGGCAATCGCCGTGTTCATCAGCACCGCATCGGCGCCATACTCCATGGCCAATGCCGCATCCGACGCGGTGCCGACCCCGGCATCCACGATGATGGGCACCTTGACCGTTTCCATGATAATTTTCAGATTGTAGGGATTCCGAATGCCGAGACCCGATCCGATCGGCGCAGCAAGAGGCATCACCGCCGGACAACCGATATCGACCAGTTTCCTCGCGACGATGGGATCGTCGTTCGTATAGGGAAGCACGATGAACCCTTCTTTGATCAAAATTTTCGCCGCCTCGATCAACCCGGCGGTATCAGGGAACAGCGTTTTTTCATCGCCCAGCACTTCCAGCTTTACCAGATCGGACACACCCGCAGCCCGGGCAAGCCGCGCATACCGGACCGCATCCTCCACGGTATAACAACCAGCCGTATTGGGAAGGATGATGTACTTCTTCGGATCGAGGTAATCGAGCAGGTTCTCTTTGGAGCGGTCGGTGATGTTGACGCGACGCACGGCCACCGTAACGACGTCGGCGCCGGATACCTCGATGGCCTTCTTTGTCTCGGCGAAATCCTTGTACTTCCCGGTTCCGACCCAGAGCCGGGACTTGAACTCCCGGCCGGCTATCACCAGACGATCATCGTGCATCGATTCAGGCCTCCCCTTCGCCACTTTCCGCTATCGGTGCGCCGCCGCCGATAAAGCTCAAGATTTCCACCCGATCCCCCTCTTGAAGACCCCGCTGATCGAAATCCTTGCGCTCAAGAATTTCCAGATTCAACTCGACCGCAACCCGCTCCGTCTTGATCTCGAGCTCCCGCAGAAGATCTGCCACGGTCGAGCCGACCCGGCAATCACGACATTCTCCGTTCACATGGATCTGTATCCCAGCCATCATGTTTTATCATCCTAGGCAACCGCGTTTCTGGTTGTCAACAAAGCCTCGGCACGGTCTCTTGCCTCTGCACCAATGGTCCCTGCACAATAGCCCTATTGGTCTACGTATGACGACGCCCCGCAATAACCAGCAAGTCGCTTCGCTCTTCCGGTCGATTGCCGATCATTTAGCCACGCAGCGGGCCAATCCCTATCGAGTCCGAGCCTATCGGCGGGCCGCTGATTCGCTGCTGGCCCTGGAAGAGGACGTGGCGGAAGTAGCCAGAAAGAATGCGCTTGAAGAGATCGACGGGATCGGTAAAGACCTATCGGACAAAATCGTGGAGTTCCTCAAAACCGGAAAGATTCAAACCCTCGAAGCCCTCAAGACGCCCCTGCCGGAACAGGTACGGGCATGGGCTCGCTTGCCCGGGCTTTCTGACTCGTTGGTCGCCTACCTCTACAGCCGTCTCAATATCCAGACACTGGCCGACCTCGAACGACTCGCACGGTCTCACATGCTCCGGACCTTGCCGGGTTTTTCAGCCTCCGATGAAGAGCTGCTTCAAGCCATCACAAAGCTTCAACAACAATCCCCCGTCACGAAGGACGAAGCTCCTTGAAAATCTTCCAGGTCTTAAGCATCTCCACAGCTTTCTGCAGCTGAACGTCTTGCTCCAACACAGGCTCGCCCGAGGCATCAACAGGCGGCGTAACCGGCGCATTCCCGTTTTTCGACGTCCCCTCTTCATGCCCTTTGCCGTTCGCGGAAGACTGTTCCTTCCCCGGCGCGGCGGTGGCCGATGGTTTTGCGCCTTTCGGGTCCGCCTCTTTTTCACCCGGTTTAGCATCAGCCTTGGCCACGGTTGTCGGTGCCTGCGGCTTGACGACGATATCGGGAGTGATTCCCGTCGACTGGATTGAACGGCCCTTCGGCGTATAGTACTTCGCCGTGGTGAGCCGAAGCCCCGAACCATCGCCCAGCGGGAGGATCGTCTGCACGGATCCCTTGCCGAACGAGGTCGTTCCCACGATGACGGCCCGTCCATAGTCTTGAAGTGCACCCGCGACGATCTCGGAGGCGCTTGCGGATCCTTCATTGACGAGAATGATCATAGGGGAATCGTCCATCTGATCTTTGCCCTTCGCAAACCACTCGTCCTTCTTACTCTCACGGCCCTTCGTATAGACAACCAATTTCCCGCTGGGGAGAAATTGCTCCGACACCTCGACTGCGGCCGTCAACAGACCGCCCGGATTATTGCGAAGATCGAGAATCGTCGCCTGAAGCTTCTGGTCTCTGAATTGTTTGAGCACCTTCCCCAAATCACGCCCGGTGGCCTCCTGAAACTGCGTAAGCTTGACGTACCCGATGTTGTCCATCACCTTCGACTTGACGCTTTCGATCTTGATGGTATCGCGAACCAATGTAAATTGGAGCGGATCGGGAGCCCCGTCTCGCTGGATCGTCAGATTGACTTTCGTTCCCTTCGGCCCGCGCATTTTCTGGACGGCATCCATCAGGGACAGGTCTTTTGTCGACTCGTCGTTGACCTTGGTAATAAAGTCGCCGGCCTTGATCCCGGCTCGATGGGCCGGCGTCCCATCAATCGGCGCAATGACCGCCAAGCGGTTTTCCTTCACGCCAATTTGAATGCCGACGCCGCCGAACTCTCCCTTCGTCTCGACCTGCATTTCCTTGTACATCTCGGGAGTCATATAGGCCGAGTGGGGGTCGAGGGTCGAGAGCATGCCCCGGATCGCTCCCTGCACGAGATCCTTCACCTTGGTCTCGTCGACATAGTTCCGTTGCACCTGGGACAATACCTCGGAGAACGTTTTCAATTCCTCGTAGCTTTCGGTGGCATGACCGGTTCGCTCCCACCCCTTGCCGATCAACACGCCGGACACGAGCGCGACCATGACCATCGGTCCGAACATCCAGAATCGCCGCCTTGGGTTCTGTTCCATCATATGCATCCTTTCGCTTTCCTCGTGTCCTATCGTCTTGCCAGCCATTGAAGAGGGTCCACCGGTTCGGCCCCCTCGCGCAATTCGAAGTATAGAGTATTTTCCCCCGTCATGCCCGTATCGCCTGTTTCTCCGATTACTTGCCCCGATCCAACCTGCGCCCCGACCGCCGTAAGGATCTTGGATGCATGGGCATAGAGAGAGAAGAATCCATTCGCATGATCAAGGATTATAACGAGTCCGTAGCCTTTCAACCAGTCTGCATACACCACCGCCCCCGGCATAACGGCATGAATGGTACTTCCCTCCGCCGTCTTGATCTCGATGCCCTTGCGCTGCACATACGTGTTGAAGGTTGGATGCTTCTGCCGGCCAAAGAAGGTAATGACATTGCCGGCCGCAGGCCAGGGTAATCCCGCCTTGACGCCACGCGGCGTCATCGTGCCGGCCGGCGGCCTGGCCGCGGCGGCCCGGCGGCGATTCTCCAACTCGCGCAACAGGCTGTCGATGCGCGAAGCGGACCGCTCCAGCTCTTGCAGTGCACGCTCATACGACTCTTTTTCGTGCGTGAGCTTGGTGAGGTAGACCTTCTTCTCTTTCTTCACCGCTCTAATCTCTTCGAGCTGTTTCTCCGTGCTGTGCTTGTAGGCCAGCATGCCGACACGCGCCTCTTCGCGCTGCCGTTCGGCTTCTTGCATATGAGCCATGTCGCTCTTGAAGGTTTCGAGCAGGTCGTAGTCCCGTTCGGAGACTGCCGAAAGATAACGGAGACGGCGCTGGAAATCTCCGTACGAATCCGAGGCCAGCAGGGTTTTCCAATGTCCAAACCGTCCTTCCATATATTGCACGCGCAACCGGGCCAAGATCGCTTCCTGGCGTTCCTGAACGCTGTTCTGCAACCGCAGCAGTTGGGCGTTGATCGCTTCGATTTCCTGATCCTTCTTCCGCAATTTGCGGTTGATGTCCTGGTGGGCCTGCCGATAGCGCACATGGCGCTCATCCAAGGTCTGAATCCCCTGCAGGATAGATTCCCGCTTCTTGCTCGCCTCTTCCGCCTGCCGGCGCTTCTCTTCAATCTGATCTTTCAACTGTTCCAGCGTTTTCCGTTCCTTGTCGATCTTTTCGCTGATGGAGTCCGCTCCTGCGACAGAAGGCATTGACCACATCAGGACGTTCCAGATCAGGATCCCCAACCATGGACCGACAAACCTGCTCATACTTTAGCCTCGTCAAAACGTCGCAGGGAGACAAAACTGCCCGCGCAACCGAGTCCCACCCCGATCGCCACCAACATCAGGCAGATCGGCAATGGGAAAAACATGACGAGCTGTTTCAGGCCCCCGAACTGTCCCGTCATCCCCATCTGCTGTCGGAACAATTCGTAGAGAAGCTTGAGCATGCCCAGGGACATGGCGCTTCCTAAACCGCCGAGCACGGCACCCTCGAGCAAATAGGGGATTCGAATGAACGATTTGGTCGCGCCGATGAGCCGCAAAATAGCAATTTCATCGCGCCGGGCAAACAATGTGAGCCTGATGGTATTGGCAATGATCGTCACAGCCGCCGCCGAGAGGACCAGTCCGATTCCGATTGCGACGACTTCGATCGACCGAATGATCATCGATAAGGCATCGATCCAATCCTGGTTATAGTCGACCTTGGAAACCCCCGCGAGGCGGCCGACCCGTTCCGCCCATCGTTTGACGGCATCCGGAGAACGGAACGGGGGACTGAGTGTCACGACAAAGGACGCGGGCAATGGATTCTGGCCGAGGCCTTCGAGCAAATGGGACTCCGACGGAAACTGCGCCTTGAACTCCCCGAGCGCCTGCTCTTTCGAGATAAAATGCTGTGCCGCGACCGCACGATCTCCGCGCAACTGTTGTTCGATCTCCGCAACCGTCGCTGCCGAGACCCGGTCGTCGAGATAGACCATGATCTTGATGTCGTCTTGGAGCCAGCCCGCCGCAGCGCGCAGATTGACGTACAACAGCAAAAAGATACCGACGCAGGCCAGCGTAAAAGCCGTGGTGAGAATGGCTACCATGGTGGTCATTCGATTCGTTGAGATGTTGGCCCAGGCCTCGCGCAGGAGATAGAAGATCGTTCTCATATGCCCACCCGTTGTTCCGGCGCCAAGGCCCCCTGCACCAACGTCACCACCCGGCGATTAACCTGTGCCATGACCGATGGATCGTGTGTCGCGACGACGACCGTTGTCCCGCGCGCGTTGATCAGCTTGAACAACTCGATGATTTCCCCGGTCAGCGCGGGGTCCAGGTTGCCCGTTGGTTCATCTGCCAACAAGACGACGGGCCCATTGACGATGGCCCTCGCAATGCACACCCGCTGCTGCTCTCCCGTCGACAAGCTCACGGGTAATTGATCGCGTTTATGTTCCACACCTACGGCCCGCAACGCTTCTGTGACTTTTCGCTTAATGTCTCCCGGAGACACGCCCTGCACCAGCAAGGGCAGCGAGACATTTTCAAATACCGACTTCTTGGGCAACAGACGGAAATCCTGAAAAACTGTCCCCACTTTGCGGCGGAGAAAAGGAATTTCCGACGTCTTCAGCGCCGTCACATTCTTTCCGTTGACGAAAACTTGCCCTTCGTCAGGCCGCTCGGCACCGATCAGCATCCGCAGCAGCGTGGATTTACCTGCCCCGCTCGGCCCCATCAACAGCACGAACTCGCCCTTCTCGATCTCCAGCGTAATGTCGCACAACGCGGGACGCCGCTCGTACTTCTTGGTGACATGAATGAGTTGAATCATCGCTGCCTCACCGCGGCCGCTCGCCACTGGGCACATCGAACGCATTCTGGATATGCTCGACCTGCGGCGCGGACGCATCCGTTCCTTGGAGCAACACGACGTCGAACCGACACGCGCGATCGGTCAGATGATATTTGGCGAGATATTGCGATGCCAATTGAATCAGCTTCTCCTGCTTGCGCCGATGGACGGCGTGAATGGCTCCGCCGAACTCCTCACCCCGACGTGCCTTCACCTCGACAAAAACCAATACTCCCCCATCCTCCGCCACCAGATCCAACTCGCCCAGCGAGGACCGGAGGTTCTTTGCAAGAATACGATAGCCCTTTCGACGCAGATAGTGTTCTGCCGCCGTTTCTCCTTCTTGCCCAAAGAGCCGTCTGGGGTCAAGGATTGTCACGCTATCGTCCGTGGGAATTCTCCCTGTCGAAATGTCTTCTGCTGCTCATCGGGCAGTCGCGTCATCAGCTGCGCGACCGGGGCAAAGGTTTTCCGATGGATCGGACAGGGGCCGTGCGCGGCCAGCTGTTGCAAGTGCTCCTCCGTCCCATACCCTTTATGAGAGAGAAAATTGTACTGCGGATAGATCCGGTGATACTCAGCCATGAGGCGATCTCTGGTGACTTTCGCCACGATGGATGCGGCTGCGACAGAGATGGACAGCGCGTCGCCCTTGATAATGGAGCGGATGGAGATCGTGCATCCAGGAAGCGCGACGGCATCGATCAGGAGGCAATCCGGCGGGGGTGACAGCGCGGCAATGGCTCGATGCATGGCCAGGCGCGTGGCTTCCAGGATGTTGAGCCGGTCGATTTCTTCCGGGCTGGCCGAACCCACTCCAATGCCGACAGCCCGGCCGGTAATGATCTGGTAGAGGCGTTCGCGCTCAGATTCAGCCAGCTGCTTGGAGTCGTCGCAACCGATGAGACGGCAGCGGGTCGGCAGCACGACAGCCGCCGCCACGACGGGGCCCGCAAGCGGACCCCGACCGGCTTCGTCGAGACCGGCAATGCGGCGATAGCCGCATCGCCTGGCTTCTAATTCAAAATCGTCGGTGGGTCCCACGAAGTGCCTACGCGGTGGGTGCCGTCCCGCACGATCCTCGTGGTCGGCAGAACAGGAACGGCTTAGGATTTCGCCGCGGCAGCCGCTTCCACCGGCGCGCTCGCCGATTCAGATGCAGAAGCCGGCTGTGCTTTGCTCTCTCCCACGAACTCCCGATCTTCAACCCTGGAGAATTTGCCCTTCTTCCCGCGCAGGTAGTAGAGCTTGGCCCGACGCACCTTTCCTTGGCGCACGACGTCGATCTTCGAAACGATCGGCGAATGCACCGGGAAAATTCGCTCGACCCCGACGCCGTAAGATACCTTGCGCACCGTGAACATCTCGGTATTGAGGCTCCCCTTACGGGCGATAACCGCCCCTTCGTAGACCTGAATACGTTCTTTTTCTCCCTCAACCACTTTGACGTGGACACGAACCGTGTCTCCGATCTCAAAGTGAGGGACCGACTTCTTCTGCAACGACCGCTGTACCCGTTCCAACTGATTCATGAATTCACCCCTCCTCCCCACATCGAACCGGCGTGCCGCGCACGCCTTCGCGAATAATGTCGTCCAACAATTGTCTGTCCTCAACCGTAAAGGCTCGATCCTTCAACAGATCGGGCCGTCTCTCATAGGTCGCTCGCAACGCTTCTTTCCGGCGCCAAAGACGAATGGCTTCGTGGTGGCCGGAAAGCAATACCTCCGGAACCGTCATGCTACGAACGTCCGCCGGCCTGGTGTAGTGCGGATATTCCAGCAGTGAATCTGCAAACGATTCCTCGACGATCGATTCGGGATCGCCTAATACACCGGGAATCAGCCGTGTGGTCGCATCAATGAGCACGAGCGCCGGCAACTCGCCCCCCGTCAGGACGTAGTCTCCAACCGACACTTCCTCCGGTTGAAGTGCGGCCCGAACCCGTTCATCGATGCCTTCGTAATGGCCGCAGAGAATCACGAGACAACGCGAGTCCGCTGCCAAACTCTGTGCATAGGCCTGCGTGAACGGACGCCCGTGCGGCGAAGGCAACAAGAGCCGAATCTGTTCGCCAGCCTGCTCATGACCGGCCTTGATTTGCTCGACAGCTCTCAGAATTGGCTCGGCTTTCATGACCATGCCGGCTCCACCGCCATAGGGTACATCGTCGGCAACCTTGTGCTTGTCCAACGTATAATCCCGCAGATTGTGCACCTGCACATCCAGCAGACCCTTTTCTTGGGCCCGCTTCAAGATGCTGCTCCCGAGCACCGGTGCGACCATCTCCGGAAACAACGTAATCACATCACAGCGCATCACGATGCCTCGACTAACTCCTCGATCCCACGGACCGTCATCCGCCGCTGCGCCAAATCCACGGCCGTAACAAAATTCTTCGCCGCAGGAATGAGCAGCTCACGGCCGTCCTTCCGCACGACGAATACTTGGTGCCCCGGCAACTCCCAAATCGTTTCCACGGCCCCCAGCTCCTGTCCCTCTTCGTTCACCACGGCCATGCCGATGAGATCGCATTCGTATAGCGCATTCCCCGCACGAGCCGAGGGCTCGCAACGAGGCACCTGGATCAATCCGCCGCGAAGCACCCCCGCCCCTTCAGGCGTTGTAATGCCGGCGAACTGCACGATATACGCGGGACCGGCCCGGCGCACATGCGTGACCGTCCGATCGACCATCTGCCCCGTTATTCCCATCACGCTGACGTCTCCCAGGCGGTCGAACCGGCCCGGCACGTCGCTCAATGATCGGACCTTTACCGCACCCTTGACACCAAAAGGCCGTTCGATCTTGCCGATGGTCACGAGGTCCGTCTGAGCGGTGGTCACGAGTTATGCCTTTTTCTTCTTCGCCGCCTTTTCCGCCTCGAACTGCTTCCACACCCCAGAGCGGCGAAGCAGCGTCTTGACGGTCACCGTCGGCTGGGCACCCTGGTGCAGCCAGGAGAGCACCCGCTCCTGCTTCAGTTCCGGTAAACCGGCTGCCTTCAAGGGATCAAAAATCCCCAAAATTTCCAAAAACCGTCCGTCGCGCGGCTTGCGGGAATCCGCTGCTATCACGCGATAGATCGGTCGCTTATGTCGTCCTGTCCTTGTCAACCTCAAATGAACGGCCACTGTCGTCCTCCTTGATTATTGAGCGTTCAGCCGCCTGCCGTCAGCTCCTTGACTTCACATTCGATTCTGCACGAGGCTGAAAGCGGTTAGCTGACAGCTGAGTGCCACGAATCACATCGAGCGCAACAGCTGCGCGAGCTGCCGGCGCCCTCCTGCCCCTGTCATCACCTTGGCGATCTTTCTCGCCGAGAGAAACTGTTTGATCAATCGGTTCACTTCCATCACGTCTGTCCCACTGCCGCGCGCAATGCGTTTCTTCCGGCTCCCGCTGATGATGGTATGGTCGCGACGCTCGCGGACGGTCATCGAATCGATGATGGCCACCACTCGTTTCACGTCCCGTTCCGGCATCTGCCCTTCCATGGCGCCCCTCAACTTTTGGCCGCCGGGCAACATCCCTAAAATTTGGTCCAATGAGCCGAGCTTGCTGACCTGCCCCAACTGAGCCCGAAAATCTTCCAGCGTGAACGAGTTGCTGGTCAGCCGCTTCTGTGCCTCTTCCGCCTGCTCGCGCGTGAACGTTTCCTGCGCCTTTTCGATCAAGGACAGCACGTCGCCCATGCCGAGAATGCGCGAGGCCATCCGATCCGGGTGGAACAGCTCGAGCGCGTCCAGCTTCTCTCCGACGCCAAGAAACTTGATCGGCTTGCCCGTTACGGCCTTGATGGACAACACCGCGCCGCCCCGTGCATCGCCTTCCACCTTGGTGAGGACAATTCCGGTCAGCCCTACCTGTTGATCGAACTGGCTGGCCATCGTAACGGCATCCTGCCCCGTCATCGCATCCGCCACCAGCAGCACTTCGTGCGGCTGTACAGCGGATTTGACCGCAACCAATTCTCCCATCAATTCGCTATCGACATGGAGACGGCCACCGGTATCCAGCACGACCAGATCAAACCCTTGATCACGTCCACGTTCGACACCGGCCTGGCAGATTCGAACGACATCTGTTTGCGAAGCGCCCGCCTGATCGAGTCGATGCACATCGATCCCAAGATCGCGTCCCAGACTGGCCAACTGATCGCCGGCTGCAGGACGCCGGGGGTCCGCTGCGACAAGAAGAACGCGCTTACCTTGATTCTTAAATAGTTTTGCCAGTTTGCCGCAAGTTGTCGTCTTTCCAGCGCCTTGCAGACCAACCATCATGACGACGGTCGGCGGCGTTGAAGCCAGCGAGAGCCCGGCCTTCTCACCGCCCATCATCGACCGCAATTCGTCCCAGACGACCTTGACGACCTGATGGCCAGGAGTCAGGCTCTGCAATACCTCTTGCCCGACAGCCTTTTCACGCACCCGCTCGACGAAATCTTTGACGATCTTGAAGTTGACATCGGCCTCAAGCAGGGCGAAACGGACATCCTTTAGCGCCTCCGCAATGTTCTGTTCGGTGAGAACACCGGTGCCGCGAAGTTTCTTGAGAATCTTTTCAAACTTGTCGCTCAGTTGATCCAGCATCCTGCACCAAAGAAAAAGGCAATCGAAGCCTTACCCCAGATCTCCGATCGCCTCGAAAAATCTAGCAAAAGAGCACCGGGCAGTCTAATGGACGCCTCCCCAGAAGTCAAGGGAGACCGGGTCAACTTTGAGTTGACATGCCGAGGGGCATTCGATATGGTCGGCATGGTCATTCGGTGAGTCTACTCAACGAGTTACGAGGCGGACGGCGTGAGAAAATCCCCATGGGTTTTACTGCTCTTTCTTCTGATCGGCGGACTGCTGGGGGGAATTCTGGGCGAAGTCCTTCAAGTCATGGCTCCGAAGGGGGGCACGATCCACGCCTTTTTTACCACCGCGGTTACACCCGGCATCAGCCCACCTCTCACGGTCGATTTGATTCTCCTCAAGCTCACACTTGGATTTAGCTTGAAGATCAGTCTGCTGAGCATTCTCGGGATGTTCCTGGGCATCTACCTCTACAAAAACGTTTAACTCCCCGACTTCAGCTCCAGATCCTTCAACTTAAGCGCCCGAATGCGATTCCGCAGCGCAGCCGCACGCTCAAACTCCAACTCCTTAGCCGCCGCCTTCATCTCGAGCTCCAGCCGCTGGATCATCTGCTCGATAGCATCGTCCGTTCCGTACTCAGACTGCGATTCTGCAGCCAGTGCCAACTGCTCCGATTCAACGTACCCATCGGCATATTCCAAAGCAGGAATGTCTTTTTTGATGCTCATCGGCACGATTCCATGAGCCGCATTGTAGTCGGCCTGGATCCTGCGCCGGCGAACCGTTTCGTCAATCGCAGCCTTCATCGAGTCCGTCACCACATCGCCGTACAGGATGACACGTCCACGTATGTTGCGCGCAGCGCGACCCGCTGTTTGGATAAGCGATCGGTGGGAACGCAGATAGCCCTCCTTGTCGGCATCGAGAATCGCCACCAAGCTGACTTCGGGAAGATCCAACCCTTCGCGCAGCAGATTGATGCCCACGAGCACATCGAATACTCCGCGGCGAAGATCACGAACGATCTCGGCCCGTTCGAGCGTCTTGATGTCCGAATGCAGATACCGCACTTTGATGCCGAGCTCGTGATAGTACTCGCTCAAATCCTCTGCCATGCGCTTGGTCAAGGTTGTGACGAGCACCCGCCCTCCTGCGGCAATTTCCGCGCGCACCTGCCCCAGCAGATGATCCACCTGGCCTTTCGCGGGTTGCACATCAATCAGCGGGTCCAACAAGCCGGTCGGACGAATGACCTGTTCGATCACTTCGCCGTTCACATGCTCCAACTCGTAGGGTCCGGGGGTCGCCGAGACATAGACGACCTGATTGATGCAGCGCTCGAACTCCGGAAATTTCAACGGTCTATTGTCGACGGCCGAGGGCAGGCGAAATCCGTACTCCACCAGCGTTCGCTTGCGGGAAAAGTCTCCCTCATACATTCCACCGACCTGCGGAACGGTGGCGTGGGACTCATCGACGATCAGCAGAAAGTCCTTGGGAAAGTAATCGATGAGCGTCGGCGGCGGCTCGCCGGAAGCCCGTCCGCTCAGATGGCGCGAATAGTTTTCGATCCCGTGGCAATAGCCCATCGCGCGGATCATCTCCAGATCGAACTTCGTCCGCTGCGCGATCCGCTGCGCCTCCACGAGTTGGTTCTGCTTCTTGAAATACGCGATGCGTTCGTCGAGCTCCTCTTCGATCCCGGTAATCGCCCGCTCATAGCGATCGGGAGCAATAAGGTAGTGCGTATTGGGATAGACAGCGACTTTGGGGAGTTTCTTCAGCGACTTTCCTGTCAACGGATCGATTTCATGGATTGCGTCCACGATGTCGCCGAACAGTTCGATGCGAACCGAGATCGCCTCATTCGAGGCCGGGAAAATCTCGATCACGTCCCCTCGCGCACGAAACGTCCCGCGGTGAAAATCAACATCGTTGCGGGCATATTGAATCTCGACCAATTTGGCCAAAATCCTCTCCCGCCTGATTTCCATCCCTTCTTCCAGGTAGACCACCATCCCGTGATAGACCTCGGGTGAGCCCAGGCCGTAGATGCAGGAGACCGACGAGACGATCAGCACGTCGTTGCGTTGAAGCAGCGACGTCGTCGCAGCATGACGCATTTGATCGATTGTGTCGTTGATTGAGGAATCTTTCGCAATATACGTATCGGTCTGCGGGATGTAGGCTTCCGGCTGGTAGTAGTCGTAATAGCTGATGAAGTACTCCACCGCGTTATGGGGGAAGAACTGTTTGAACTCCTGATAGAGTTGACCGGCCAGTGTTTTGTTATGGACCAGGACGAGCGTGGGTTTCTGCACCCGCTCGACGACGTTGGCCATAGTGAAGGTCTTGCCGGAGCCGGTCACGCCAAGCAGGGCTTGGTGCTTCCGACCCGCTTCGATGCCCGCCACAAGCTTGCCGATGGCCTGGCCCTGATCCCCGCATGGTTTGAAGGGAGCTTCAAGTTTGAACTGCGTCATGAGACCACCTTCCGACTGCTACTGTATCACGTGGGAATGGACCTGTTCACGGCTATGCCGAACGCAAGACGGGCAGGCCCTCGAGGGCCTGCCCGTCTTTCAGCACAGGAATGATCGGTTCAAATATCGAGATCAGCGGCCAAATCGTCTTGGCCCGGCAGATGACGCACCGTGCCGGCGGAATGACTCTCTGCTCCCGCTCTCATGAAACCGTCTGTTGATGGAATCAGCATGGCGAGGCGGTCGCGGACGGTGGATCTGCTGGTCATCCGCCGGAGTCGCCGCAGCCGGAGGCATCGTCGCAAAGGTTGGAAGCGGAAGCTTCTTAGTCTGAATCCTCAGCTGCCGCACCATGCGAAGATACTCCCGCTCCTCCGCCTGGGACAGAATAAGAAACGTGGAGCCTTCTTTTTCCGCTCGACCAGTCCGGCCGGCTCGATGCACGTAGGAATTCTGATTGGTCGGCAACTCGTAGTGAATCACCTGCGCAACGTCCGGAATGTCCAGGCCGCGTGCGGCAACATCGGTCGCTACAAGCGACCGGATTCGGCCGGCCCGAAAAGCGCCCAAAGTCCGTTCCCGCTGGGATTGGCTGTGATTCCCCGTAATCGCACCGACCGATGCAGGCTCCCCGCCCAACTTCGCGGCAAGACGGCGTACCTTGTATTTTTGATCGCAGAACACCATCGATCGCTCTCCCGTCTTGACCGACTGCAACAGCGTATGCACCAATTGCGTCCGCGACTGTTCCGCCGGCACGACATAATAGGCATGCGTAATCGTCGTCGGGCTGCTGATGTCCGGATCGACCGAAATCCTGGCCGGATTGCGTTGCATGCTCTGCGCGAGCTGCTGAATCTCCTGCGAAAAAGTTGCAGAGAACAGCGACGTCTGTCGTTCTTTCGGCAACAGGTTCAAAATCCGCTGAATATCCCGGAGAAACCCGCGGTCCAGCATTTGGTCGGCTTCATCCATGACCAGCCAGGTCACGGCATTCAAGTGCAGGTGACCGGAACCGGCGAGGTCGAGCAAACGGCCGGGAGTTCCGACAACGACCATCGGGGGTTGCCGAAGCGCACGATGATGACGCTCGATCGGTGTTCCGCCATACACGGCCAGAGACGTGACCGATGGAGGCGCGTACTTGCGCAACTCCATCTCGATCTGCAGCGCGAGCTCTCTGGTCGGCGCCAATATCAAGAATCGCGGATTCCTCCTGCCGGGAGATCCTGATGCGGCAACGGACGTTCCTGCGGCCGAACCTGCGGGCTGCAGAGCCCGTTCGATCATCGGCAGAAGAAACGCCAAAGTTTTTCCGCTTCCCGTTTTGGCTTGCGCCATCACATCCCGTCCTTCAAGCGCAGGCTGGATCGCAGCCTGTTGAATGGGCGAGGGTGTGGTAATTCCAGCCTGTTGCAGGCGCTGGGCAAGGAACGGGGGCAGATTCATTTCAGCAAACGTAGACATAGCACTCCTTGTATGGATCAACTTCCTGGGACTGCAGATCGGTCGACCAGGCGACCGGGAAACACATCTCGCAGATGGGCAATTCTAGGAAGGAAATAGGCGGGGCTGTCTTATCGACAGCCCCGATGTGAAAGCTAACGGCTCGCGTTCAGCGCCGACCGCCACCGAACCCGCCGCGGCCTCCGCCGCCACCAGAGCGTGGTTCCTGCGGACGCGCTTCGTTGACTGTCAACGTGCGGCCGCCCAGTTGGGTACCGTTCAACGCGGTGATCGCAGCCTGAGCCTCCGAATCGCTGGACATTTCCACGAAGCCGAAGCCTCGTGATTGACCAGTGAACTTATCGGTGATGATTCGGGCTGATGCCACGGATCCATGTGCAGCAAAGAGATCGCTCAACTGCTGCTCGGTTGTGGAATACGGCAAACCCCCAACGTAAATCTTCGAACCCATCGGGTTCCTCCTTTGAGAAAATGGTGTTGTCTTGGACTCGAGAAGAGGTGAGGAAGGAATGGGCCGAAGACGCAAACACGATGGCGACTCAGGTCTGGCTTCCGATCAGATCCCCGGGCAGAACCAAAACAACACCCGTATCAGGCCTTGTCACTCTCTACTGTATCTCCACCAGGCCTTTCGCGGCGATACACAATGGAGACTGTACTCTACCACCACGTCAAATGCAAGCCTGGAGTGAAAACCGAATGGAAGAAGCTTCGTTCAATAGGCGGCTGGATCGGAGAAGGGGCGCTGTGTAAACAGGGGAATCGCGTGCAAGCTGTCGAAAAGCAAGGACGATTTCCCATGAATCGCCAGTCCGACCTGACCGAGACCCAGCGCTTGATCCTGAACAGAAAGCACGAGCAGTCCATCAAACGAGATCTCGATTACGTCTTTGCTGATAATGGTGTCACGCTGGACCCGCAGCGAATGCCAATCGACAGCCTTCGGACTGATGGCCGTTTGTCCCAGCACCACGGGTTGCCCGTTGAGTACCCGAACGACTTCCAACTTTTTCGACGCAACGTCCACAATTGCAGCGTAAAAATTCGACGCATCCCGCAACCCGATCACGATCCCGCCCCGCCCGGCATTCCCCTCGGCAGAGAATCGCAACCGGACCGAGACGTCGGGATATTCATACAGGAACTTGTCGGCAATCAGCAGCCAAAAGCAGCCGGCCGACTGACAAACCGACTCGGCCCTCAGCATATTCGGCAAGGAAGGCGCCTCGGAATCAGGCATGATCGTCCACCGGCCCGCGACATCCTCACCCACGCTCATCTCTGAGAATCCCGCCGGCAGTTCACCCTGTTTCTGCTGATCGAAAGTCCACCGATTGAACAGCCCGCCCAGGGCTTGACCTTTCAGATTCGCTTCTTTCTCTGCCTGACTTTCTTTCTGAATAGCCGACGCCTGGCTTGGGAGAGCCCACCCTTCGCCGATGAGCAGAGCCATCGCCAGGGGAAGAACGAACATCCTCTCCATATGAATCGTCCTCATGAAAGAACCTCGGATTTGTAATGCCGTTATATTGGCCAACGGGTCTTGATCTCAATGATCTCCCGCTGGAGGCGGTCACGCTCCGTGAGAATCTGTTTTCTGCGCCGCCAGCGATCCAACGTCCACCACCGCAACTTCTCGCGAAACGTCACAACCGGTGGTGGAACGCTTCCACCCGGTGCATGCTGAAAATCGTAGCCACTGTGCTGTTCCCGCTTTTCGAAGAATCGCCGATAGAGATGATCGTAGATGCCTTTGGATGAATCGCCTGTAGCCACCGTTATTCTCCTACAACATCGCCTCGAGCTGCCGAGGGTCCGTTACTGGTTGTGAACAGGCCTGCCGCCGGCAAACATATGCAGTCGGCCTTCCATTAAGACTCACCTTCCCCCTCGTCAACGGCAGCTCCGCTTCTCCGTCTTGCCGGACATCTTCTACCACCAGCAGAGCTCGGTTGGGAAGGTAACGCTGGTGGACCGTCGATAGCATGGCTTCCGTCAAGAGATCACCGCGGGATCCAACCACCACAATCTCTTGAGGACCCGATAAAAACCAATCAAGCGAACAGAGCATCGCTGAGGCGCCATAGGGATTCTCTTCCATCAGCGATTGAAACAACTGCAAGATTCGCCCGGCCCGCTCATGATAGCGCCCCTCGCCGGTGAAAGAGAAGAGCCTCAAGAACACGGCAGCCGCCACTGCGTTGCCGGAAGGGATCGCGCTGTCCGTCCCTGATTTCATGCGCTGGATTAATCGTTCGTGGTCATGACTGGCGAAAAAACATCCCCCGGCAGTCTCGTCCCAAAAATGTGTCAGCAGGCTTTCTGCAACGGCACGGGCCTGCTCCAGATGCCAGCGATGAGACGTGGCCTCAAACGCGTCGAGCAGCGCCGTGGCCAGCCAGGCCGCATCATCCAAGTATCCATTGAGCCGACCTTTGCCTCCGGTAACGGTGCGGCAGACTCGGCCATTGACGATGGCATAATCCACAAGATAGGTCAGCGCCCGCTCCGCAGCGGCTCGATATGCCGGCACGCCGAACGTCATCGCGGCATCAAAGAAAGCCGACACCATCATCGCATTCCAACTGGTCAGAATGTGTTCGTCCCGCAACGGCTTCACCCGCCGCTCCCGTGCCGTCAGCAATTTCGCTCGGGCCGGACGCAGGGTCGCTTCGGCCAACTCCTGTTCTTCCGCTGACAGCTCCAATCCGCCAAGCCGGTGCAGAACGTTCTTCCCCTCGAAATTCCCGCTTTCCGTCACGCCATAATACCGGCAAAACTCGTCCCCCAACTCCAGCCCCAGCACCGATACCACTTCTTCCGCAGTCCACACGAAGAACGCGCCTTCTCGCCCTTCGCTGTCCGCATCCTGCGCGGTGAAAAACGCTCCGTCGGGATGCGTCATTTCACGGCGCACATACTCGAGCGTCTCTTCGACGATCTGGCGGAACCCGGCGTCTTTGGTTAATCGCCACCCATCGAGATAGATCCGCACGAGCTGGGCATTGTCGTAGAGCATCTTTTCGAAATGGGGGATTTTCCACTCCCCATCGACGGAATAGCGGTGGAAGCCTCCGCCTAGATGATCGTAGATCCCGCCGGCCGCCATTGTGCGGAGTTGGAGCAGCACGCTAGTCGACAGGGTCTGGCTATTCGACCTTGCAGCCTGCCGCAACATCAGGCTGAGCGGAGGGACAGTCGGAAACTTTGGCCCATCGCCGAATCCTCCGTGGAGAGAGTCGAACTGGTGCTCCAACTCACTGCCTGCGTGATCGAGCAACCGAGCCGTGAGAGGCTCGGTCGACAGCTTCGTCGTGTTGACTCTCGACAACCCATTCACCACCCGCTCGACATTCTTCCTGACATCATCATGATGGCTCCGGTAGGCTTCGACCACCCCCAGCAAGACCTCGGGAAAACCCGGCAGGCTATAGCGCGGAACAGGCGGGAAATAGGTCCCGCCGTAAAACGGCTCCTGATCGGGCGTCAGAAACATGGTGAGAGGCCAGCCGCCCCCTCGGCCGGTAAACACTTGCGCTGACTTCTGGTAGATCTCGTCCAGATCCGGACGCTCCTCGCGATCCACCTTGATATTGATGAAATGCTGATTCATGACCCTTGCGATCTCAAGGTTTTCAAACGACTCGTGCGCCATGACATGGCACCAATGGCATGCCGAATAGCCGATCGAGAGCAGAATGGGCTTATTCTCTGCCTTGGCCCGCACGAGCGCTTCCTCGCCCCAGGGATACCAGTCCACCGGATTCTCGGCATGCTGCCTGAGATAGGAACTCGGCTCGGCGATCAGACGGTTGGGAAATCGGTCAGGTTGTTGATCCAAGAAGATACCTCCTGTTCAGTAGCCGGACATGGTATCCTGCCACTCCGTGCTCTGCAACGAATCTCGCCCTCCATGTTATAGTGACATCTCGCCGCAGGTGGCCGCTGGAGGACACGTGAGCTCACTCAACATCTGTATGGCTGGCCTATGCGTCGTGACCTTCTTCCCGCCGGCCATCCTTGCAGGCCCCGCCCTCGATGCTCCCACCTTGAGCGGCATCTGGCTGACTTCCGCGATGGAGCAGATCTCTGCTGAACGGATGCAGGCGGATATTGCGACTCTCAGCGGGCCGGCATTTCGAGGACGGCAAACCGGCAGCACGCAAGATGCGGAGTCCGCCGCATTCGTGGCCCATCGTTTCAGCGAGCTTCGCCTCCATCGATCCCTCGCCACTGCTCCGCAGGACCAACCAAATCCATTTCCCCAACGAGAATGGAAACAAACCGTCTCCCTTCCCATCCGGGCGATCGACGACGACGTTCTGCTCGAGCTGGCCCTCCCCGACACTCGCCTGTCGCTTCACAACGGATCTGACTTCTTGCCGGTACTCGACTCGCCTACCGCCGATGTCCGTGCCTCCATCGTCTTCGTCGGTTACGGGCTTTCCGATCCGTCGCAGGGTCTCGACGACTATGCCGGCGTGGATGTGCGTGACAAGATTGTCCTCTTTCTGCGTGGGAAACCGGACAAGTACAAGGGCCCGGCCACTCACGCCGATAAGGAACGCATCGCAAAACAAAAAGGTGCCCTGGCCTACTTAACCGCTACCGGCCCGATTTTGAATGCCTACGAGCAACGTCGCGGAGTGACGGGAAAACCCAGTGCATTCTATTCAACCACAGAGCCCGCGCATCAACTCCCGGGAGGCTGGATCAGCACGGGCACCGCCGAAGCGATTCTCCGGCAGGGAAGCGAAGCCAACATTTCCCTCCGCGCCGTGCAGGAGGATATCAACCGCACCGGCACGGCCCGATCGATGAACACCACCGTACAGGCTTCTATGAAATGGACCAGCCGCCTCACAAACGGCACGCTCTTCAATGTCATCTCCATCATACGAGGCTCCACGGCCGGCAGCGACGAAGCTGTGCTGATCGGAGCCCATCGGGACCACTTCGGACAGCAAGCCGGCTTGATGTTTGGCGGCGCAGACGACAACGCCTCCGGCACGGCGGTGCTCCTGGAAGTGGCGCGCGTGCTGGCACTGGCACCGGCCGCACCGAAGCGATCGATTCTGTTTCTCTCATTCAGCGGAGAAGAACAGGGCCTGGTCGGCTCGAAACTCTACGTCTCTCAACCGATCGTGCCGCTGGCAAAAACGACCGGGATGATCAATGTGGACCATGTGGGAATTGGCAACGGCCGGCTCACGGTCGGGGTCACGGGTTTTGAAAAAGACCGGGCTCAAAATATTGGAGCTCTGGCAGGTTTAGCGGACAGGCTCGATCTCTTCGGTTTCTTTCCCGGCGGCGATCATGTCCCGTTCAAAGAAGCCGGGGTGCCGACGATCACGGTTGTCAGTGGAGGAATCCACCCCCACTTTCATCAACCGACCGATACAGCCGACACGATCAACCCGGACATTCTACAGTCCGTAGCACAATACGTTCTGGCCCTCGCATGGCAGTTGGCGAACGATCCCTGAAAAACCTGGCGAGCGGCTTGCGGCTGGAGGCAATGGGCGGCGGAGAAGAAACCAGACCAGACTTCGGCTCTCGCCCCGTACCTGAACTTAAGGGATGTCGTCGAGGATCGTGGATTGGATGTCCGGCAGCGGCGGAGTTCGCCTGGGAGGGCCGGGAAGAACCAGAGGGGAGCCGACTTGGTTGGCGCCTTGAATCAACCCGATTGAAAGCTGTGGTCCGAGCGTGGTGAGCGCCCCGCTCCAGGCCTGGCCCGTGGTCGGATTGCGAAAACTATAAGATTGAAAGTTATTCCCGGAGCTGTAGAGAAAACCCTGCGTCCCCTGGTTGTCCAGATAAAGATTCCCCGGTCCGGTCAAGTTGAAAAGAGGCGCGACTCCCCCATCGAAGGAACGGACGCTTGAGATCGTTTGCCCCATGGCCGGCGGTTCACACCAGAGGGAGAACCAAGCTAAAGCGACCAATGCCAGCGCAAAGCGACGCGGTGCTATCGCAGGAAGTCCATGACAGGTTCGCATGAAGTCATTATAGTATGGGAGTCGATTCCTTGTCGAATAAAGGGGGCTTTATGATCCATCGAAGCAACCAGAGTCGCTGGAGAACAATCCTGTTCCTCGCCGGAGCCGGATTGCTCTTGACTGTAGGTCCAGGCCGGGCAGCGGACGATACCAAGACTCAGCCGGCGGAGCGGAGGGAGGACATTTCCCTTGCCGATGCCGCCATCCGCGCACTCAAGAGCAACCTCGATATCAGCATCAGCCGGCATACAAAAGAGAGCCGGCTCACTGACATCATCGTCGAACAGGCGAAGTTCGATCCGACGCTCAGTGTCAACGGACAGTACAACCGTACCGTGAACCCCCTGAACCGGCCGGTCTTCGGTGGAACCGGCGGGACACTCACGGACATTGAAAAGTTCGACCAGCGCAGCCAATCCGTCACGTTCGACGCAACAACGAATTTGCTCACCGGTGGAAACGTCGATTTGAACTACAGCCCTTCCCGCACAAATGTGAACCAGAGCGTGGCCACCGGCTTCTTGTACAACCCGGCCTATACGGGCGGCCTGGCCTTAACACTGACGCAGCCGTTGCTCCGGAACGCCGGCATCGAAGTCAACAAGACATTTATCCGGATCGCCCAGAATAATGCCATGGTGGAGGAACATGTGTTCCGCGACCGCGTCCTGACGGTCATCGCCACGGTGGAACAGACCTATTGGGAAGTCGTCTTCGCCAACGACAATCTGAAAGTCGCCGAAGCCGCATTGAAAGCCGCCCAGGAACTATTGGCCAGCAACCGTGCCAAAGCCAAAGCCGGCGTCATGTCCATCGTCGATGTGCTCCAAGCCGAAGCCGCCGTGGCTTCGCGCGTCGAGCAGGTCCTTGTGGCCGAGAAGGCCATTCGTGACCAGGAAGATCAATTGCGACGATTACTGAATCCCGGCGAAGAAGAGCTTCGCCTCGACGTCAGGCTGACGCCGAAAGATCAGCCGGTCGTGGCGCTGGATCCGATCAGCTTGCAAGAAGCCATCGACACGGCCTTCGAAAACAGGCCGGAAATCGTTCAGGCGAAGAAAAATGTCGACAGCAGCGAAATCAACACCAAATTCGCGAAGAACCAGTTGCTCCCGACGCTATCCTTTCAAGGCACGATGGGCATGGCGGGACTCGGCAAGGACTACAGTGATTCGGTGAACAGAAACTTCAGCGGTGATTATTACAATTACGGCGCCGGCCTTGTGCTCAGCTACCCGCTCGGCAACCGTTCCGCATGGAGCACGTACAACAGGCGGCAAATGGAAGGCAAGAATGCGGAAGCCTCGCTCGTCAGCGTCCGCCAGCAGATCATCATCGGCATCAAAGAGGCGGTCCGGCGGGTGCAGACCGACTTCAAACGCATCGAAACGACCAGGTCGGCCCGCATCATGGCGGAGAAGCAGCTCCAAGCCGAACAGGAACGCCTGAAGGTCGGCTTGACCACCACACGATTCGTGCTCGATTTCCAACGAGATCTGGCGACCGCACAGGGCAACGAACTGCGCGCCATCGTGGACTACAACAAGTCGCTGTCCAATCTCGCCCGGCACAAAGCGACCACACTGGATCGCTACAACCTCCAACTGCAATAGCGGCCGGCAATGCCACCTGAGCCTGGTCCATCCGCAACCACGACTCAGGGAAATGAACGGGGAGCATTGCTGGCCCTACTCCCCGTCGCAGCAACCGTCGATTACTACGCCCTCCCCGAGTGGCTCCAAACGCAGGCGCTGATCCAGTTCGCTCCGCAGATCATCGCCTACCTCGCGTTCGCCATTTGGGCAGCGCATAACGGCACGATCATTTCTCGGTTCGGACTTCAGGCACAGAATCTCGGCCGGGGCGTGAAGATCGGACTGCCTACGGGATTTGTGCTGGGCTGCCTGAATACTGTGGTTGTTCTACAGATCGTTCCTTACCTTGGCTTCGACATCTCGTTTCTTCGAACCACGCCCCATGCGCAGCTGCCCGTCTTCGTGATGCTGCCCTGGTTCATCTCCGGCATCGCGTTCTTCGTCGAGTTGAATTTCCGAGGTTTTCTCCTGGGACGGCTGGTCGCACTGGAAAGCGGCTGCTGGAAGCTCGCGTCGATCCGACGCCTTTCGCCGCTCGCGCTTCTCATCAGCGCTGTGGTATTTGCATTCGACCCCTTCATGGTGAAGACTTTCCAGCACCTCCACTGGATCGCCGTCTGGGACGGGTTGATTTGGGGACTTATCTGGATCAGGACCGGAAATCTCTGGGCCACGATCGTGGCCCATGCAGTCGAAGTGATGGTCATGTACAGCGCGGTCAGATTCGCGCTGATGGCCTAACCGAATGACTCAACGAGGAGTACACAAGGATGAGTGAGATCGGGAAATATCTGCTCTATTTCGTTCTCGGAGGAACAATCGTCAGCCTGTCGACCTATCTCGGCTCGCAAGGGCGTTCGTTCCTCGCTGCGTTTGCCAGCACCTTTCCTGCCATCACCGGCGCAACATTTGTCCTGATTTATCTGAACGGCGGCAGTGACTCGCTGGTGAGCTACGCCAGGAACCTCTTGTGGTTTGTTCCACCCTGGATCGTCTATGTCACGACCATGATCGTTGGAGTCCCGCGCCTGGGCTTTTGGCCGGCGATGGCGGTCTCCATGACGTTATATATGGGCTGTGTCGGGCTCGTGAGGCTCGCCCTGCGCTGATGGCCCCCTTCTGTAGGGCTCGCCTTCTTTCCCCTTGAACGCAGTTCTCCTCTTCTGTGGCCTCGTTTCGAAGCATCCCCTCCCTTCGAGGTACCCTCTTCGAGTACCTACCGCTCCTCATTCCAGGCGATAGAGTAAATCTATGCAACGAATGCAGTCATCTGCCGGAACATCCGGGGATAGGCCTCAGCAGGGAGGGCGGTCATGATCAGCCTCGTCGAACTTGTCGCGATTTCTGGAGTCGCCACGCTCTCCGCTGCGGGGGCCTCCCACGGCCTGAACCTTCTGCGGCAAGCGCGAGAGGGGCGATCCGGAGTTCCCGTACGCTCCGGCCAGCATGATGAAGAATCCGGACGGCCTTCTGCAGGCACCTGGCATGAACCACGCTACGGCAAACGTCATCCGGTCAGCTGCCGTATTGAATATGCCGCCGGCAGTGAACGTTGGGAGGGAACATTGGTCGATATGTCACGGCAGGGTTGGCGCGCGAGAGGAATGCAGCCGGTAATCAAGGGAACAACCCTCGTCGTGCATGTCTACATCCCCGACCTTGCTCAGCCAATCACGATCGATCAGGCAGTCGTTCGTTGGACCGACGGATTAGAATTTGGAGTCGAAGTGACCGGCATCAGCCAGGAATCCGCTTCGAAGCTGAGCGATTATCTATCCACCCATTACCCCGTGCCTGACACGACGCCGGCGCATGCGCTCTCGCCTTTTTCCTACAATTAGATAGGCTGAAGTTACGGTCGAGGCTCAGCCCAGGCCCGGCTTTCTTTGTTCCAGCCTCGGCCTGAGCTTAACCGGTCAATTGCCCTTGGGGTCATGCGGGAGAACCGAAATGCAGACGGCTCATTTCGGTCATGGCTGAGACGAGATAATCGATGGTTTCCGTGACGGTGGTGCTGGCTTTGTGCGAAGGCCCCTTGCCGCCGGCCCAAATGTCCGGCGGATTCTCAACCTCCCGCACATTCTGACAGAAGCGGCTGATCGACTGCTTCCAATACACCCCGTCGCTGCTTTCATCGAGAAAATGTTCCCGGTCCTGGGTGAAGGGCTTATCGAATTGCTTGGCCCGCATCTGCCACATCTGCTCCATGGCATTCTGGCGCTCCGGGCTGAAGTCCAAACCCGTCGCCCGCTCGTTCAAGGCCGCGAACAACCCTCCGATGACGCGTTCGACCTGCGCCTCGGGAAACATCCCGACACAGGTCTGCACGATGAGGTACTTGTGAAACAGAAACACCTCTGCACTGATGCGCGCTTCGTTGGCTGACGGATCGTAGGCCCGCGCCAATTCTTTCAGCGCGTCTCCCGACGGTCCCTCCAGGCTCGACCCGAGCAGTACGGCGAGTTGGCGTCCAATCCCCATATAATCGGTCGGCACGGATGACTGGGTCATAAGCGGGTGTTCCTCTTATCGTGGCCGGGTTCGGCCGATTCTATCGTGACAGGACCCGCTGGACCGTTTTGGCCAAAGGTCCGACGGTGACGACACCATACTCTCATTCAACCACGATATCCCCAAGACAATCCACACTTCCGGCCTGCCGATTCTTTTCCGAATATCTTTCCTGAATACCTGCCGCATCTCCTCATTGAAGCCCGCCCCTCCGCTTGCTAGGATGGTCGGTCTTTCTCTTGGAGAACTTCTCACGTGCTCCAGCCTATGGAACCGGACTCTCCCTCAAACGACCTCATCATCGAGGGGGCACGCCAAAATAACCTCAAGAATATCTCGCTGCGAATCCCGCACAACAGAGTCACGGCGATCACCGGTCTGTCGGGATCGGGCAAATCCTCGTTGGCATTCGATACGATTTTCGCCGAAGGTCAATGGCGCTATGTGGAATCGCTCTCGACCTACGCCAGGATGTTCCTCGACAAAGTGGCTCGCCCCGATGTCGATCGCGTCCTGAACGTCCGCCCCGCCATCGCCATCGAACAAAAGAACCAGGTACGAACCGCACGTTCTACCGTCGGCACGACGACAGAGATCGCAGATCTGCTGCGCCTGCTCTTCGCCAAGATCGGCAAACCCATCTGCCCGGACTGCCGACAGGAAGCCCGTTCGTTTCACCCCGACCAGGTCGCGGACGATCTGCTCCTTCGCTTTCCCGATGCCCGCGCGATGATCCTGTTTCCGATCACACCCCCCTCGCACAAACTCGAACAGGCGTTCGTGCAATCGCTGCTCACCAGCGGGTTCACCAGGCTGAAAGCGGGCGAAGACATCATCGACCTGCATGAGGTCAAGCAACCCTCTCTCCACAAACATCAATCGTTGCATGTGCTGCTCGATCGGCTCGTCATCAGGGAACAGGATCGCTCGCGCCTGACCGAAGCCATTGAGACCGCCTTTCGCCAAGGAGAAGGCCGTTGCACAGTGGACATCATCGGCCACGGCATCGAATCGTACAGCACCAGCTTTCTCTGCCAGCGCTGCGGCCGGACCTTCGAACCGCTCAGGCCGATCTTGTTCTCATTCAACCATCCGCTCGGGGCTTGCCCGGAATGCAAAGGCTTCGGCAACGTGCTCCGGTACGATCCGGAACTGGTCATTCCCGATCACAACAAATCGCTGGCGCAAGGCGCGATCGAACCCTGGAGCAAACCGGGAACCGACTGGTGGCAGAAGCAACTGCTCCTGGCGATGAAGCGTCACAACGTGGATATCACGATCCCCTTCAAGAACCTGCCCAAGACCACGCAGCAACTGCTCTGGGAAGGCGACAAGTCGTTCGACGGAATCAACGATTTCTTCGAATATATGGAAGGCAAGCGGTACAAACTGCACGTGCGCGTATTGCTCAGCCGGTACCGCACGCCGTTCAATTGTCCCAGCTGCCAGGGGAGCCGCCTGAGGCCCGACGCCCGCTTCGTCAAAATCGCCAACACCGACATTCACGAGATCACGGACCTGACGGTCGAGGCGCTCGTGTCCTGGCTGGATCGACTGACCCTTCGCCCGTTCGAACAGGATATCGCCTCCGACATTCTCCGCCAGCTCAAGGCGAAACTCAGCTTCCTCCTGCGCGTCGG
>CAZOUA010000009.1:0-69267 GCA_964582865.1 uncultured Nitrospira sp. | reverse complement strand
CGGATTTTGAGGTGTGTGCGTCTGCGAATCGAGCGGCGACCGCCCATTTTGTTAATTCATCTGCGTTCTCAAGGACATCTACCGGCACTTCATAGAAAGATCGAAGCATCTGTTTCGCATTGGGGCGAAACAGCTTCATGCCGTGCTCCTTGTAGCGAGCTATTGTTTTTGGCGACACTTTGAAGTACAGCCGGCCCTTGTGAATGATGCCGAAGAATGCGCCCTGTCGATAGAGTCCGTACCCTCCGAACATGGCGCGGCAGGTGATGCCGCGCAGGTCAGCCAGTTGATCCAGGACGAAATCTTTGAAGCCATCGGGCTTGGTTGCCACGGGGATCTCAGAGGGGTTTGCGCGCTGCGACTATTCGTACCGCCATCGGAAATATGATGCGGCCGGCGCGTGTGTAATTGGACGCAGCCTGAGTGATCCGTTGCTTGACGTCTTGTGTCTGCGCGTCGGTCAGCTTGGCCATCAAATTCTGGACCGGGGCGGCGATCTCCATCAGGCTGGTGTAGTACTCCTCCGCCGACGCATAGGACCATTCCGCAAGGAATTCCTGATCCGTGACATCGACGAGTCCGGCCTGTTGGAAGATGCCGGCCAGATCGCCCGGTTGGGCCAGCCGGAAGATGCCCGGCGCTGTGGGGTCAGGCGGCGGCAGTTCGATCACCTGTTTGATGGCGGCCATCGAGAGTCCGATCGAGGGATTTTTTTCAGGCGCAGACCAGACAGCCGCTGCGACCCAGCTTCCGGGTTTCAGAACCCGTGCAATCTCCGACGCGGCTTTCGGAATCTCCGGGAGAAACATCAGGCAGAAGCGACTCGTCACGGCGTCGAACGAGTTGGGCTCAAACGGCAGCGTCGTCACATCGCCGGTTCTGAACGAGACGTTGGTGAAGCCGAGACGCTTGGCCTTTCGATCCGCGACGGCCAGCATGTGCTCGGCGAGATCCATGCCGACGACGCGGCCGGCTGTTCCGACAATCTGCGCGCCCAGCAGGGCGGGGTAGCCGGTTCCGGAGCCGAGATCGAGGACGTGGAGACCTTTGCGAAGGCGGGCATCGGCGACGAGCCGATGGTTGAAGAAGGCCATCTGCTCATCAAAGAAGCGATCCCACTTTTCCCAGCCGCCTGCGACGCGGTTCCAATCCTGCCGTTGGCCTTCGATAATCCTGGCCAAGTCTAATTCTGGCATTGCATCGCTCCCCAATTTACCCGCCGCTGAGGGCGCAGACGATGTAGATACGATCCTCGTGCTGAAGGGGTGTCGTCAAATCCTGCACTTGTTCGTCGTTCACAAAAATTCTGATGTGCGGCCTGATCGCCTCCTGCTCCGTGATAATCCGGAACCGGATACCGGGAAACCGGCGCTCTAACGATGACAGCACATCGGCGAGTGTAGCGCCCTCCGCCCGCACCTCGCCCTCCTGTGCCGTGTAGGATCGCAATGCGCTGGGGATATGTACGGTCATTGTCCGAGCGAGGCCGCTTCCACCGAATAGATTTCCGGCAGATGCCTGGCGACACAGGTCCAACTCGCCCCGTCGTTGCGGCTTGCCCAGATCTCTCCTTGTGTCGTGCCGAGATAGAGGCCGACCGGTTCATGGGCGTCCGCAGACATCGCCTGGCGCTTGACCGTCCACCAGGCGTTCGCGCGAGGAAATCCTTTGTCCACTCTTGTCCAGCTCCTGCCGGCATTCTTCGTCATGTATGCCGCGGGTTTTCCGTCTGGGCTTACACGTGGCCACACGGTCGAACCATCCATTGGAAACACCCAGGCGGTATCGTCGTTTCGTGGATGCACCACCATCGGGAATCCGACATCGCCGATCTGCTTCGGCATATTTCGACCGATGCGCACCCATTCATTCGACGGCCGATCGATCCGATAGATGCCGCAGTGGTTCTGTTGATAGAGCCGGTCCGGATTGCTTGGACAGAGCCGCACACAATGGGGATCATGGAAGGTCACCGTGGCTGGCTCGAAGCCTTCGACCACGTCGAGCCCCTTGATAAGCGGGACAAAGGTCTTGCCGCCGTCGGTCGATTCATGCACGCCGCCGCCCGACATTGCGAAATATAAGTGCTTGGGACTGCGCGGATCGATGATGATGGAGTGCAGCTTCGGTCCGTCCGGCGTGCCGTCCTGCACCGTGCCCATCCACTCGCGATATTGCGGATCGTCATTGATGTAGGAGAAAGGTTTCCAGGTGACGCCTCCGTCGTCGGAGCGGAACAGCCCTTGCGGCGACGTGCCGGCATACCAGGCGTTCGGTTCATTCGCATGACAAGGAGTCAGCCAGAACGTATGACTCACCGCTCGGCCCTTCTGACCTTCCGGCACTTTCTGAAATGCCGGCGGCGTCGTCGTTTCTTTCCAGGTTTTTCCCCGGTCGGTCGAACGAAAGATCGTTGGACCTAAGTGTCCGGTGCTGGCCGCCATCAGGACCGTGCGGCGGTCTCTCGGGTCGCACACCACGTGATGGATGATATGGCCGAGGAATAGGGGGGCTGAAAGTTTCCACGTCCTCCTGGCACGGTCGCTTTTGAGCGTGAATGCGCCTTTCCGCGTCCCAATCAAGAGCGTCACGGCGCCGCGTTCTGCCGAAGTCGACAATTTCATCACCGGCCTCCTTATCGTGATTACTTCAACGTGTGCAGTGTCTCGCGCAGTTCCCTCAACTCGGTGCTCAAGAGTTCGAGATGCTGGTCGCGCTGGGGTTGATCGTCTTTGAATTTCCACAGCCGCTTGAACACGGCCGTCAATTCTTTCTTGTGCGTCACCGCGAGGTCGTAAGCCGGTGTCTTAGCCTGCGCCTCCGTTACGCCGCAGAAGGCGTCACTGAGCGCATGAAACTGATTGTGCAGATCATCGAAGGCGTTGTCGACGCCCTTGCCGCCTTTGGCCTTCGCCGCAGTGGCTTCCATCATATTCGTGAGATTGATCACGGTTTCGACACCGCTCGCGCCCTTCGCTTGGGTCGCGTAGTCTCCGGCGCGGGGATAGAAGAGATAGCTGCAACCGCTGAGCGTGGTTAGCATCAGTGCCAAACACAGCATTCCGATCGTGCGTTGCATCAGAGGCCTCCTTAAGTGATAGTGTTGAGCACTTAGTCAACCACGTTGGCCAATGCGGGTCAATGCGGCGCGATCATGGTTTCCGAGTATAGGTAATCTCCAGCATCTTCATTTCCTTGCCACCATGATGCGCTCCGTACATGTCGAACGATTGAACATTGTTGTCGACGATCTTCCAGACGGCACGGTGCTTCATCCGCCCTCCGCCCGGCTCAGGGTGCGAGCCTTTCAGCGTGATGGTCTTGCCGTCGGCGCTGGCCGTGCCTTCCATCATGAAAATGCCCGTACCCATTGTATCCATCCAGGCGGTCACATACTTCTTGGTCATGTTGTCGTAGGCGTCGATACCGATCCCGGAGAACGGTTGCCCCATCATCTGGGCATTGTACTCCTGGTAGAGAAAGCGTCCGTCCAACAGCATCTTCATCTCCGCGGTGCCGGTTGACTCCGTCGGAGGCTTGCCCGGTTCCATCCACTCCTTGGTCGTGGTGGTCCAGCTCCCGGCCAGGCCGGCAAACAACTTATGCGGCTCGCCCGGCTGGGCCAGCTTCTTCCAGAGCTCCATCATCGCCTGTGGGTCCATTTGCTTGTCGTGTTTCTTCTCCTTGGCCAGCACCGGGGATGCGATCAACGCCAGCGCGAGACAGATGAGAGGAACGAATCGAAAACGCATAGGAACCTCCTTATGGTGTCAGTACGAGTGAACGGGTGCGCTCACCCGCAGGTCGAATCTCATTCGAGTTAATTCCAGTTATCGATTTTGATATCTCTGGGAGCAGGTTTACCCGTCCCGGTTTCTATGAGTTCCTTGAGGCTCATCAAAAACACTCCCCACTTCGTATTACAGTGGGCGGTGAACTCAACGGACTCCCTCCATTTTCGATGGCCGAACAGCACGATCGTGAAGTCGTTCTCTTGTTTCAAATCAAAGGTAACTTCTGTTCCGACCCATTCGGCAGGTCCCTTTTTACACTTCCACTGAACCCTCTTGAACGGCTCTTGCTCCAACACGTCCATCTCGAATTCACCTATGATCTTGCCGTTGGGATCATGAAATTGGAACACAATGATTTTGCCAACGGCCGCAACACCTCTTGTGTTCTCTGTCCACCAGCCAGCAAGCCCTTCAATCGTCGAGAGCGCCTTAAACACCTTGTCAGGACTCGCCTTGATTCCCACGCGGTGAATAATTTCAGCCATGTCACTCCTCCAAATGTAGGCCAACTTGAAATGATTGCGCTGCGTTCCTTGTAATCCAGCGCGCCGTGCTCGCGCCAGATTTTCCCCGCCTGCTGCGCGATGCGGCGGTCGCTCTTTATATTCTTCTTCGGAACGGGGACCAGGCATCCATTGACGTAGCGCATGCACGCCACCTTTCTTATTGTTTCGTGACGATCTTCAGACCGGCCAGGGCGCGCTCGACCGGTCCTGCGTCGAGCCCACGAAGGAGATGTCCCTATTTCCTTTTGGCTACCTCCGCCCGCAACCGTTCCTCTTGCTCCCTGAGCTCAGGCGTGAACTCAGCGCCGAAGTCCCCTGCTTCGAACACCTGGCGAATTTCGATCTCGGATTCTCCCTCCATGGGATTGGGGCAGCGTTTGACCCATTCGATCGCCTCTGCCATCGACTTCACCTGCCAGAGCCAGAATCCGGCGATCAACTCCTTCGTTTCGGCGAAGGGGCCGTCGATCACGGTGCGCGTGCTTCCCGAAAACCTGACACGCGCGCCCTTCGAGCTCGGCTGGAGCCCTTCTCCCGCAAGCATCACGCCGGCTTTCACCAGCTCTTCGTTGAACTTCCCCATCTCAGTCAGCAGTTGCTCGCTCGGCATCACGCCGCTTTCCGAATCCTTCGTGGCTTTGACGATGATCATGAATCGCATAGGAGAACTCCTTTTGATTGATAATTAAATTGGGCTTCCGCGTGGTCTTGACCGATAGCCGGTTCTACCTCTTAGTCGAACAGGGCAGCTCGAAATCGACATTGCCCTGTTGTTCATTCCGGCAGGCCCGTGATCTCGATCAACGGGCGAACCTCGACTGTGCCGATCCGCGCTCCCGGTACCCTGGCGGCAATGTTGATCGCCTCGTGGAGATCCCGGGCGTCGATCAGAAAATAGCCGGCGATCTGCTCGCGGGTCTCGATAAAGGGGCCGTCGGTGACCAGCGGTTTGCCTTTGCGCATCCGTACCATGACGGCCGTTGCCGCCGGCTGCAACGGCGACGCATGAACATATTGTCCGGTGGCATGGAGCTGATGCGTCAGTTCAATGGATTCCGTGAGCAACTGTTGGCGCGTCTCCTTTTCCATTTTCTCGAAGGCGTCCTCGTTATGATGCACGATCAACATGAACTTCATAGCGTGATTCCCGGTATGGTGGAGATTACCTGCGTTTACGCACAGCCGAGCTCTTTCATCGGCCGGACCTCTACACTGCCGTACCGAGCGGCCGGGAATTGAGCGGCAATACGGATGGCGTCGTTGAGGTCCCGCACGTCGATCATCAGGAAACCGCCCAGCTGTTCTTTCGTTTCGGCAAAGGGGCCGTCAGTCGTCGACGTCTTCCCTTCGCGAACCCGCACGGTGGTGGCAGTCTCCACCGGGTGGAGGGGAGAGGCGGCCAGAAGCTGACCTTGCTTCTGTAACACATCGCAGTAAGTCATCGATTCGTTGGAGAGCGCGGTCCGTTCGTTCTGCGGCATGGCGTGAAGCGTCTTTTCTTCAAGATAGATCAAGCACAAGTATTTCATGACATACCCTCCTCCAAGAGTTTTGCATCGCTGCTGGCATAAGATAGTCGTCGGGCAACACGAAAATCGACAACGCCACCATCAATCTGGCAGCGGGGTGATTTGTTAGTGCTTGATCAAGGACTTACGAGTCGGCCAGGAAATGACTCAGCTGCTCGAGCCGGCTAACTCGGCCAGTCGTTTCTCCAGAAACCGCCGCTCTGGTTCCTGTTGCGTGATGCTGAGGGCCCGTTGGTAAGACGTCCGCGCTTCCTTCGTTCGTCCCAGCCGCCGGCACAGGTCTGCTCTTGCGGCATGGGCCAAGTGATAGGCCTCCAGGTCCCCCCTCTTGAGGATCGTATCGATGAGGGCGAGTCCCGCCTCAGGACCGTCGCGCATGGCCACGGCGACGGCACGGTTGAGTTCGATCACCGGCGAAGGCTCAACCTGGAGCAGGAGGGTATAGAGATCGACAATCTTTCCCCAATCCGTTGCAGCGGCGGTCGGGGCCTGGGCATGCGCGGCTGCGATCGTCGCCTGGATGGCGTAGGCACCGACCTGACCCGCCGAAAAGGCCCGCTGCACGAGCGCGATGCCTTCCCCGATCTGGTCTCGATTCCACAGCGACCGATCCTGGTCTTCCAAGAGAATCAATTCGCCGGTTGCCGAGGTGCGTGCAGCACGGCGTGAGTCTTGGAGCAACATCAGCCCCAGCAGTCCCACGGCTTCCGGATGGGGGAGCAATGTGATAAGGACTCTTCCAAGACGAATGGCTTCTCCGCAGAGATCATGCCGTGTGACTTCGCGGCCGAACGAGGCCGAGTATCCCTCGTTGAACACGAGGTACACGACGCGGAGGACGGCATCCAATCGATCCGGCAATTCCTTCTCGGGAGGGACTTCATAGGGAATCCGTGCGTCGCGAATCTTCGCCTTGGCCCGGACGATCCGTTGGGCGATGGTCGGAGGTTTCGTCAGAAAGGCCCGTGCGATTTCTTCTGTCGTGAGGCCGCAGACTTCCCGGAGCGTCATGGCCACTTGCGCTTCCGGCGCCAATGCCGGATGGCAGCAGGTGAAAATCAATCGCAACCGGTCGTCTTCGAGGTGTCCATCCTCCTGTTGCTCGGCCTCTATGCTGGTCGTGGACTCGACCTGCTTCGCCAATTCCTCCAGCGACGCATCGTGGCGGGCCCGCCGGCGCATCCCGTCGATCGCTTTGAAGCGGCCGGTCGAAACGAGCCAGGCTCGCGGATTGGCCGGCACGCCCTCGCGCGCCCATTGTTCGACCGCCGCCGCAAAGGCTTCGTGCAATGCTTCCTCCGCGGCGTCGAAGTCTCCCAGCAGGCGGATTAGTGTGGCCAGCACCTGGCGTGACCCCGTGCGGTAGATCATGTCTGCCGCTTCACGTGCGCGATTGGAAACGTCATCGTTCATCGGTTGTGGTCCATCTCCAACAGTTTCAGCAGGGTGATCCTGTTTCGTATCTTTTCCTGATGGCGATGGCGGCCATCATGATGTTCCCTCTTGTGAGGGCTCAAGGCGGATACTCGTGGTACCGGTTCCCGTTTCACGGGCGGCAAGTTGGCCGCAAACGTCAGCCCTCTTGTGAGCCACTTGCGTCATTGTGCTGCGGTCTTTGCTCCGCCAGGACTTCACATAAATGCAGCCCTGTATGGGTGTGTTCGTGAAATCCATCGACCTCGTGTGCGGTTCGTTGTGTGCCGCGTTGTTACCCTCGGAGTCGACCCGCACGGCCAGGTCTTTGCTCAAGACGCCGGCAAGCATCTTTCCCTGCGACAGATAAGGCCCGTCGACGTTCAGTCCAAAATCGACAAGGCCGTCTCTGCTGTCTGCTTCACCACTTCGGCCGGCATACCGGCTTTGATCAGCACGATCGTGCCCTGCATCATTGTGACGAGGACTCGTGCGAGCGCACGCGGGTCTTTGCCCTTGGCCAACTCGCCTTCTTGCTTGGCTCGCGTGAGGAGCGTGAAGAATGCCTCTTCGAGCGACTGGAAGCGCTCTGCGACTTTCTTCGCGATGTCTTTCTCATGCGGTCCCAGTTCCATGACGGTGTTGGTCAGCAGGCAGCCCCGGCGTTGTGGATCGGAAAGGCCAAATCCCAGCATGGTATCGATGAACTGGCGGATCAGAGGAATTGCGGGACCGGGTTGATCCAAAATCGAAAGTCTACCCCCACTTCCGATGCAGTAGAGATCCATCGCCTTCAAAAATAGTTGGCGCTTGTCACCGAACGTGGCATAGAGGCTGCCGCGATTGAGATCCATCGCACTGAGCAGATCTTCTATCGAGGTCGCTTCGTAGCCCTTGTGCCAGAAGACCTGCATGGCTTTGTCGAGGGCTTCGTCCGGATTGAATTCTTTGGGTCGCGGCATGGCGTCCTCGGTAAGAAGGGGAGGATATTCTGTACTGGAATGATCAGTCAATAATAAAGTTTGAGCTGATTCCTCGTTCTGGCCTGGACGGCATCCGTCGAAGGAACGACAGAAACAGCTCTCAGCCTCTGGATCAAATGGAGTGAAGGAAAAATCATTTTCCCGTAGGTCGAGGAGTACAGGCGAGAGAAACCTGTGAAAACGGCATGATAAGCAGCATTCTCATTGCGAACCTGTTCCCATTTGCCTTCGCTTGTTCCTGCCGTCCAACAAAGGATCACCCGAAAGAGCCGGCTTTCACAGGGCGAAGGGGTTCCAAGCATAGGGTACAGCCCTTGCTCATTAACCATCCTCATCTTCGTCCATTAGACGCCTCATCTAGACACTCCATCGAGGAGGCCGCCATGCAAGGTCAAGCCCTTCACAGCTTTCGCGCACAGATCACTGAATTCGTGAGAAATGGATTGGAAAGATCGGCTTCCGTCGCTCCGCTTGCAGGTTTCTGGCTACCGGAGAGCGTGATTCACGAGGAGCAGGGGAGAGAAAAGCGGGAACCTGTGCTCCAGGTCTGCACCTATGACATGATCGAGATACGTGACGAAGGGCTGGTGACGACCACGTCAGGCAAAGCGTATTCGCTGAACCGCAGCGAGAGGGGGATGTTGCTGCTGATGGGTTGCGCTCCCACAAGAACGCAGTACCTCGAGGTCCATACGGCGGAGTCCTTTAGGCGTCGGGCCGCCTCCGTCCTCGAAGTCCGTTGGACCAGAGTGGCTCGTATCGAGTCGGAGGGTGAATTGTATCTGGTCGGCTGTAAGCGTCTATTCGGCCCCTGCCCCTATCTCCAATTCTGACCTGCCTCCTCGGATTGTTCACTGGCCCGAGTGGCGGCGCTCTTCTGCCGTCCTGGCAGCGACGGCTGCGCTGTTCCTCACGGGTTTCACGTGCAACAAGGGGGCGGGCGCACGACCTTGACAATTTTCTGATTTCCTTCCATCCTGCGCCAACATTTCTCCATGCGCGAGTTGACGTGACTTCTTTTACGGCACTTCGTTCGCGTTTCTCTCAACCCACGTCACCCCTGGCTGGTTTCTTGTCTCTGGCAGTGGGCAGCCTTGTCTTGTTCGGCTGGGCCATCGACAGCACCACGCTGAAAAGCCTCGTTTCCGGTTCGGTTTCGATGAAGCCCAACACCGCCTTGGCGTTTATCCTGCTCGGCATGGCCCTGTTGGGATTGTCGCTTCGGACGACTACGCCGTGGATTCGCTGGGTAGCCTATGGGTCTGCAGGAGCGGTCACGGTGATCGGGATGCTGACCAGTATTGAGTACGTCCTGGCCAGGAATCTCGGATTCGATGAATGGCTGTTCCATGAATCGCTGACCGCCGCGGATCCCTGGCGCCCGGGCCGCATGGGGATCAATACCGCGATCTGCATGGCCCTCTTCGGTGGCGCGCTTCTGATGCACGTGCGAACCGAAGGGTTTCCTACCGCCCTGTATGAAGGACTCACGATCGGAGGCCTGTTCATCGCCTTCATGGCTTTGCTGGGCTATCTCTATCATGACCGATCGCTCTATGGGATCGGTCAGTACGCGCCCATGGCAATCCACACGACGCTGGCCTTGCTCGTAGCGGGAATTGGGATTCTTGCGCTCCATCCCGATCGAGGCATGGTCGCGGTGGTGACAAGCGACGAAGCCGGCGGCTACATGCTCAGGCGTCTGTTGCCCGGAGCATTAGTGGCGTTTCCGGCGATCGGCTGGATTCGGTTGTACGGAGAACGCCAGGGACTCTACGGCACGTCGGCGGGGCTTGCCCTCTTTGCCACATTGGCCACGGTGGCGTTGTTCGCGCTGCTCTGGCGGACGGCTCGCTCGCTCAACGAGATCGATCGCCGGCGCGGGCAAACTGCTGCCGCACTCAACCAGAGCGAGCAGCGGCGGCGACTGGCCTTGTTCGCCGTCGAGCACGCCGGCGACGGAATTCTTTGGGCCAACATGGAACAGCGGCTTATTTACGCCAACGAGGCGGCTTGCCGGTCCCTGGGCTATAGTCCTGAAGAAATCAGAGGCCTCACCATTGCCGACATTGTTCCCCATCATGACCCGGTGCAGTATGCGCAGCGTCTTGTGCAGCGCAAAGACGGGCAGGCTGTTCACTATGAATCCCGGCATCGGCGAAAGGACGGGACGGTGTTTCCCGTCGAAGTGTCCCTGAATTATCTTGAACATGCGGGACATGGGTTCACCTGTGCGATCGTACGGGACATCACGGAACGCAAGGTTGCGGAAGAGGCCATTCGGCAGGCCCGTGAGGAGCTGGAGCATCGGGTGGAAGAGCGCACGGTCGCGTTGCAGGAAAGTCAGAGACGGCTCGAATTGATTTTAGATGCCACCGGCGTTGCCACGTGGGATTGGAACGTATCGACCGGAGCGGTGCAATATAACGACCAGTGGGCGGCCAACCGCGGAATGTCGATCGAGAATGTGAAGCCGCACGTGTCTTCGTGGAGTGACAGCCTGCATCCGGACGATCGCGCGCATGTCCTGCGGATGTTGCAGGATTGCCTCGATGGAACGGCGTCGACATACGAAGCGGAGATGCGCATTCGAACGGCCGCCGATGAATGGACCTGGGTTATGGATCGTGGACGGGTGATCGAACGCGATGCGCAGGGTAAGGCGATTCGCATGGCCGGCATCGAGATCGACGTCACGGGACGAAAGCGCGCGGAGCAAGAACTCAAGAAGGCGCAGGCCTTCGTCATGTCGGTCCTGGAGAACATTCCCAATATGATCTTTATCAAGGATGCCGACGATCTTCGGTTCGTGGAGATTAATAAAGCCGGTGAGGATCTGCTCGGGTATCGGCGTGAGGAAATGATCGGGAAAAACGATTATGATTTCTTCCCGCAGGACGAAGCGGATTTCTTCACTCGCAAAGACCGGGAAGTGCTGGAGTCCGGACGCCTGTGGGACATCCCGAGCGAACCGATACAAACCAGGCAGCGAGGAACCAGAATTCTCCATACGAAGAAGATTCCGCTCTGCGACGAGTTGGGAACGCCACGCTATCTGCTGGGGATTTCAGAGGACATCACCGAGCGGCAGATGATGGAAGAGGCGTTGCGCGCCAGTGAAGAACGATACAGTTCGCTGGTCTCGCAGGCCACCGATGTCATCTATACCGCCGGGATGGACGGACGCTTTACCTATGTCAACGCCGCAGCCTGCGCCATCATGGGGTATCAAGAGCAGGAGTTGCTGGGCAAGCATTACCTCGCCCTCATCCGTCCGGATTTCCACGAGATCGCGCAGCAGTTCTACCGACAACAACTGCATGACCGGATGCCGAGCACCTACTTCGAGTTTCCCGCTGTAACGAAAGACGGGCGCGAGATCTGGTTCGGTCAGCGTGTGCAAGTACGGTTCGCAGACGGACAGCCGGTGGGAGTCGAGGCGATTACCAGGGATATCACGGAACGCAAGCGTGTGGAGGCGGCGCTGCGCGAGAGCGAGGACCGCTTACATCGGGCCATCGAAGCCAGTCAGGCTGGGACGTGGCGTGTGGACCTTCGGACGGGGCTGGATACCCGCGATGCGGGACTGAATCAACTCCTCGGGCTTTCTTGCGACACCACCACGCAACCGGTCGAGGAGTGGTTCCAGTTCATTCATCCGGACGATTTGGCCGGTATGAAAGCCGCATGGGAGACTGCAATGGCGACCGGTGTGTACGAAGTCGAGCACCGTCTGATACGTCGGGATGGAACGATCTGTTGGGTCTATGACCGGGGGATTGTGGCTCGTGATGACAGCAACCAGCTCCTCTTTGCGACCGGAGCGGTGATCGACATCACTGGGCGCAAGCAGGCGGAGCAGGCTTTGGAAGAGCGGGCTCAGTGCGCGGCCTTTGCCGCCGATGTCAGCCTCCTGCTGAACCGCGATGAACCGCTCGACCATCAACTCCAGCGCTGTACGGATGCCGCTGTCGAACATCTCGGGGCGGCATTTACACGAATCTGGCTGCGGAAACCCGGCGACATCTGTGAGCATTGTCACAAGTCCTCCTGGTGCCAGGACCGCACCGAATGTCTCCACCTGCACGCGAGTTCCGGGTTGTCGACGAACCTGAACGGAGAATATCGGCGCGTTCCTCTCGGTACGCTTAAGATCGGACGGATCGCCCAGGGCATGGGGCCGCTCTTTACGAACGACGTCGCTCAGGACGAGCGGTTGCCGAACAAGTCATGGTTGCGAGAGAACGGCTTGCAATCCTTCGCCGGTTTCCCGTTGATTGTGGATGGCCAGATATTCGGTGTGTTTGCCACATTCGGGCGAGAGGTGATGTCCGAAGCGATGCGTCAATCGATGGAGTCGGTGTGCAACGGATTGGCCATTGCCATTGCGCGCAAACAGGCGGAAACGGAACGTCAGCAGGCCTATGATCGGTTACAAGCTGTCACGCGGCAGCTGGCCGAGGTCGAGGAGGGCGAACGGCGCCGGATCGCCCGCGAAATCCACGACGAGTTTGGCCAGGTCCTCACCGGTTTGAAATTCGACGTGGCGTGGCTTCTGAAAAGGCTCTCCCACGGGAATGCGGCGGCTGATCGGACGGCCATGAAGTCGAAGGTCGAGTCCATGGCCACTTCGGTGGACGGTCTGATTCGCTCGGTAAGAGCCACGGCGGCGGCCTTGCGGCCCAGTGTGCTGGACGATCTCGGCCTTGTCGCGGCCATCGAATGGCTTGCCACGTCGTTCCGGGACCATACCGGTCTGCCCTGCGAGCTGATGGTCGATCCCGATATCAGGGAGCGCGACTTTAGGCCGGACTTGGCCACCACGGTGTTTCGCAGCGCGCAAGAGCTCCTGACCAACGTGATGCGTCATGCCAGGGCTTCGACCGTGGCCGTGCGGCTCTCGCTTCAAGACAATCAACTGAGCCTGACCGTCCGCGACGACGGGTGTGGCATTCAGCGCCAGGAATGGGAGAAAAGCCGGTCGCTGGGGTTGCGCGGATTGCACGAGCGGGTGACGTTGCTCGGCGGGAGGGTGAGCATCGCGGGTGTTCCCAATGAAGGCACGACGGTGTCATTGTTGTTCCCGATCGAAAGCGGAAGGGTGCCAGCGGCAGAGGAGAGATCATGAATATTCTTATTGTGGACGATCATGCGATCGTCAGGCTGGGGTTGGCACAATTGATACAGGAGGCCTATCCCTACGCGAGAGTTGAAGAGGCTGCGACAGGCAAGGACGCGCTGGCCTTGTTGGATCGTGTGTGCTGGGATTTGGCGGTCTTGGATATCAACTTGCCCGATCAGAGCGGGATCGAGCTGTTGAAAACCGTGAAAGCGCGCCGAGCCTCCCTGCCCGTGATGATGCTCAGTCTTCATCCGGAAGAGCAATATGCCCTACGGGCGCTGAAAGCGGGGGCTGCTGCCTATCTGACGAAGGAGCGTGCGCCGGAAGAGTTAGCGTTCGCGATCAAGCAGGTGCTGGCCGGCCGGAAGTTCATTACGGCGACGTTGGCTGAACGCTTGGCTGCAATGGCGTTCTCGCATGAGACGCAGTTGCCGCACGAGCGGCTCTCCGACCGGGAGTTTCATGTCCTCTGTGCAATCGGCCGTGGAAAGACCGTGTCAGCAATCGCGGAGGATTTGTCGTTGAGCGTCAAGACCGTGAGCACCTATCGGACGAGGCTTCTCGACAAACTGCAGATGCAGAATACGACCGATCTTATTCGATACACGCTCGATCACGCATTGGTCTAGCTCAGCGCGGGCTCTTCGATCGTTCGGCCGGAAGAGATTGTAGGATTCGTCCTACGCACGGAGTCGGACAGGGAGCCCTTTTCTTCACCCTCAAAATAGGACACAAACTGTCTGGAGTTCGTTTCCAGGGGTCATCGATGATGTCCCAATTTTCAGTTCCAAGTTCGCCGCTGCCGGACCGCGAGCGTAGCAGTCATGAAGGGCACATGAAAATCCTTCTTGTCGACGACCATGCCATTGTCCGGGTGGGACTCAAACAGCTCCTCACCGACGAATTCGATCAGCTCGAGGTCATTGAAGCCGGGACCGGGCAGGAGGCGATCTTGAAATCCCAAGAGACGTCCTTGGACCTCGCAATCCTCGACATCAACCTTCCGGACACCAACGGGTTGGATATTCTGAAGCGGTTGAAAGCGTCCCGTCCTTCTCTTCCGGTCGTGATCCTGAGTTTTCACCCGGAAGAGCAGTATGCGTTGCGGGCATTGAAGGGCGGGGCCGCAGCGTACGTCACAAAAGACAGTGCATCGGAAGAATTGGCCACCGCGGTCAAAACCGTTATGGCAGGCCGGCAGTATGTCAGCTCTTCCCTGGCGGAACGGCTGGAAACGGTTCCAGCCCAAGCTGCCGGCAAGGCGCTCCATACCCAATTGTCCGATCGTGAGATCCAGGTCTTGTCGATGATCGGCAACGGCAAGTCGGTCACCGAAATCGCCGAAGCGCTCGCACTCAGCGTGAAGACCATCAGTACCTATCGCATGCGGCTGCTTTCCAAACTCCAGCTCAAGACCACGTCAGCCCTGATTCGCTACGCCCTGACCCATCAACTGTAAAGAGATGCTGAAACGCCACTCTTCTCACCCGCCCAGCCCCGGCGCGCCGAGACGCGCCTTTCACCAAGTATCGTTCTCGCGTCGCTGAGAGGCTCAACGTAGGGGGAGGCTAACGAGAGGCAACGTATCTATCCGCTCGCATGTGATCGAAGCGAGCGGTTCAAGCGAAGCTTGGTATGTACCTCTTCGTCCCTTCGCTCGCTGCGGCCTTGCTGACCGGCCTTTTTGAATACCCCATGTGAAAGAGCAACGGTCGAGTTGTCTCCGTTAGGGGTGATCTCGCCCTGCTTGTCGCCGCTTACGATATCCTTCTTTTCGGGGAATGGCTCGTTAGGGAGCCGCGCATTTTAGAGCGTGCGTCCTTTTTGGTCGAACTCCGTCTATAGAAGTGAGCGCGGAATGACCCGCCGCCTCTTAAGAAAGGAGTTCCCCATGCGTCCTCATATCTCACTCGATGTCCGCAATGTGTCGAGGTCCGTCGCCTTTTATGAGCATGTCTTCGGCGTACGGCCGCAAAAGCAGACGGTGGACTATGCCAAGTTCGACCTGACCGTTCCGCCGCTGAATCTTTCGCTGGTTTCCTCCACCGGCAGGATCAGTTCGGTGAACCATTTCGGGATCGAGGTCGAATCAATCGAAGAAATCGATCGGTGGAAGCAGCAGTTAACCGAACAAGGCATTCTTGAGCGGGTCGAGAAAAACCAGGCCTGTTGCTTTGCCCGGCAAGACAAACTCTGGTTTGCCGATCCGGACGGCAATGCGTGGGAAGTCTTTTTGGTGCATGAACAGTTGCCGGTCGACGGACCGCTTTCGAAGAGCGGATGCTGTGTTCCGAAACATGCAGGGTCGTCCGAACCGGCCACTTGCGGAGCGCGATGTTGAAAAAGGCCTCGAGCGTCGTGCTCGCATCGCGCAAGGCTTCACCGCACAACAACACGTACGCTTCGGCCGTTTGCCCGCTGCGGCCTTGCTCAAGAACCTTTTTGAACATCCCGCGAGACGAGAGTACACTCGAAGGAACCAGCTATGAACGACACGACTGAGATTTGGCGGGAAGTACATCAAGGCCTTCGGGCGTTCATCGCAAAGCGTGTGGCTGATGAGGCTGAAGCGGACGACATCCTTCAAGAAACCTTTCTGCGGATGCACCGAAAGCTCGGCAGCCTCAAGGATCCGAATAAGGTCGTGCCCTGGATCTATCAAATCACCCGGCATGCCATCATCGATTATTACCGCGCGCCGGCACGTACGCGCGAGGTGACGATCGGTCTCGGGGCTGACCTGGACTCGGCTCTTCTCCCTTCAACGCACAGGACGATGTCCAGCGAATCCGGCCAGCTCCGAGCGGAGCTGGCCGCCTGTCTTCGACCAATGCTGAATCGACTGTCGAAAGACTATCGGGACGCAGTGGTGCTCGTAGAGCTTGAAGGCCTTACCCGGCAGGCGGCGGCCAAGCGCCTCGGGCTCTCCCCATCGGGGATGAAGTCCCGTGTGCAGCGAGGCCGCAGGCAACTCAAACAACTGCTCGACGAATGTTGCCTGATTCAGCTGGACCGCCGGGGAGGGATTGCAGACTACGAGCTCCGTGATGCGGCTTGCGATCCATGCCACAAGCCCGGGACATGACCTGTTCGATGCTTGCCCCGGAAATGTTTCTCGTATGCCGCCGGCTCCAGTTTGTCGGAAATTGCACAGATCCGATGAGACATCTCACGGGTAACGCACGGACTTTCCAAGGAACTTTATTGAGAAGCTCGGGCATTGCCATTGCACTGTTCGGCACCTCGGTGGTTGCTTGCAAGGGGGCCAGATAATGAGGGTGACCCGTTTCGTGCTCGCGATTGGCTGTATGCTGTTCCTGGCCGGTTGTTCCGGAGGGGGAGACGGGGGGAGCGCTTCCTCATCCTCGGCGGCTCCCACGGCTTCGGTCTCGTTTCAGTGGGACCCTGTCACCGACAGCGACCTGGCCGGGTATCGAATCTATCAATCGACGTCGTCCAACTCATTAGGCACACTGATCAAGGACAATATCCCTCCCTCAACGACCAGTTATCAGGCGACCAATCTGACCAAGGGCACCACCTACTATTTTGTGGTCAAGGCGTTCGATACGTCCGGCAACGAAAGCAGCCCTTCGAATCAGATCAGCAAGACCATCCCCTAGCGTGCATGCTGTTCCGCGAAAACTCCGAACCCATTGTCGATACCTTCTTGCTCCGGTTTCTGCGGCACCCCCTTGCCTCATTCCAAAGTAAAGCGTAGCCTTTTCGGGATGCGCATGTTGTTCAAGGGATGGAAATGGATGCGATAACGGCTTCCGCGCGTTGTTGCATTGCGGGGGGCGGCCCGGCCGGCATGATGCTGGGCCTCTTGTTGGCTCGCGCGGGCGTGTCGGTGCTGGTGTTAGAGAAGCATGCTGATTTCTTCAGGGATTTCCGGGGGGACACACTCCATCCTTCCACGCTTGAAATCATGCACGAGCTGGGCGTGCTCGAGCGCTTCCTGGCCCTGCCTCATCAAAAAGTCCCGCGCTTGAACGGCCGGTTCGGCGGCATGGAGGCTACGATAGCGGACTTCTCGACCTTGCCGACGCACTGCGGCTTTGTCGCCTTCATGCCGCAATGGGACTTTCTCAACTTCCTTGCCCAGGAGGGGCGACGGTATCCGGCCTTTCAGCTCCGCATGAGTGCCGAAGTCACCGGTCTCATCGAAGAGGCTGGCCGGATTGTCGGGCTCCGTGCCGACACGGCGGGCGGCCCGTTGGAAGTCCGGACAGACCTGGTCGTGGGCGCCGACGGGCGGCATTCGGTCGTCCGGGCAAAAGCGGGATTCACCATCGAGGAATTCGGCGCACCGATGGACGTGCTCTGGTTTCGGCTCTCGCGCCGGCCCAGCGATCCGGTTGACCCGATGGGCCGTTTCGACGCCGGGCGCATTTTCATCATGTTGAACCGTGGCGACTACTGGCAATGCGGTTTCGTGATCGCCAAAGGGTCGCGTGCGCGACTCGAAGCGGAAGGGATGCCGGCATTCCGTGAGAGCGTGGCGCGCTTGGCGTCGTTTGCGGCAGACCGGGTTCATGAACTTCACGACTGGGAGCCGATCAAGCTGTTGACGGTTCAGGTCGATCGGCTGCGCCGGTGGTATCGGGAAGGGCTGCTCTGTATCGGTGACGCCGCGCATGCCATGTCGCCGGTCGGTGGAGTGGGGATCAATCTGGCAATTCAAGATGCCGTGGCCGCTGCCAATCAGCTGGCTCTTCCGCTGAGAGAGAAGCGGCTGGTGACAGAGGATTTGCGGAAGGTGCAGGCTCGGCGTGAATGGCCGACGAAGATGACGCAGCGGGTTCAGCTCGCGGTTCAGAATCGTGTCATCAAGCAGGTGCTGGGCGTGACAGGACCATTGTCGCCTCCCTGGGCGTTCAAAATGCTGGCGTACGTTCCGTTCCTGCGCCGGATTCCTTCCCGAATGATCGGTCTTGGGTTTCGTCCCGAGCATGTGCGGACTCCGGCCATCTCATGAAAGGGAAAAGTCGCATGGTTATCCGGCGGATTCTTGTTGCCGGCCTCTCGGCGGGTGTGATGCTGGCGGCGCTTTCAGGATTTGCCCAAACTCCGCCTTCTGCTCCAAGCATACAGAACCAGCCGGCTCCGCCGTCTTCACAAGCCGGTGCAGGGACGGACCTGAGCGGCACAGGCAGCGCCGCTGTGCCAGGAGGACTCACCGCCGTGCCTGTTCCCGGTGTCGGTACCATTCCCAGTTCGAGCCGTGGAAAGTCATTCGGTTCTGCGGGGCAGGGGTTGCCAGGAATGCCGGGAGGCCCGCCGGTCAATGGCGCGCTCGGTGCGCAAGATACGTCCGGAAAGTACATGCGCCCTCCGGTGATTCCCCCGCTGCTGTGTGACCCGGCCACCGACCTTCCCTGTTAGCAGGCCTCAGTTCGGTGAACTCCCGGCGCTCACGAAGGCTTTCCGGAAGGTCGTCACTTTTTCCAGATAGTTCCGGGTCTCCTGGTACGGCAGGTGCTGCCGCAATTGGTCATAGACAGCGGCCGGTTGAAGGCCGTTGATCATGTTCACTGCGGCAACTGTTTCTTTCGAGAAGGCGCGCAACACGTTCCGCGGGCCGGTGTTGTAGGCGGAAATTACGCAATATTCGCGTGACACCAGATTGGTCACGTCGTCCATTTGATCGAAGGTCAATACACTGAGATAGGCCGTTCCCAGTTCGACGTTGTTTTCGGGGTCGAAGAGGTAATCGCGCGAGGGGGCGATGTCTTTCCCTTTGGCTCGCCGGTACGCTTCTCTGCCGCCGCTGGTCGGGACGAGCTGCATCAATCCGTAAGCCGGGGCGGAACTCACGGCGTAAGGATTGAAATTGCTCTCCGTGCGGATGATCGCGAAGACAAGGCTTGGGCTGATGCGGTACTGTTGTGCGAACTGTTCGACCATCGGGCGGTATTTCTCGGCTTGCTTCTGGGAAAGGTTGGCGGCCATTTTTATCGTGACGAAGGTCGCCGTCTTCTTCATCCCATCCTGGTCGACCTCCCGCGTGCCCGACTTGCTGTTGAGCACATGCTCCGCGAACGGTTCCGCTTCATTCGGCGATCGAATCGCTTTGCCCTGCTGGTCGAGGACCAATCCCAGGAGGTAGGGTTCCTTGTCCCCGGTCAGGACGATTTCCTTGTCCGAAAACAAGTCGACGGCCCGGGGATCTTGAGGCGTCAAGAGTGTCGTCACGACGGCGTTTTTCAGGCTGCGACGGGGATCTTGATCGTCGACCGTTTCGACGAGAATATCACCCTTGTCGAAGTCGACGATCGCGCGGCTGCGGTAGTTCTGGGTGTACTTCACGTACTTTTTCTGCTCAGGCAGTTTGACTTCCTTCTTGCCCCATTTCTCGCCGACCTTGCCGCCGAGGGCTTCGTAGAGCGCTTGGAAATCTCGCTGGGCGGCGCGCAGATCTTTCAGCAGCGATTCGGGGTTGCGGGCATATTGGTCGAGGCGTCTTTTAGCGATATCCGAGGGGCTTTTCCCTCCGGCCAGATCGATGACGGTTTGGCCGGTCCGGCTTGAAACGGCCCGTTCCGCTCCGGTGAGCAGGCGATCGGTCGTCTCGCATCCCCAGGTGAGTGCGAGGGCTCCGACGGCAAGGGTAACCAGAAGCTTCGCGGGAGAATGCATTGCGGCATTCTACACGGATTACCCGGCCTCTCAAAGGCCGTTCGTTTCCATTTCACGGGATGTTGCGGCGGACGATCGCACCGAGCGTTGACGGGTGAAGTTTCAATCGGGTAGGCTCCATTCCGTTCCGGCCGGACCATTCGCTCCATTGATGTAGAGGGGATTCCATGCGTACACGACACATCGTTGTTGGTCTGGGTTTTTCCGGTCTTCTCGTCATGCTCGGGGGAACTGCGACCATGGCCGAACCGTCATTCGAACAGACGGCTCGGTACATTCTCGAAGTGGTGAAGGCTTTCCGGACGGCCTATGTGCTCCAAGTCGTCGAACACACGAGAGCCGGCGGGACCACGCCGCAGGAGGATTGGAAAAAGGACGCGCATTTCATTCCCCTCCCTGCGCAGTTTGTAAAGGAGGCGGTCGGACAGATCGAGGGGTTCGAGATCGGGCTGATCGGCTTGACGCCGCTGAATCCGGCGAATCGTCCTAAGACGGCCGCCGAGACGGAGGCGCTGATTCAATTAGAGAAAGATCGGCAGCGAGGCTTCGTGAGCTTCATGGACGGGGATCAGTTCAAAGCCGTGTCCGCGGACTTGGCCCTCGTGCAGTCGTGCGTCGAATGCCACAACCAGCACCCCCGCGCCTCGCGCACGAACTTCCGACGCTGGGATGTGATGGGCGGCCTCGTGGTTCGGCTCAAGCAGGATGTTGAGCCAACAGGCATGGTATTTCCTGCAGATCCGTCGAAGCGGCCGCCTGGAACGCTTGAGCGTCTGACGCCGCCTCCCACAAGCGCGCCGCCTCCCTGGGTTCGGTGATCGCACCGGCGGCGGGTGGAATCGGTCACAGCTTCGTGCGTTTTTCTTCCAGTTCAGCCCACCGAGTGTAGAGTCGTTCGACGGCAGCCTCTGCGGTTTCGAGCGCAGCATAGCCCGTACGGAGGGCCTCGGCATCGGAAGCGATCGCCGGGTCGTTGACGGCTGCCCGGCATGCGGCGAGCGCCGCCTCGGCCTTCACGATGTTTCCTTCAATCTTGTCCCATTCGCGCTGATCTTGATAGGGCAGGCCTTTTCGTTTGGGCGTGGATCGTGCGTTGGCGGGGGCAGGGGATTCCGGGCGGGACTTCCCGGACGAGGTCGATGAACCGTTGCGCTTCTGCGCCGCTTCCCATTGCGCATAGTCGGCGAACCATTCTGCGTGGCCCTGACCATCCAAGGCCAGCAGCATCGTGGAAACGCGGTCGAGCAGCCATCGGTCGTGTGTCACCAGCACCAGCGCTCCGGGGAATTCCAACAGATTATCTTCCAAGACATCGAGCGTGGGAATGTCCAAGTCGTTTGTCGGCTCGTCGAGAATCAACAGGTCGGCCGGTTGCAGCATGAGCCTGGCGATGAGCAGCCTGGCCTGTTCGCCGCCGGATAAGCGGGAGACCGGCAAGTCGAGTTGTTCCGGCCGGAAGAGAAATCGCTTGGCCCAGGACACAATATGGATGGACCGGTCTTGATACACCACGCCGTCGCCGCCCGAGGGGGCGAGGGCGCGGCGAAGCGAGGAGGTCTGATTGAGCGATTCTCGATGCTGTTCAAAAGTTACGACCCGCAGCTTCTCGGCCTGTGTAATCGTGCCGCGATCGGGTTTCAACGTACCGGCCAGCAATTTGAGCAGCGTGGTTTTCCCGCTACCGTTGGGGCCGAGCAGGCCGAGCCGCTGACCTGGGCCGAGCAGCAACTCAAGGTTCGTGACGATCGGTTTGCCCCCCAATGATTTGTTGACGCCGGTGGCGACGACCAGCTGCTTCGACCGTCGTCCTGACGATGCGAAGTCGATGCCGACCGCTCCCTGCTCCCGTCGAGACTCGATACTTTTCAACTCGTCGATCATACCTCCGGCGCTGTCGATTCTGGCTTTGGCTTTCGTCGTTCTCGCTTTGGGGCCGCGCCGGAGCCATTCCACTTCACGACGGACACGATTGGCGAGGGAGGCTTGATATTCGGCTTGCGTCTGCAGTGCCAGGTCGCGCTGCTCCAGGAAATCGCTGTAGCGGCCTTTCGTTTCGAACACGCCGGAGGGATAGCAACGGTTCAGTTCAATCATGCGCGTGGCCACGGACTCCAAGAACCGCCGGTCGTGGCTGACAACCAAGAACGCGCGGGCCTCGGTTTTCAGGACCTCTTCCAGCCAGAGAATGCCCTCAAGATCCAAGTGGTTCGTGGGCTCGTCCATCAGCAGAACATCCGGCTCCAGCATCAGCGAGCGGACGATAGCCAGTCGTTTCTTCCAGCCACCGGAGAGCGTCGCGGTGGATTGGTCGGCCTGTGGAAACTCGCCGAGGCTGAGGGCCTTGGCGATCCGGCCTCCATGTTCGTGATGATCGAGCCCCTCTTCGATCAAGACCTGAGCGAGCGTCTCTTCAACGCTGTGGTCCTTGTCGAAAGCCGGTTCTTGCGGCACATAACCGATACGGAGTTGGCGGCGCACGGATCTGGTTCCGCTATCCGGGGTTTCAAGGCCCGCCAAAATTTTCAGCAGAGTCGATTTGCCTGAACCGTTGGGACCGAGCAGGCCGACGCGATCGCCTTCGAACAAGCCGAGCGACAGGTCGCTGAACAAGGGCTTCACGCCGTAGCTTTTGCTGATGGACTCGCAACTGAACAAAATCGCAGGCGGCATAATTGAATGAAACGGTAAATGATGGTTTGTGTCGGACGATCGAGCAGGCGGTCAGACCGGGCGAGATCGTGATAGGGAAGTGTACGGTGCCAGCCGGGATAACTGCAAGGCCGGGCGAACTTTGGTCCGCCCGGCCTTGCCCGAGTTCATGAACCGCTACTTCGTGACGATTTCGAGGAGTTCCACTTCAAAGACCAGGGTCGCGCCAGGTTTGATGTTCGGTGGGGCGCCTCGGTCGCCGTAGGCAAGCGAAGAGGGGCAGACCATCTTGCTCTTGCTCCCGACTTTCATCTGCTGGACGCCTTCCGTCCAACACTTGATGACTTGATTGAGAGCGAAGGTCGCCGGTTCGCCTCGCTTTACGGAGCTGTCGAAGACCGTTCCGTCGACGAGCGTTCCGTGGTAGTGGACCTTCACGGTGTCGGTCGCTTTCGGGGCTGCGCCTTTTCCTTCTTTAATCGTCGTGATGATGATGCCGGACTCGGTCTTCTTGGCGCCCGCTTCAGCCGCTGCTTTCACCATATAGGCCGCGCCCGCCTTCTTTTCACCCTCGGCAAGCGCGCCCACGCGCGCCTGTTGGAGCTGCTGGATCTTGGGCCCGAAGGCTTGCAGGTCGACTTTGTGCGGCTTCTTCAGCACGCCGTCGGTGATGCCTGTCTTCACCATTTCGAGCTCGGACTCATTGAGGGTAAATGCGCCCAGCGATTGGCTGATGGCGAGCCCAAGCGCATAGAGGGTTTTTTGGTCGTCGGTGGTCGGATCGGCCGCCGTGGCCGGCGTTTCTAGCCCGATGAAACACAATGCGAATACGAGAGCGATGAGAGTCCGCATGACCTGTCCTTTCGTGAAGAATTTCAAAAAGATCTGCGCCCACAATATGATACCCGGCGGAGAAGCTCAACAGTTTTTTAGGAGTCTGCGCGCAGGAAGGCGGGATGCGCAGAGTAACGAGGGGATAAGCTCCGGCCCCGGCTTCAGCGCGAAGTGCCATATTTGCCGGTGCGATTTCTCCGATGAATCGTACGCGGGGTTCTCTCGGAGTTGACAAGGCACTTCTTTCTTGCGAGAACGTGTGCCGAATAAGCGGACGGGAGGGAGAGAGCCTCCCTCATTTCTTGCGCCGAAGGAGGACTCAACGATGAATCGCGCGACCGTGCAACTCTCAACCGTGCTCATCGCTTTGGCATTCGGGCTCACGACATTCGCTCAGGAGCCGGCTCCAGCGCCGTCCGCACCACCAGCCTCTGTTCCGGCCCCTGCTCCCGCGCCGGCTCCGACTCCGGCTCCTTCTTCCGGGGAGATGAAGCAGGAGGGAGACAAGAAGATGGGTGGGGAGCGGCGCCGTGACAGGGCGGAGCGGAAGGCGGAAAAAGAGCGCCGCAAGGCCGCGCGCAAAGCCGAGAAGAAGGCTCGCAAGCAGGGCCATGACAAGGAAAAGGGCGTCGATAAGGACGAACATCACGACGGGCAGGACAAGAAGGACGGCAAGAACTAGTTCGGTCACCCGTAGCGGGGGGCCGTCGCAAGGCAGGTCCCCGTGCCGGCCTTGCGCGATGTTGCGCCTTCGTCCGTGCAACGGTACACTGCGATTCCAACCTGACCCGTCATCGATTCCTGCATGATCCTCATCTTTGTCATTCTCTATCTCCTCGTCTCAGTCGGCATCGGACTCTATGCTGCAACCCGCGTGCACAATGCGAAGGACTTTGCCGTTGCCGGGCGGAGTCTCCCGCTTCCCGTCGTCATGGCTACGGTGTTTGCCACGTGGTTCGGTGCCGAAGCGGTCATGGGAATTTCGGCGACGTTTGCCAAGGAGGGCCTGCGCGGGGTGGTTGCCGATCCGTTTGGTTCCAGTCTCTGTCTCGTTATTGCAGGACTCTTTTTTGCACCGCGCTTCTATCGGCTCAATCTGCTGACCGTCGGCGACTACTACCGGCTTCGGTACGACCGTCGCGTGGAAGTCCTCTGTACGCTCTGTATCGTCGCCTCCTATCTCGGATGGGTCGCTGCGCAATTCAAAGTCCTCGGATTGGTGCTGAACGTCGTTACGGATGGAGCGGTGAGCCAGAAGCTCGGTATGGTGATCGGCGCGTTGATCGTCCTGACCTATACGACCTTCGGGGGCATGTTTTCCGTCGCGATCCTCGATTTCGTACAGATCTCCGTCATCATCGGCGGGTTGCTCTACATCGTGAGTGTGATGAGCGATCTGACCGGCGGTGTGGGGGCGGTCATTGCCCATGCCGCGCAGGCCGGAAAACTGGAGTTCTTTCCCCCGGCCTCGCTGAATGGCTGGATTCCGTTCATCGGAGCCTGGGTGACGATGATGCTCGGTTCGATCCCGCAGCAGGACGTGTTTCAGCGCATTACCTCGGCAAAGGATGAACGAACCGCGGTTCGCGGATCGCTGATGGGCGCCCTGTTGTACTTCTGCTTCTGTTTTGTGCCCATGTTTATCGCCTACTCGGCGTTGCTGGTCGATCCGGTGAAGTTCGGAGCCTTGTTGGAACAGGATTCCCAGCTGGTGCTACCGACGCTGATCGTCGAACATACTCCCGCCTTTGCGCAGGTCGTATTTTTCGGGGCGGTGCTCTCTGCGGTCATGAGTTGTTCGAGCGCGACGCTCCTGGCGCCGTCGGTGATCTTGAGCGAGAACGTGATCAAAGGGGTCCTGCCGCAGATGGATGACTGGGCCCTGTTGCGGACCATGCGGATCGTGCTCGTCTGTTTTGCCGCCGTGGTGCTGGCGATCGCGCTCAGTTCCGATTCAAGCATCTACAAGCTGGTCGTGAATACGTACAAAGTCACGTTGGTGGCTGCCTTCGTTCCGTTGTGTGCGGGGCTGTTTTGGAAGCGGGCCACGACCGGAGGAGCGCTCTGTGCCATTGCCGCAGGGTTGACCGCCTGGCTGGGCCTCGAGATGTTTGGTCCGGATAGCCCTGTCTGGCCGGCCCAACTCGTGGGATTATTGATGGCCGCGCTCGGCATGGTCGCGGGCTCGCATCTTTCTGCCGTTTCGAAAGACCGGGCATAGCCTTCCCAACGCTTCGACCGCTCATCGTACTGCGGCATCGTCGCTTTCCCTCTTGCGCTCGCGTATGCTGAACCAGATGCTCCCATGGCTTCGTCACATCCTGCGCTCACCTTGGGTGTTTCGCGGGGGGCTCGTTTTCGGCGGCATGTTCGTGGCCCTGATCGCCGGTCTCGTCGTCTACGGAGCATACCTCGCGACGTTTCTCGAATTACCCAAGAGTGAAGATCACCCGCCGCTCCGCCTCTATACGGCTCCGTTCCAGTTGAAAGCGGATCTTTCCGTCAACGCAGCCCGATTGCCGGAGCGATTGCAGCGGCTCGGGTACCGCGCAGTCGGCGGCCCGGTGGCGTCGCCCGGCGACTATCAGCTTGCGCCGAACCATCTCACGATTTATCTGCATGCGCAGCCCGAGAACCTGACGAAAGCCAGCATCGTCACGCTGGAGCTGGAGGAAGGGCGCGTCACTCAGGTGCTGTCCGAGCCGGATCGGAGTCCGATCTTTCCCGTGTTTCTCGAACCGGAACTCATCAGTGGGTTACGCGGCGCTTCGCGCCAAGTGCGGGAATGGATTCCGTTGTCTCGGATTCCGCCCCGCTTGATCGACACGGTATTGGCGGTGGAGGACCGTCGATTCTATTCGCATGTCGGCATTGACCCCGTTGCGATCGGGCGGGCGGTGTGGCGAAATTTGACTAAGGGCGGGCTCGTGCAGGGAGGCAGCACGATCACTCAGCAACTGGCGAAAAATCTCTTTTACTCGCCGCAGCGGACGTTCGCTCGAAAAGTGAAAGAAGCACTCGCCGCCGTGGTGCTGGAGACGAAATACCGGAAGCAGGACATCCTCGAAAGTTACTTGAACGAGATCTATTTGGGGCAAGCCGGATTCGTTTCGATTTACGGAGTGGGGGAGGCCGCTCATCGGTATTTCGGGAAGTCACTGTCTGAACTGACGGTTGGCGAGATTGCGACGATTGCCGGCTTGATCAAGGGACCGAACACCTTTGCCCCCACGAAGCATCTCACGTTGGCTCAGCAGCGCCGCGATGTGGTGTTGCGTCTCCTGCGCGATCTCGGCCATCTGACGGAGGATGAATGGAAAAGCGCCGTCAATCAGCCGGTGATGGTGGCGCCTCCGGACGATGCGTTGGCGGATGCGCCCTATTTCGTGGATACGGTGTTGAGGCAGGTTGAAGAAGCCATCGGCCCGCCGTTGCCGGAAGGATTGCGCATCGACAGCACCCTCGATCCACTGGTGCAGCAGGTTGCGGCTGAGAGTTTGGAGCAAGGGCTGGCCAGGCTCGAACGGGCGTATCCGGTGCTCAAGGGCGCTGAGCAGTCGTTACAGGGAGCCGTGGTGGTGCTTGAACCATCGACAGGGGCGATCCTTGCCCTGGTCGGGGGACGGGACTACCGTGTCAGTCAGTTCAACCGCGCCGTGCAAGCGCACCGTCAAGCCGGCTCGCTCTTCAAGCCGTTCGTCTATCTCGCGGCGTTTGAGGCGAGTCGAATGGGAAAACAACCATACCTGACGCCGGCCAGTCTTATCGCCGATGAGCCGGTCACGTTCGAGTCGGACAATGGAACATGGTCTCCTCAAAATTATGACCGTCAGTTCCGGGGCAATGTGACGCTGCGTCACGCGCTGGAACAATCGCTCAATGTTCCGGCGGTGCGCGTGGCAAAAACAGTCGGGACCCAGGCGATCATCGACGTAATCCGTCAGCTGGGTGTGACAGCCGCGTTGCCCGATGATCTTTCCGTGGCATTAGGAAGCCCCGCTGTGTCGTTGCTGGAAATGGCGGCGGCCTATGGAACGGTGGCCAACGGAGGTATCTGGGTTCGCCCGACGAGCGTGCGTGCCACGTCGGATCGGGAAGGCACAGCCTTGTGGAGCGTGACTTCCGACCGCCGGCAGGCGGTGTCTCCGCAGGCGGCGTATCTTGTCACCTCCCTGCTGGAAGGCGTGATTCAGCGTGGAACTGCGACAAAAGCCAAAGTGTTGGGTCTTGCCGGTGCCGTTGCCGGAAAGACGGGAACGACCGATGGGTATCGCGACGCCTGGTATGTCGGGTACACGCCGGAGGTGGTCATCGGTGTGTGGGTGGGGTTCGACGATGAACGGGCGGTACGATTGACCGGCGCTCAAGCGGCGCTGCCGATATGGATCGACATCGCCAAACGGATGTTGCCCGAGCACGCACCGCCGTTTCTTCAGCCCTCAGGCGTCATCGTGCGGGCGATCGATCCGAAGACCGGGCAGCTGGCCACTTCGCAGTGCCCCGAGCAAGCCGACGAAGTCTTCATCGAAGGCACGGAGCCGAACGTCTATTGCGAAGTCCACGGCGGTGGAATCTGGGAACGCCTCCGGCACACGTTCGGATTTCCGTGATCGGATCATAAGGCAGGGTCGCGCATGGCTGCCGGCGCGAACAGTAATTCAACAATCTGCTAGGTGCTCTCGGGAGGGTTGGTGTAAGCTGACGGTCAGATTGTAGCAGGGAGGAGCTTGGCATGAAGAAGAACGGGTTCGGGGGCGACGACAACATCACGCTCTTGGCGAAAGGGGTGCAGCTGAGGGGAGAAATCCGTGTCGAGGGGACCGTGCGGATCGACGGCCGTCTCGATGGGGACATCCACACCAAAGGGCAGGTCATCGTCGGCGAAGACGGGTTGGTCCAGGGCACGATCGCCGCAGGGACGCTGGTCAGCAGCGGTCGAATCAAGGCCACGGTGACAGCGGTGGAACGGGTGCAGCTGCTCAAGACCGCCATCCTGATCGGCGAGGTGCATACGCCGGTGTTGATGATGGAGGAGGGCGCGAAGATTCAGGGTACGACCGATATGAGCGTGACGGCGTGGCCGGATGAATTGCCCAAGTTGGCCGGAGCGGTCCGCGACCTCGCGTCCCATCGGGCCAAGCATGTGGTGGTGCTCGACAAAGAGTCGAACGGATAACTCCTTCTTCGCGGAAGCCGCGCGGGTTCCCGCCCCGGGATCTTACCTCCGTCCGATTGACGGACGACCTCACCGCGTGCGCCCGGTCTTCCTTAGCCTTCTTGCAGATTCTCTCAAGCCACTCATGTTGTTGTGTTGTATTGGCGCCGATCGCACCTTGATCACTCGATCGGAATCGTAATCGCAATTCCACCCATCACGTCGTTGAGCTTAAAATCCCGCTTGGGACTGAGCGGGTGCTGGTTGTGACAGGTGATGCAGGCGGCCGAGACGGCGCGGTCGGGATAGATCGCCTGGAAGTACTGCTTCCGCCCGCTGGCGACGATCCCCGTGACCGGAGCATCGGGCGCGCGATTCAACGATTCGAGCGCCTTCCGCTCGAAGTCCGTTGCCGGCGCGTTTCGCTGGTAGATCGGAGACAGTCCGATGAGCCGATAACGGATGCCCAGGCCGTTCTCGGCAACGAGCCGTCCTGAGTGTTGCAGAAACTGGGCCGGGAGCGGGAGGGCATTTTCCTGTTCCCAATGCTCCGCGGCAGAAACGATCCCCTTTTCCTGCATCCGTTTGACGACCATCGATGTGTAAATTGTGCGGTCCGCTTGCAGGACGGCATGGACGAATCCGGCGACTTTCTCCGGAGAGATCCCTGTGGTTTTGGGTTCTTCCTTCGCCGAAGAGGCCAGCGCTCCCCACCACAGTCCGATACCTAAGAACGTGACGGCTGCGGCAACACGCGTGATTCCGAAGCGGTCCATGACGCCTCCCTTGACGAGGGTGAACCGGCGATGACCGGAAGCGTGACTATGCACGATGTCCCGGCTCCCTCGACGCTCTCTAACCGGATGTCACCGCCGAATTTCTTGATGATGCGGCGTGCGACGGTCAATCCCAGGCCGGAACCTTCGCCCTGGCCTTTCGTCGTGAAAAACGGGTCGAAGATTTTTGAAAGATGCTGCTTGGGAATGCCGGAGCCGGAATCCGCAATGGTCGTGACGACGGATTCTCCCGTGACGGCAGTGGAGAGGCGCAGCGTTCCTTTCCCCTTCATAGCTTGGACGGCGTTCATGATGATGTTCGTGAAGGCCTGCCGGAGTTGATCGGGCAATCCCGACACGATGGTGTCGCCGGCATACTGGGTCTCGACCTTCAAATCCGGCGTGCCTAAGCTCGTGGTGATCATGACAAGGGCCTGATCGATCTCTTGCTCAAGGTGGACCGCTTGCCGCTGATCGGACGTTTCGCGTGTGGCGACGCCGGTAAAATCTCTGATGATCGTGGCCATGCGTTTCCCCTGTTGAACGATATCCTGGGCGTAGGATTTGACGCGCGCCGGGTCGCGCTCTTCCTGGAGCGCTTCTCCCAGGCCCAAGATGCCGAACAGAGGATTGTTCAGCTCGTGACCGATTCCGGCCGTGAGGACGCTCAAGCTTCCTGATTTCTCCGCTTGGACCAGTTTGTCCTGCATGTGGCTGTCGTCGGTGCAGTCGCGGAGGACCAGGCCGATACGGTCGGATTCGCCGGGCCGGCCGCTGACACGGAACCACTGATACTGATAGACGTGGGATCCCAGCTGCAGTTCCGCCTGCCGCCCGGCGTCGGCTGTCCCAGCCTGCGGGGCGAGGGGGTCTCGGACATGGTCGACGGTCGCCGGCTCTTCCTGCACGGGCGTCCGGGTCGATCCGGCTGACTGTTGGTTCCAAAGCTCTCGTCTCAACCGCTGTTGTTGCGCGGATTCGATCGGAAGGATCTCAAAGAGATGATTGGCGGAACCGAGGTCATCACTCAGGCCGAAGGCTTGCCGTCCCGTTCGGTTGACATACTGCACGGTTTCCTGATCGTCGACGATCAGAACGGGGGTTGGCACGGCATCGAGGATTTGGTCGGTCGATCGCTGTAAATATTGCACTTCCTGCGTTTTCAAGCTGACTTGATCGGTCAACCCGGCGAAGGCTGCTTCCAATTGCTGATTCATGCGATTGAATTCTTCAGCCAGTGCTTCCAGTTCGTCACCGGTCTTAATCTGAATAGACTGTCGCAGCTCCCCGCGGCCGATCGATTGGGCGGCCTGTTGCAGTTGCCGGACCGGGGTTACGATACGCGTTGCCGCCAAGTATCCCAACGTGGCAAGCAAGCCCATGGCGATAAAGCCAAATACGGTCATCCATGTGAACAGGTGCCTGATCGGAGAAAATAATTCATCGGACGATTGCCAGACGAAGGTATGCCAGGAGCCGCCCTCGAGTGAGCCGTTGGTGGCGCGGCTTGTTTCAGGCAATGGCGAGAATCCGATGATGGAGGAAGAGCGGCCGCCATGGCCGTCGCTTGGCGCGCTGGTCCAGCCTGGCTGCAAAGGGGTCACCAGTGGGATCAAGCTGCTGTCGGAAATGCTGACTCCGGTGGGAAGGATCGGGCAGCTCATCACGATGCCCCGGCTGTCGATCAACATGACGTGTCCGGTCTTGCCGAATCGGATCGGCTGAGTGGAAGGGGAAAAAAACTCCTTGGCGTCGATGACGCGGTGCAAGACGCCGACCGCCTCGTACCGGAGGCTGTCCATGACCGGGAGCGAGATCGTAAAGGCATAGGCGCCGGCCCGATCGTTGAAATGGACATCCTCGATATACAGCTGTCCGATCCCCTTATTGAACGCGCCTTGCCACCATGCGGTCTTCCCATTGGCGAATAGCGGCTTGCTGGTCAGGGCCGCGACAAGGTTTCCGCGAATGTCCGTGATAAACAACATCTTGGTCGCACCGCGGACCACTTGCGGGATCAGCTGGTCCGGTTCGCTGTGTGCTCCGGAATAATACTCGCGCAGCAGACCGGCAATGGAATTCTCCATGATGGTTTTCACCGCGGCGGGATCCTGCGCGTCCCATTTGCTGCGCAGGTCGTCGTAGACGGCCAAGGAGGCGGAGGCTGTGGGGCCCTGCAGCGCATCGCGCCTCCGCTCCAATTCGCGCACGATCGCCGGGTCCGTGGCGATGCGGGAGGTGCGGGCGATTTCTTCGGCCATGAGAATGTCGAGTTTTCTGGCCGCTTCGGTCGCCAAGGCCTTAAAGCTTTCGCCGCTGACTTCGTGGATTTCTTTGGACCCCTGCCAAAAGGCCATACCAAGGCCGACGAGCAGGGGAACGATGCCGACCAAGAGCATCGAGACGATCAATTTCGTCCGGAGTTTCCATCCTCGAGTCGCGGGCGGGGGTGTATGTGGTGCGCGAGTCACGACGGAGCCTCTGAAGCGGGAGGAAAGGTGATCGTAAATGTGCTGCCGTGATCGACGCGGCTTTCAACGCCGATTTTCCCGTGCATTTTGGTGACGATGGTCTTGACGTTGTAGAGCCCGAGCCCCGTGCCCTTCCCCGGCGCTTTCGTCGTAAAGAACGGATCGAAGATCTGTCCCAACATGTCCGGAGGAATGCCGCATCCGCTGTCGATGATCCGGACGGTGGCGCCATATTCGGATATTGCGGTAGCCAATCTAAGCGTGCCACCGCCATGATCCATCGCGTGGACGGCGTTGGTAATCAGGTTCACGAATACGTGAAGCAACTCGTCCGGATTCCCTTTGGCTGCGGCGCCCTGCTGGTATTCCTTCATCACGGTGATATCGTGAAAACTGGCCGCGTAGCGGGCGATCTTGAGCGCCTCGTCGAGCCGTCCGTTGAGACACACCATCGTATCATCCCGGGACGACGTTCTTCGGGCGTATTGGGTGAGATCCCGGCAGATGGCGCTGGTCCTGCGAACCGCTTCGATAATCTCCCGTGCCTGTTCGTGAATCGTGTCCAAGTTCTTCTCGTCGGCGAGGTTTTCCGCCAGCCCCATGATCAATTGCAGCGGATTGTTGATGTCGTGCGCGATTCCCGTGGCGAACGAACCGATGCCGGCCAGTTTTTCGGCATGGAGCAGCTCAGCCTGGAGATTGGCTTCATACTGGGCGAGTTCCCACAAGACGCGCGAGGCCGATCCGCTCAGCACTTCGGCTTCTGGCTGTTTATGGGTTTGAATAAATCTCGCCATGGACGGATCTCCGGTCACGTCCATGATCAGGTTGATGCCGTCACGGCTCACGAGCACGTCCGCTTCATCAACGACGGGAATGCCGAGGTCTTTCGCGCGCAGAATCCCCGGCGCCCGCAGATCGCGATCCATAATCCCTACGATGTCGATCGAAGGAATCTGGTGAAGAAGATCAAGGAGTGCGCTGCCTCCTCGCCCTGCTCCCAGAATTGCCACTTTGGTCGGCGCAAGTTTTGCCACGACAGCTCTGTCCGTCAGGTGCTGCACCGCGTTCACCTCCGGAGGAGGGGAGGCCAGCCGGCTGGCCCTCCCCGTGATGTCATCCGTTACGGCCATCAGAGATGGGCCAATTCTCGCTGCTCCATAGCCCGGCCCACGGCCTCTCTCAACTTTTCGCCTTCGACCGGCTTGACGAGGTAGTCGACGACACCCTGGCGGAGCATCGACGTGGCCATGTCCGTATCGGGGAATCCGGTAAGCACGATGACCGGCACGCGCGGATAATTGCTGCGGAAGTACGCGATCGCTTCGACCCCGTTGATCTTCGGCATACGGATGTCGCAGATGACGACGTCGAGGAGCAGCCGGTTCTCACCCGCATTGATGGTCTCGATCGCTTTTTCGCCGTTCTCCGCTTCGAGCACATCGTAACCGGCCTTCTGCAACGTCATGCGGACGACTTTCCGGATGTCCGCTTCGTCATCCACCACCAGCACGCGCCCGTTCGTTTCCTTGTCTCCCATAAAGAACCCAGAGGTAAATTCACCCATGACGCCCTCCTTTGTTGTGTAGGCTGCGATTGATCTCTTACCCTTCTCTCTCTGCCTGATCGTGCATTTCCAGTGATTCGTCTTTCTTGCTCTGTGTCTACAGCAACCAATGTGCCATGAATAATGAAGTTCAAGATGCGTGCATTATCAATGGCTTTTCGACAGGACGGCTTGAATGCTGAAATGCAGCTGGCTCACTTGCACCACCGCTGGCTGATATCCACCACCAGAATCATGCTGCATTGTCTTCATCGTGCAGTCCTGGATTGCATCACCAGATGCGGTGCAAGAGCAGCAGTGAACTGAGCAGTACCGTGATCGCGGTTAAGGTCATCATGGTCGTCATACGCGCCTCCTCTTACAGAACAATCAATCTTGGAGATGTGTTATCCCAAGATCTGTACCAGGAAAAGAGGTGGTTGCGAGTGGTGAAATCCCTTTTATTGTAGAGAGCTTGGGGGCAGGAATCGCTGGCGAGGCTGCGTCAATGGTTGAAATACGTGGAATCACATGCGATTCAGTGGTGAATCAGATTGCGACCTGCTTCCATTACGTACGCCGTACAAAGGGCGCGCTTCATCGAATTGCCTTTGAGAAAGCCGCTACGGTATCCTGCAAGAAAGAGGAGGTCGCAGTGATTACACAGGAAACGTTAACGGATTTCATCAGACGGTCCATGCCGGACGCGATGGTCACCATGATTGATAGAACCGGCACGATGGATCATCTCAAAGTTGTGGTCGTGTCCGACACCTTTCAGGGCAAGAATCTGCTGGATCGGCATCGCCTGATTTATCAGGCACTTGATATTCCGTTGAAGGATGGGCGCATTCACGCATTGGAGTTGACCGCGAAAACGAAGGACGAGAACTGATCGCAGCGATAGGTTAGGGGCTAGGGGCAAGCGGTTCAGAGAATTCGCCTTGGAGGGAGGCGTTCTTGCCACGAGCCGCTTGTCTCACGCCGATTCTCAGAAAAGGAGGCCGACGATGGCAGAACCGATGGAAGAAGAAATTCAGAAGGAAGTGAAGACGCACAAGATTTTGATCTACGGGAAGGGTACGAAGACGATGCCGATGTGCGGATTCACCAGGGAAACGATGCAGTTCTTCGACAAGTACGGCTACCCGTACGAAGTCATTGATGTGCTTTCGCAGCCTGCGAAGCGGGAAGCGCTCACGAAGTTGACCAACTGGCCGACGCTGCCGAAAGTATTCATCGACGGCACGTTCTATGGCGATACGGATGTCTTGGATCCTATGGCGGCCAAGGGCGAGATCGAGCCGCTGCTGAAAAAGGCGTTCGGGAAGTAAGGCGGCGGGCGGTCGTGTCGATTTGATGCGTGCTCGCCACGCTGCTGTAGCTGCCGGGAAGCCGGCTGCGGTTCCCCCCCATCCCCCAAATCAGAATTTGGAGATTTCCGATCAGCGCCTTCCAGTTTGAAAAGGAAGGCGCTGTCGGGCCTCGCTTGGTTTCCCGCCACGCACATCAGCGTGGCTCACCCGCAACGTCACGTCACAACCATCCCGCCGCCTTCCTTCCCTAGGTGGAGTAATTGGGAGGATGTTGTGTCCCGCCCCCTCCGGCGATGGCGTCCGCAGTTCTCTCCCGTCAGCCCACCTTTTTGATTTCAGCAGTGGAGGGGGAAGGGAGCCGGAGAGGCAATCTTATTAGAAACGCGCACGATGAGACGGTGCTTGTTGGACACGCGCAATCGAGAGTTCGACAGCTGCTCCTCACCGTTTCGCCTCCGGTGGCGGCCAATTCATTTCCGTGTGACGGCCGCAGTAGAAGCAGGCGAGGCGGTAGCGGGCTTTGCGCCGTGGATTCGGCATGGAAATAAACGTGATGGGCGTGTCGTCGTAGGGGCAGGTCGGCTGGTCGTGGAGCAGATGCACTTCGGCCATCATGGTGATGGATGCGTCATCCCATGGCGGCTGGTTCTGTTCCTTCCCTGTAATCTGTTCCTTCACATGACAGCGCTCGCATTCGGCTTCGTAGGTCTTGATGCGGGCGAGATGCGGCGTGAGATCGACGACGTCCATCGGCCCGCCGCAACCGGGTTTGGCGCAGGTCAAGTGCTCATGCTGGAGGGCCTGCACGAATCGCTGATGAGTTTGGCGTTCTTGTTCTGATTGCATCGTCTCTCCTTCTTATATCCCCCATGCTCCGCTGATCTGAATGTTTGCCCCGTTCACGTAGCGCGCGTCGTCGCTCAGTAAGTAGCGGACGGCAGCAACGGTGTCGTCGACGGTGCCGATGTAGCCGGCGGGAATTCGTTTGGTCATCCCTGCCAGTTCTTCCGGAGGTGCGCTGCCGGAATCGATGAAACCGGGCGAAACGGCGTTGACGGTAATGCCGTGCGGAGCCAGGAGCTTGGCCAAGGTTCTGGTGAGGATCAACACGCCGGCTTTGGCAATGTAGTGTGCCGTCACGTCCGGTTGTGCAACCATCTGATCGGCATTGGCCATGCTGAAGTTGATGATGCGGCCTGACTTGCGCGCCTTCATGCCGGGCGCAACGGCTTGCGCCAGATAGAAAATCGGGTGCAGGTTCCCATCGAACATGGCATTCCAGCCCTCGACCGTTTCGTCGAACAGATTCACGCGATGATAGGGCCCGGCGCCATTAATCAGGACAGTGATCTGCCCCCATTGTTGCTCAACCTGCATGACCAGGCTTTTCACGGCGACGGGGTCGGAAACATCGCAGCGTATGGCCAGCGCCTGCCCGCCCTTTTCTGTAATGGCGGCCGCAGTGTTCTTGGCCTCCGCTTCGCTGGTTCGATAGCAGAAGGCGACGTTCCATTTCTTTGCGGCAAGATCGAGCGCGATCCCGCGTCCGATCCCTTTGGCGCCGCCGGTGATGAGGGCGACAGGCGTATGCATGAAGGCTCCTTGGTTAGGCTCTCGATCGCAGCTGTTTGGCGATGAATTGAAGCGCGCCGGCTGTCCGGCTCGAAAATGATTGCTCGTTCTTCGGCTTCCTGGCATCGAGCGAAGCGGCTTCGATCAGCGCCTTGAGATCGTCGATGTTGTCGATATCGCGCCATTCGGGCAGTAGGCCTGCGTGTAATCCCAGCGTCTTGGCCCTTTCACAGGTCAAAGCCAGCACCTGATTGGTCGACCAGGGGATGTTTTCGAAAAGCGCGGGCGCGGGTGTGTTGAGGCCGATCAAATAGTAGCCGCCGTCGAGAGCCGGCCCCAGCACGAGATCATGTCGTTCCAGCATTGTCAGAGCCTGCATGTAATGTTGGAGAGGGAGAGAGGGAACGTCGCTCCCGACGATCAGCACGCGCTGGTACCTGCGTGCAAACAGCGTTTCAAAGGCATGCTGCATCCGTACGCCCAAATCATCACCGACCTGATCGATCAGCTTCACGCCCTGGCGTTCCTCCATGATCTTGAAAAACACGAGCGTCGATGACGGCGAGCAGGCGAGATAGCGGTCGAAGGGAAGTTTCAGTTTCGCCACAGCTGTTCGCGTGCGCTCAAGGGTGTCGAGGACAAAGCTGCCGTGCAACGTGGCGGCTTCGTCGGGAGTGAGGGGAGGGCAGAGACGTGTTTTGACCTGGCCGGGGATCGGCGCTTTGGCGAAGATCACTAAGGCAGTGCTGAGGGCTGAGGGCTGAGGGCTGAGTGTTGGATTCACTGTGTTTCTATCTCACTGCTGCATAGAAATTCTTGAGTCGGTGCGGACTGACCCCCATCCAATACAGGAACCGCAAGGTCCACATCAAGAGGATGGTGTTGAGCGGGCCCCGCTGCTCCCAGCGGCGGAAGGAGGTGGTGACGGGGTCGCGCAAGGCGGCTGTCGGTCCGGTGCGCTTGAGTCTGGCGCTGAACTCGATGTCTTCCATGACCGGGATGTCGGAAAATCCACCGAGCCGCTCGAAGACCTCGCGGCGGACGAAGATCGCCTGGTCGCCTGTTGAAATGCGCGTGAGTCGCGACCGGACGTTCATGAAGGCGCTGATGACCCGTCCCCAGGCGGAAGGGCTGTCGAATCGGACGTCGAACCGTCCGCCGATGATACGTATGTCGGCAAGGGCCGCCACGATCCGTTGCTTGGCTGTTGCCGGCATGCGCGTATCGGCGTGCAAAAAGAGCAGCACGTCTCCTCGACTCGCTTTCGCGCCTTCATTCATCTGCCCAGCACGACCGCGCGGAGCCTGCAGCAGTCGAACCGTGCCGGGTGATGAGCCCTGAGCGCCGGTAAGCAGTGAATCGACAATCGCTCGCGTCTGATCGGTGCTCCCTCCATCGACGACGATGAGCTCGTCGAAGCCGAGGCTTCTCGTATGGGAAATGGTGCCGGCGATGGTTCGCGCTTCGTTGAACACGGGGATGATGACGGAGATCGTCATCGGGCAGGAATCAATCGGGTTTTTTCGGTTCGTTGAACATGAAGTACATCACGATGACGACGGTGGACCAGAAGACAACCTGTTTGTGCCAGAACAACACCTCGCCGTAATGAAAGAACCCCAGTGCCAGGGCGATAGCCGCTGCCATGACCCCATATCGAAGGGCCGGAGTCTCGATCGCCGCATTCGCCCACACGGCCAGGCCTCCGAAGTAGATCAAAAACGGCACGACATTGATTTCGAAGCCCCCGCTGATGGAGAGAAAAACATTGAGAAAGCCGATGAACATCAACGCCGTGCCGACCATGAGTCCCACGACGTGCATTTGGTGGTCGCTGCCGCCGTCCTGCTCTTCCGATCCGCTCGGTTGAGTCGTCGGGCGAGGCGCCGGGTCGTGCGGAGGAGGAAGATCGGTTGGAGCCATAGGTCAGACCTTGAAATGCTTGCTCAGCGTGAGGGCTTGCTGCTGATAGGAGGAGCCGAGACCGACTCCATACAGTCGATTCGGTACGTCGAGCATCCTGTCATATACAACCTTGAAGAAGGTTTGTCCATCGTGGATCAGGAACGGGACGTCGTGAGGCCGCACCTCCAGCACGACCTGCGTGCCTTTGATTTCTCCGTCGGCGCCGTAGCCGAATCCCGGATCGAAGAATCCGGCATAGTGAGTGCGGAGCTCTCCGCAGGCGGCTTCGTAGGCGACCATCTCAGCCGCGTAATCGGGGGGGACGCGAATCCGTTCCTTGGAGGCGAGGATGTAAAACTCTTCCGGTTCCAGCAGCAGACTGTCCTGCCGGTGGCGGTAGAGAGGCTCCCAGAAGTCCGCCGCCGCATAATAGCCGATTTTCGACAGGTCGATGACATGACTGTTTTTCTTGGCCCGGTAGCCGATCACCGGTGAGCCTGTTCCTTCTTCGCCTTTCAGGTCGATCCGCAGAAAGAGGCCGCGATCGGTCCGGAATTCTTTGGCCCGCAGCGGCTTCCGGTTCGCGGCGTTATGGTACAGGAGCGGTTCGCGGCGGTGCAGGCTTTGGAGTGTCGCGTCAGAGGCTGCCGCTTCGCCGCGCACAAAGCGGATCTGATTCAAGGACTGGCCGGTCTTGACCTTGATGGCAAACGATCGAGGGACCACCTCGAGAAAGAGAGGGCCGTGATAGCCGGCGCGGATCTCGTCGAAGCCGGCGTTCAGGTCCGTGACGATGCGTGTAAACACGTCCAACCGGCCGGTGGTGCTTTTCGGGTTTGCCCGCGCACGGATGGTGCCGGGGAGTTTGAGCGATTCCAGCAATGGCACCAGGTAGACGTGGCCTTTTTCGAGAATGGCCCCGCCGCTCAAATCCATCTCGTACATCACGAGATCGGATTGATAAAAATCCATCACGTTGAGGCGGCTGGAGATAGCCGACAGCTCCGGCAGAAAGCTGCTGATCAAGCGATAGGCCTTTTTGCCCAACCGAAGATCGAGACTGGCCGGCTGGATCTGGCGGTCTTCAATCGCTGCAGAGGCCGTGACTGCACCGCCGGCGATGAGCCGCCTGATCTGCTGGAAGGGAAGAATGCCTTGAGCTGCTTTCTTGGTCACAGGTCGTCCGAGTCTCCCCCGCAGCTGTTACCCCAGGTGGAATAGCCGTCGCGATCCGGATAGCTGTCTCCGCAGGACGCGAAGGCCTCGTTCGAATCGTCGCGGGAGGCCCTGGCTCCGACCATCGGCAGCTCGCGGCTGTTGCCTGCTTTCGGCTGAGGGTAGTGAAAGGTTTTGTTTTCGTAATTGCGCAGCACGGCCCCGTCCTCGTCCATATGCACCAAATACTCGTCGGGAAGGAGCGGAATTTTCCCGCCGCCGCCGGGGGCGTCAATGACGAAGTGCGGTACCGCCATGCCGCTTGTGTGGCCTTGCAGAGCCTTGATGATGTGCAAACCGGTCTCGACGGTCGTGCGGAAATGGTTGGTCCCTTTGGTCAAGTCAGCCTGATAGAGATAGTAGGGTTTCACCCGCGCGAGCAGGAGCTGATGGACGAGCCGTTTCATCGTGTTCGGGTCGTCGTTGACACCTTTCAGCAGCACCGTTTGCGCACCGAGGGGCACGCCGGCGTCGGCCAGCATGCCGCAGGCGGCCTTGACTGCCGGAGTCAACTCGTCCGGGTGGTTGAAATGTAAGTTCATGTAGATGGGGTGATACTTTTTCACGATGTCACACAGCCGGGGGGTGATGCGCTCGGGCAACGTCCCGGGGACGCGGGAACCGATGCGGATCAGTTCGAGGTGCGGGATGGCCCGAAGGGCTTTCAGGACACGCTCCAGCAAATGGTCCGGAAGCAACAGCGGATCGCCTCCCGAGAGGATGACATCCCGCACTTCCTTGTGTTGACGCAGATACGTGATGGCTCGATCGAGTTCGCCCTTCTTGAGGAAGCCGGGTTTGCCGACCAACCGTTTGCGGGTGCAGAAGCGGCAATAGATCGGACATTGGTTCGTGACCATCAGGAGAACTCGATCCGGATAGCGGTGGACCAGGTGCGGAACCGGACTCATGAGGTCTTCTTCGAGCGGATCGTCTTCGGCGTCGATGTCGGCCAGTTCGGCGATTTCCGGGACGACCTGTTTCCAGATCGCGTCGCCTTTTGACGTGATCGTGCTCAGCACGGTCGGTGTGATCCGCATGGGGTATGGGCCGACGATCGCCTCGATCTCTTTCTCGTCGAGCCCAAAGCGATCGGCGAGATCCTTCGGCTTCACGATGCTCTCGGCGAGGATGCGTCTCCATTCCTCCATGATCAGCTCCTTGATGATCCCGCGGCTCGTGGCGGGGGACTAACGGCGAGATGACGGTGCATCATCCCCCTGCGTCTCCTGCCTCTTGCCCCTCGCCGTGAGCGCCGTAGCGCCGGGACAGATGCTCAAGAATATCGTGCGTTTCGCTCAGCACCTTGTCGCCATCCTGCAACACAGGGACGTAGTACTGCCCGGATACCTCGAAGACCATTTTGCGGAGCGGGCGGACGTCCGGAACGATCACATCCGTATACGGCAGATTCAGCTCGGCCAGTTTCCGGCGAACGACATCGCATTCAGGGCACCAATCGACATGATAGAGAGTCAGTGACATCGTGTTGAGTTGTGAGCGCTCAGTGCTGTGTGAAGAGTTCTGATTTGTACGCGCTTGGCAAAAAACTCAGAACTCATAACTCAGCACTCACGCCGCGCTTTCCTGCGGTGCGACGGTGCAAGGCACCATGATCGCGTCTTTCATGCCGTGTATCACTTTCTTGTCCGCCGGGCAGATTGTCGCCAGGATACCAGCCAGTTCAACCGTTTCGCCAGTGACGAAATAATACGGGGAGAGTCTGGCCCGTCCCGCCATTTCTTTGATCGCTCCGGTTACGGGATCGAAATAGTCGAGCTGGTACTGGCGGCCCTTGTGAAACTCTTGCAACACGTAAGGGGTTCGGGGGAAGGCGGTGAGCGCGGACTCGATGGCGGCGGCCCATTCGATTTGAGGGAGGTCGTGGCCGACCGAGACCCCTCGGCTGCCCCAGGCCAGTTCGGAGAACCCGGATGGCTTGATGACGTAGTGTCGTTCTTTTTGCGTGGCGCCGGCCAAATCACTCCAGTTCATCGTGGCACGACCTCCGATCGTAAGGCCGGGGATCGTCGCTGAGGGCGGCACAGGAGCCGGGTCCAGAATCCAGGTCCGGGGCATAATGGTGGTGAGATGGAGGAAGAGGTCGGTACCCAGTTCCTGGCGCCAATACGGTTGCAATATCGGATGGTGGAGCAATCCGAAGGCTGACTTTTCCTCCAGCGCCGGTTTGTACGGCGGTGTGACGGAGACCCAACCGTCGCCGAGGGAGTGTTCAATGAGGTCGCCTTGGGGAATATTCGGGAGATCGAACAGTTCGTAGAAACGGTAGATCAATCCAATGGGCAGAGGGCCCGCCGCCGAGGCCAACAACAGTCCTTTTTCGGTAAACCGAATCTGGCCCGGTTCGGCGCAGTAGGTTTCCAGCCCTCGGGCGGTGAGCTGAAGCGCCATCCAGGCCATCTCCGGCCGGTAGTCGTTCGCCTCTTCCGAGACGACGATCGCGATGATGCCGTCGCGCCGTCCCCGCTGGTTTCCCAGCATAGCGGCGAAGCCGTCAATCATGCCATCACGACCGCCGACAAGTTCTGGCGGGTGGGGGGCTAGATCAGAGTAGGCTCGGCTCATGGCCGCCGTCAGCCCGATCCCGCCGGGAACCGAATCGAGTTCCGTGATCACCATGCCGTCTGGCGTCGGGATCACATCCGGACGGATGACAGCGGGCAGGTGGTCGCGAAACCGTTTCATGCGGCTATAGGTAATCAATCCTTCCGGTTTTCCTTGGTCGAGGTAGCTCGCTACCCAACCGGGTTGCGTGCCTCGGACACTCTCGGCGTACAGGCGGTTCAAGGCTTGATAGAAACGGAAGAGTTGAGGCCCTAATGTTTCGAAAAACTTTAACTGATCGGGGCTGATCGCCAGCGGACTTACGCCGATTCGCCAAGAGTTCTCGACAGGTTCCTTTCCGGCAGATGACAGTGGACCCGTACCGGCTCGCGGTGCGAAGAGTCCTGCTTCGATCAGGTTATCTCGGATACTTGAACAGCGATGGAGAAGGTCGGAGGTAGCCAAATCAGACAGGGAAATAGTTCAAATCAACAGCCGTGCATTGCCGAGGCAAAGGAGATCGTAACACGGGATTTAGGATCGTACAAGAGGAGCGGCGAGCGGCTGGGAAGGATTGGCTGGCGTGGCCATGCGCACGCAGTTTTTCCCGGACTTCTTTGCCGCATACAGGGCAGTGTCGGCCGCGACAACGAGATCGGATGGAATAGACGCGTGAATAGGGAATGAGGCGACGCCGATGCTGCATGTCAGCGCGAGAGGTTTGCTGTTAAGCACTGTCAGTTCCGGCAACATCGTCAAGGTGGTGACGCGATGGCGCAGGCGTTCGGCGGCGCTGAGCGCGCCTTCCATCGACGTATCGGGAAGGATGAGAGCGAATTCTTCTCCACCGTAACGGGCGGAGAAATCGCTGGCTCGCGAGATACCCCGGCCCGGTCCCTGCTGGCTGTCCAGCAACCAGCCCAGTTCACGGAGGACTTGGTCGCCCATCGTATGGCCGTAGATGTCGTTAATCTGCTTGAAATTGTCCAGGTCGATGAAGAGCAGCGAAAGCGGGTGCATGGAACGAAGCGCGCGCGCACAGAGCTGGACCAGCGTTTCTTGGAAATGAGAGTGATTGAAGAGACCGGTCAAGCTGTCTCTGATCGATTGATCACGCAGGAGCTGGTTGGCCTGGATGAGGTCACGATTGGTGCTGGACAGTTTCTGGACCAATCCATCGGCTTCCACCTGCTGGCGTTTGATCAGAGTGATATCGGTGATGGTCTCCACGACATGCGTCTCTCCGGACGAGGTCTTGACCTGTGCCCATTGTACGAGAAGATGTTCGTCATTCGGGAGCGGCACCTCGCTGGATGTCGGAAGTCCCTTCTCGACGGCATCCGGCATTTTGCAGAACGCACAGGGCGTGGCGCAGCTGGCGATCTTTTCATGGCAGGTGAAATCGGAGATATCGCCGAATTTCTTGTGAGACGTTTGGTTTTGGAAAATGACTTTGTGGGTCAGGGGGTCGATAACTGTAATGATGACGGATTGCGAGTTCAACAACACCTGGGGGTCGTATTCCAGCTTGCCGGGAGGAGTCGCCATCGTGGTTCGAATGGGTGAGCAGCGTTTGTGTGGTCAGTATTCCAGGACGAGAGAATCTGGTCAACAATTTGGAGGTTTTGTGACGGAGCCGCGACAGGGGGAAACCATATCCTAGTAGGTCTCCTTTGAGAATGATGCTAGAATGACGCTTATCCCATTGGAATCCTGTCCGAGCGCGCTGACCATGAAAACGGCTTTGCCATTGGCAACTGCGCATCCCATCCTTCCTCAACTGGTGCCTGGCAGTACCTGTGTGCGGTGCGACGTCTGTTGCCGATTCCCCGATGCCGACAGCGCGCTTCGGCCCTACTTTACGAACGAGGAAGTCGATCGGGCGGTCGATGGCGGTTTAGACCAAGGCCTGTTCCCAGATCGAACGGGCTGTCAGATCACCGTTCTGCCGGATCCGGGGGGGGAGGGGTTTTTCTGTCCTGCGTTCGATCCCCAGCGCAGTATGTGCCGTATCTATGAGCGACGGCCGCTCGATTGCCAGCTCTATCCGTTGGCGATGATGTGGAATGCCGTTCAGGATGAGGTCTTGCTCGGCTGGGACACCAAGTGTCCCTTCATGCAGGAGCAGGTTCCGGAATCCATTCGTCTGCATGCCGATCGGATCATGGAGCTGCTTCGACAGCCGGAAGTTCTTCACAAGATCGCACATCATCCCAGGTTGGTGGGGCGGTTTCAGGAAGACGTCGTTGTGCTGGCTTCGCTCACGGCAGTTACGCAGGCGTTGATTGAACGATGGGGCCCCCACCCGGTTAACAAGTTTATGGTGGAGGATCTGCCGCGACTTGCGAGCGCCTTGGATCGATCCGGGCTCGCAAAGGATCGGCCCCTCGCGGCCTATTCGGCAGCCTACCACTATATCTGGAATGGTAGGCTCGCCTATTGGTGGGCCGAACTGGAAGGGGCGTTCTGTCTCTTCATCCAGTCTCCTGACGGTTGGTTCATGCCGCTGCCCCCGCTCACAGAAGGTTCGATCCGGAAACCATTGGCGGAAGCATTTCGGCTGATGCGGCGTTGGAACGGCGAGTCTCCCGTCAGCCGGGTCGAAAATATTCCGGCCGCGCTGATGCCTGAGCTTGAATCATGGGGATATCGGCTGACTGCGAAAGATCCCGACTATCTCTATCGGGCTGCTGATCTGGGTTCGCTGGCCGGAGATCGGTACAAATCGCAACGGGCGCTGTGCAACCGCATTGAACGGTTGGGGATCGCCACGATCGAGCCGTATCGTTTGCGTGACCGAGCGGAATGCCGTGCGTTGTTGAGAACATGGGGAGAACAGAAACGTGCCGAGGGACTGGATGCATTTGGGATATTGCTACTCGACGATGTGGAGTCCGCTCATGAAGTGGCCTGGGCCCATGGATCGGAATTGGCCCTGATCGGATCGGTGCTTCGTCTGGAGGGACGGATTCGCGCCTATACGTTCGGCTATTGGCTGAACAAGAATACCTTCTGCGTCTTGCTGGAAGTCGCCGATCGTACGATTCCCGGATTGGCGCAGTATCTGTTTCGAGATACGTGCCGGAAGGCGTTGTCTGAAAACGCGGAGTGTATCAACACGATGGATGATGCAGGGCTGTCCGGGTTGCGGCGTTCAAAACAAGCCTACCATCCGTTGATGCGCATCGAGAGCTACATCTGTTCCGAGGCTTCACGCCCATGACCACGCAAGACTTTCAGCAGCCGCTTGATTCACAGCGCTATCGCTGGCTGCCTCAGTTGATCATCCTGATGAACCTGGTTGCTTTGGTCGCCGGCGTGTTCCTCTTGCGCAATGTCGAGCACCGGTTGATCGCCGCAGCCGGTGAAGAGCTGACCATTGCCGCGGCTGAGGTTTCCGACAAGCTGGATCGTCTGCTGTTCGAACGGTACGGCGATGCTCAGATGATGGCCCGGGCGTTTGCCTTGCAATCTTCCGACGAGCGGTATTTGTCCAGTTACCTGGGATGGATGAAGGCGAACTATGCGCCGGTCTATCTCTGGTTGGGCGTCACCGACGGACAGGGGACTATGGTGGCGTCGACCGAACCGTCGCTGCGGGGCCGGGATTTCAGCCAAACCCGATGGTTTCAGGGAGCCAAGGCGACAAGGAAGATCCAGATTGATGATGTGGCGGTTCATGATGTGGACAGCGGAGTTGAAACCGTCGCCTTTACCGCCCCGGTCCTCGACTCCGAGGGAACGTTTCTCGGTGTCGTGACCACGAGAATGACCACGTCCGTACTGGAAGATGTGACGACGAGGACGGTTCGGTCGCTCGAAGAGCGGCAGGAATTTACCGGACCGGTGGCGTACCAGATGGTGACCAAAGACCGCCAAGTGTTCGTCGATTCGAGCCTCTCTCAAACGGGACCGATGGAAACGCTCCAAGAAGATCTTCCCCTGGTGAAGGCTGCGCAATCGGGCGAGCCGGGATTTCTCGAAGAAGAGTACCGTGATGTACCTGTGGTCACGGGGTATGCCCACACGAAAGGGTTCGGGGAATATCCCGGACTTGGATGGTATGTGCTGGTCCGGATGGATCGCGACCGGATTCTGGATCCCATCAAGTCGATCTTATGGAAGGTGGGATTGGTCGGCGTGGCCTTGTGGGTTCCCATGCTGCTGCTGCTTTTTTGGTCGACCTCGCAGCTGCGGGCGGAGTACCAGCAAGCGCAGCAGGAAAGTTCCTGGGCTCGCGCGGCCGAAGCCGCATTGCTGCAGAGTCAAGAACGGACTCGCGCGATCGTGGAAACGGCGCTGGACGGGCTCATCACGATCGATGCCGGCGGCGTGGTGACCGATTGGAACAGCCAGACGACGGCGATTTTCGGATGGTCACGCGAAGAAGCGCTCGGCCAGCGATTGGCAGGGTTGATCATTCCTCCGAGAGATCGGGAGGCCCACGAGCGGGGTCTCCGTCACTTCCTGGCCACCGGAGAGACGCATATTCTCAACCGCCGGATCGAGGTGCTGGCGCTCCACCGCTCCGGGCACGAGTTTCCTGTGGAACTGGCCATCTCACCCGTTCGCATCGGCGACACCATCTTTTTCAGCGCTTTCATTCGCGACATTACCCAGCGGCGGCTTGCTGAGACCAAGCTGAAAGAAAGCGAGGTGCGGTACCGGTCGGTCGTCAACGCACTGGACGAAGGGGTTATGGTGATCGATGCGGACGGCATGCTGCGCACCGGCAATGCAAGTGCTGAACGCATTCTGGGCTTGTCGCTGGATGAGTTGAACGGACGCTCCTTGCAAGACGAACGCTGGCAGACTATCCACGAAGACGGCTCGCCCTTCCCACCGGAGAAACATCCCGCGGCAGTGACCCTCAAGACCGGCCAGCCATGTGTCGGCGTGGTGATGGGGGTCTACCGGCCCGACGGAAAATTGCGGTGGATCGACATCAATTCCAGACCTTTGGCGGTGGACGCTCAACAGACACCGGCCTCCGTGGTCGTGTCTTTTTCCGATATTACCGAACGCAAGCGCGCCGAGGAGCGTTTAACGGCGCAATATGCCGTCACACGGGTGCTGGCCGAGGCCCGGACGCTGGAGGAAGCGGTTCCCAAGATTGTGCGGGCGGTGGGACAAAATCTGGAGTGGGACTGCGGCGTGTTCTGGCGTGTGGACAAAGCGGCTTCCGTGCTCCGCTGCCTGGATGAGTGGCACGATGCTCGTTTGAAAGAGGCTGCGTTTACGGAGGCGACCTGGGGGATGACTTTTAAAACTGAGGAAGGGCTGCCGGGGCGGATTTGGGCCAGCGGGAAGGCCGTGTGGATTACCGATGTCGCACACGATGTCAATTTCCCCCGCCGACAGGTGGCCTGTGAGGCCGGACTTCATAGCGCATTGGGATTTCCGGTTCGTGTCGGCGGCGAAATCGAAGGGGTTATCGAATTATACAGCCGGCAGGTTCGCACGCCCGACGAGCAGCTGCTCAAGATGATCGACGACATCGGCCTGAAGCTTGAACAGTTCGGCGATCGGGCGCGGACCGAAGAGGTCTTGCAACAGACAGAAGCACAGCTGCGGCAGTCGCAGAAGATGGAGGCCGTCGGGCGGCTGGCCGGTGGGGTGGCGCACGACTTCAACAACTTGCTCACGGTGATTCGGGGGTACAGTGAACTCCTGTTGGCCCGTCTGAGGCCGGACGATCCCATGCACAAGGACATGGGGGAGGTGAAGAAGGCAGCCGATCGCGCCTCCGGTCTCACCCGCCAGCTGCTCGCCTTCAGCAGGCGGCAGTTCATCGCGCCCAAAGTGCTCGATCTCAACGCCCTCATTGCGAACATGGACGGCATGCTGCGCCGTCTTTTGGGCGAGGACATCGTCGAACTCTGCACGGAGTTGACGCCGCAAGCCGGTGCGATCAAGGCGGATCCAGGGCAGATCGAGCAGGTCATCATGAATCTTGCCGTCAACGCCCGTGATGCGATGCCCAAGGGCGGACGGCTCACGATCGAAACCCGCAACGTGACGGTCGGCACCCCGTCGCGCCAGAGCCCCAGCATCGTAAAGCCCGGGACCTATGTGTTGCTGGCGGTTCGCGATACCGGTCATGGGATGGATGCAGAAACACAATCCCATCTCTTCGAACCATTCTTCACGACTAAAGAAAAAGGCAAGGGAACGGGATTGGGGCTGTCCACTGTCTACGGAATCGTCAAACAGAACGGCGGAAACATTGTTGTCGAGAGCAAGCCGGGACAGGGCGCGACATTCAAAATCTATTTTCCGCTCGTCGAACCGGACGCACAGAGCGGAGCAGGGGCGCCAGAGGTCGCGGAGCCGGCGCATGGCCGGGAAACCATTTTGCTGGTGGAAGACGAGCCGGCTGTCCGTGGGCTGGTTCATGAAACTCTCCGCCTTCACGGGTACAAGGTGCTGGAGGCCCGCCATGGGATCGAGGCACTGATGACGGGGGCAAAGTATCAGGGCCCCATTCATTTGTTGTTGACGGATGTCGTGATGCCTCAGATGAGCGGGCCCGAAGTGGCAGAGAAAATCCAAGTGGTCAGGCCGGGCATCAAGGTGCTCTTTATGTCCGGTTATCCCGACCACCCGGCATTCGAGCGGGGAGGGATTTCGCGCGAGTCGTTATTTCTCGCCAAGCCGTTTTCCCCGAATGTCTTAGCAAAGAAAGTGCGCGACGTGCTGGATGGGGCGCCGGTCGTGTAGCCGAGGCCCGCCCCTCTCGTTCCCGGCTTGATCTTGAGCCGCGGTTCCGTTTATCGTGCCCTGGCTTTGTAGAGGGACCGTGCTCACCACGCGATGCGACGGGGAATGACAAGATGAGTGACAAAGGGCGAGAGTTCGACATCGGGCAGTATCGTATTCAACAGGAGCCATTCTACGCCGAAGTGCGCGGCGAGGTCGGTCTCTTTACGACGGCGGCGAAGAGCCGGATGCCGGTCATGCTCAAGGGGCCAACCGGATGCGGGAAAACGCGGTTCGTGCAACACATGGCCTACCGGCTTGGCCGCCCGTTGATTACCGTGGCATGCCACGAAGACCTCACGGCCTCCGATCTGGTCGGCCGCTATCTGCTGAAGGGACAGGATACCGTCTGGATCGACGGACCGCTTACGCTCGGCGTGAAACACGGCGCGATCGTGTATCTTGATGAAGTGGTCGAAGCCCGCAAGGATACGACGGTGATCATCCATCCCCTCAGCGATGACCGGCGCCTGTTGCCGATCGAAAAGAAGGGACAGGTCATCGAGGCCGCCGATGATTTTCTCTTGGTCATTTCTTACAACCCCGGCTATCAAAGCGTGCTCAAGGATCTGAAGCAGAGCACCAAGCAGCGCTTCATGGCCATCGAGTTCGACTATCCCGGCGCCGACATTGAGACCGCGATCGTGCGGCGGGAGACAGGTGTCGCCCCCGAGATTGCCGCCGGTCTCGTAAAGCTCGGCGGCAGGGTGCGCAACCTCAAGAATCACGGCTTGGAAGAAGGCGTGAGCACACGGTTGTTGATCTACGCCGGTACGTTGATCCGCGAAGGGGTGGCGATCGACCGAGCGTGTGACGTGGCGATTGCCAGGCCGATCACCGACGATCCCGACATGCAGCGCAGCATCCTCGAACTTGTCAAAGCCATTTTCTAAGCGACATCCATTGTGGATTCCCGCCGCGCGATCGTGCAGGACAGCAAAGATGGAGCCGTCCTCACGGTCCACGTCCAGCCGAACGCGTCACGATCAGCCTGTGCCGGAGTTCATGGCGATGCGATCAAGATTCGAGTCGCCGCTCCGCCCGTCGATGGCGCGGCCAATGAGGAGCTGATTCGTTTTCTTGCGTGCGAATTGTCCGTGCCGGCTGCGGCGGTGCACATCGATTCCGGTGCAGGCGGACGGCGCAAGCGCCTGCGTGTCAGCGGGGTGACGGCGGAGCGTGTCACGGCATGCCTTCTTCGGAAAGGACCGGTGGCTACATGAAGCGATCCATCCTGTGTTTGGCATGCGGGACGTTTCTCCTGGGCGCCTGTTCGAGTGTCCAGCCGGTACTGTATCCCAATTCCCACTTCCAATCGGTGGGGAAAGCGGTCGCGGAACAGGATATCGAAGCCTGCAAGCAGTTGGCCGAATCGTCCGGTGCGGAGGAAGGGAGCGGCAAAGGCGGACGCGTGGCCGCGAATACGGCAGTCGGAGCAGGTGTTGGTGCGGCCAGCGGCGCGGTCGGCGGTGCAATTTCAGGCTCTGCCGGCAGCGGTTCGTTGATCGGCGCGGCGAGCGGTGCTGTGTGGGGCCTGCTCATGGGCTTGTTTAACGTCGGCTCTTCACAGCCGAGTCAGGCCTATACGAATTTCGTGAATCGCTGCTTGCAAGAAAAAGGGTATGAGGTGACGGGATGGCAGTAGAGATGGGGCGGGACGGAGGGGGAACCTCTGTGCTCGTTGAACGCGCAGACTCAGAAGATGCTCGTTCGACGCGTGCGCGTGAGGTCTCCCTCTTCCATCCCGTCGCGAGCCGGGAGGAGGAGAATATGGTTGAGAAGAATTGTAGGTGTCGCAGTTGACGTGGCAGCGCGGGATGGCGTTCGTTCTCGGGATGAGTCTCGTGGCCTGTGCGGGGCCGGAGCCGACGTTGCGGTCGAACGCGAAACTTCAGCTTCAGGGGCGTGAGGCATCCGAGCTGGATGTGGCGGCTTGCCAGCAGAAAGCCGAGGCGGCAGGGCTCCGGCCCGGCACAAACGGCATGGGAAATGCTGCGAGCGGTGCTGGAATTGGGCTGGTAGGCGGGGCTGCGGTTGGTGCGGTTGCCGGTTTGATCGGTGGGCCCACGGGTGTGGCGATTGGAGCGGCGGCGGGCGGAGGACTCGGGCTCATTGTCGGGATGGCCGGCGGGGCCTACAAACCGCTGGAACCGGATCCCCCCTATGCCGATGCCGTCGTGCGTTGCTTGATCGAAAAAGGATATGAGGTAACCGGCTGGCAGTGAACAGGGCCAGCCGCGAGCTACTTTGTTTCTGGGTCGGAGGCGGCAGAATGTGTTTGAACAGCTTTGTGTTTCAGCGCCCGGCCTTTGTCCGGCGTCGGGTCGGTGACGATGCCGTAGACTTCCCGCCCTTCGTGGCCTTCGGGCAGATACTCCGTAATCGGCATGCCGTCCTCGCGAACGAATAGCAGGCAGTGGCAGTATTTGTAGATCTGCATTTCGTCGCAGGCGCAGATCCATCGGCGGAGTTTCGCCTCGGCGGCCTTGTCCTTATAAAAATTGCAGGGGCAGAGCGGCTTGCCCAGTTCATCTACATGCATGGCCAGGCCTTTCACGACCGCCTCGGTGACGGTCGGATTGGGATGCATGGCGGTTCCGCTCTTTTCGGCAAACCCCTTCACGTACTTCCACATCTTATCGAGGCTTTCTTGTTTGGGTTCGCTCATAACAATCCTTTGGCTTGAGGCGAGGGGTTAGAGGCTAGAGGACAGACCGAGAGTTTTCTTGCCCTCGCCTGCGCGTCAGCGCACAGTTTACAAGCGCTGAACCGTCCTTTACAATCCACAACTTCGCTCGATTTGGAAGAAGCGATGAACGACGTTTCAAACAGGAAGGCGTTGATTGACCGGCTGGCCGGTGAACTGGGAGCCGCAACAGCGGAATCACTCGCAACCCGGCTGACTGAGCTGGAAGGCGAGGCCAATGTGCTGGCGGCGGTGCTGAGTTTGCTGAGTGAGCTCGAAGAGCAGTCTTCAAAAGCGGCCCGGGCAGCGGTCGAAGCGCTTCCCGAGCTGGATCGGCGCGCCGGATGCTCCCACGTCATCCCCTGGCTCGATCTGGGGGTCGCGCTGGCGGAATCATCCGGTGCCACGGCGCTGAAATATTTCAAAGACAGTCCGTTGATTCTCGGGCTGATCGAACCGGCCGGCGCGCGCAAGGCAGTTCTGGAAATCGGGCTTGAGATGGCCGATCAGGATGCCAACGTCACGTTGGAATATCTCAGAACCGCTCCGCAGATTCTTGCTGCTGTTCCTACGGAACAACTGAGACCCTGGCTTGAGATCAGCGTGGAACTGACCAAGGTCGATGTTGTGGTGGGACTGGAATACATTCGTCAAATTTCTGCACTGTCTCCTGTCCTCCCGCTCAGCGAGGTGCGAAATTGGTTGTCGTTCGGCATGAAACTGATTGCGCCGAATACGATCGGGAGGCCGGACTATCTCGCCACGATGGAGTTTCTCAGGACCAGCCCCGCTATCTTGGGCGATATCGAACATAGGCTGGTTCGCTCGAAGGTCGTGGCGTTGGGAGCGTTGCTCGCTGAGCGTTCGCCGGAATCAGGCGTCGCCTGGCTGGCAGAATCGCCCAGGCTGCTTCGGGCTCTGCCGACGGTGGATTGGCAAATGAAAGTGTTGCAGTTCGGCGCGTTACTCGCGGAGAAAGATGCCGGAGCGACGCTCTCGTATCTTCGCCAATGTCCAGAAGTGGTGGGCCTCATCGGGGATGGGCCGCAGACTGCGTCACGATTTGAACAATGGTTTAAGGCCGGGATAGAAGTCCTGGCCTACAGTCCTGAAGGTGCGCAGGCCTACTTCGCGATGGAGTCGCAGAAGGCGCTCTCATCGGTTGAGCAGGCGTTGAGCGGGGTCACGCTTCGACAGGTGGCCCGCAAGGTCAAGCTCTTTGTCCAGGGGCTTTGCGGAACGGACATATCCATTACCGCACTTCCGGAGTCGATTACGGCCCCCGCTGCCCGCGCGACGGTGAGCGCCGACGGGCGGGCAATTTCATTGCCGGGGCTTCTTCGTCGTTATCCTGTCGCGGAGCAAAACGAACGCCTCTATCTGGTCATGGCGGCGCACGAAGCCGGCCACCTCGAGTTCGGCACCTACCGTCTCACGCTGGAGCCGCTTTCGGATCTGGTTGAGGCCGTGCGCCGGCGCTATAGCCGTCCGCCGCAGACGTCACCGGATTCTTTGGCCGCGCTGTTTCGTCTTTATCCCCACCCGCGACTGATTCACGATCTCTGGGTGGTGCTGGAAGATGCGCGCGTCGAGTTCCTGCTTCAGGCAGAGTACCCCGGTCTCAAGCGCGACCTGGCGCAGTTGGCGGCTGAAGCGATTACCCCTCGCGATCCTGCGCAGGGTCTCACGGCCAAGGAGCTGATTGTCGATTGTCTCTTGCGGTTGTCCACCGGAGAATCGGAGTCGGCGGCAGTCCCACAGGCCGTCAGAGAAGAAGTCTCGATACTCTGGAAACTCTGCCGGCCCGTCTTTACGACGACAGCAACGGCAGAGCAGACGGTTCGGCTCGTCCATGACGTGTATATTCGAATGGAAGAACTGTTGGCTCCGCGCGCCGAGATGATCAGGTCGGAGGAGGCCAAGGACGATTCGCAAGAACTCGGTATGGGGCCGACGGCTTCGGAGAATCAGAGCGAAGTGTACCGGCCTGTGACGAATTGGGTCTATCGGGGAGAAATGAATCCTGAATTCATCAAGCGGGATCAGGAGCAGGCCGATGAGCGGCAGGCGGAACTGGATCGCATGGCGAGCCAGGGCGGTGGTTCCAAGGAGCGGTCTGGGCTGGGCCAAGGCGGCCGGCATGGCGAACAGGAATCCGCCTCCGGGGATGTGCTCGGCGGGGGGCGTTCGTTGCCGTCGGCGGTGGAGGAGTTGCTCGCCTTGGATGTGGAGCCGCAGCCTGTCCCGGAGCCGACCGCTCATGGCGAACGGGCGGTTCGGTATCCCGAGTGGGATCACACGATTCAAGACTATCGGCTGAATTGGTGCCGTGTCGTCGAGCGATCGGCGGAAGCTGGGTCCGACGAGTGCGTGTCTTCGACGCTGACGACTCACCGGAGCGTCATCAAGTCTCTTCGACGATTTTTCGAGAGTCTGCGTCCTCCGGCGTTTCGCCGTGTCGCCGGCCAGGCGGACGGCGAGGATGTGGATATCGATGCTGTCGTGCGTCGGGCAACCGAGCAATGCGCTGGATTTGAAGGAAGCGACCGTGTCTACGTCCGTCGTGAGAAAAAAGAACGTAGCGTGGCGGTGGCGTTCCTGGTCGACGTGAGCGGTTCGACCAGCCGGCAGGTGGAAAGCGGCCGGCGGGTGATTGATATCGAGAAGGAAAGTCTCGTGCTCCTGTGCGAAGCGCTCGATGCGGTGGGCGATCAGTACGGGCTCTACGCCTATTCGGGGCAAGGCCGTGCCTCGGTGGATTTCTTGACGGTCAAGGATTTCGACGAACGGTTGGGCAGCGCCACGGCGCACCGATTGGGCGGGCTGGGGCCGCGCCAGCAAAATCGGGATGGCGCCGCCATCCGCCATGCGGTGGCCAAACTGAACGCCCGTGAAGCCAAGACCAGAATTTTGATGCTTCTGAGTGATGGCCGGCCGCTCGACGGCGACTACAAGGACGAGTACTCGTTGGAGGATACGAAGGCCGCGTTGCGAGAAGCGAGGCAGCAGGGAATCAATGCCTTCTGTGTCACAATTGACCGCGAAGCGGACAGCTATCTGCGCCGCATGTATGGCGACGTGCAATACGCCGTCATCGATCGCATAGAGTCGTTGCCGTCGAAATTGCCACGGATCTATCAACGGCTTACGGCATAGATGAAGTGAGGGGGAGCGTGTAATGAGTTCGGAGCATCGATGACGGATTCAGCAGAGAGACCGACGGTTCCACCCTGGTTGTACAAATTGTTCACGGGGCATCAGTACCCCTATGTCCGCCGGCTGGCGAAATTTGCGCAGCCGACCAAGCCCGGTGAAGACCGTCCCGAACCGACCAAGGACATGATCGAGGCCAAATTTTGGGAAGTCTATCCTCGCTGTTGGGCGAAGGTGCTCCAAGAAGTGAAGGTGGGGATGATCGTGGTCTTTCACGATCTCGGCGAGTATCCGGCCGGCGGCTATCAGGAACTCGTCGACAATCCGGAGGAGTTTCTGGCAAAAACGTACGGCAAGAAGAAAATCAAAGTGAATTTTTACGACGGGGAGAATTTCGTCTGTACGATCAATTTCAAAGTGGCGGGATGGACGGAGCATGAACACTAAACCGGGACTGAGGACGAAGTGCTGAGGACTGAGAGGACGAATCCGAGCTGCTCAGTTCTCGGCCCTCAGCCCGTGGCACTTTACGTGAGGGGATGATGGCAAGACCGAAGATTACGGTAGTGGGAGCGGGAAATGTCGGAGGGACGACCGCGCAACGGCTGGCTGAGAAAGATGCCTACGACGTCGTGCTGGTCGATATCGTCGAGGGCGTGCCGCAGGGGAAGGCCCTCGATATTTCGCAGGCCGGCCCCGTGTGCGGCTACGGCACGAGGGTAGTGGGAACCAACGGGTATGCTGAAACGGCCGGGTCGTCGATCGCAGTCATCACGTCCGGCATTCCGAGAAAGCCCGGCATGAGCCGCGATGAACTGCTCGCCACGAACGCCAAAATCGTGAAATCGGTGGTGACCGAACTTGTCTCCCGATCTCCCGGGATCATCCTGATTCTTGTCACGAATCCTCTGGATGCGATGGTGCATGTGGCCAGGAAGGTCAGTGGCCTGCCGAAGTCCAATATCATCGGCATGGCGGGCGTACTGGACTCGGCGCGCATGCGGACCTTTATCGCGGAGGCCCTGAATGTGCCGGGTCCCGATGTGCAAGCCATGGTGCTGGGCGGACACGGCGATACGATGGTGCCGCTCCCGCGGTACACCACGGTGAAGGGGAAATCGGTCTCGGAGCTGATGCCGAAAGACAAGTTGGATGCGATCGTGAAACGGACGCGCGACGGAGGTGCTGAAATTGTTGGCTTGCTGAAAACGGGCAGCGCGTTTTACGCGCCATCGGCTTCGGCGGTGGACATGGTCGAGGCGATTCACAAAGATCAAAAGCGCATTCTCCCCTGCGCGGTCCTTTGCGAAGGCGAGTATGGATTACACAACGTCGTGGTCGGTGTGCCGGTGAAACTCGGCCGTGGCGGCGCGGAGCAGGTGATGGAGTACGAGCTTACGGCCGATGAACGTGCGGCTCTTGAAGTGTCGGCCAGTGCCGTGCGCGAGCTGTGTACGACGGTCGATCGGTTGATGGCGTGATTGTGAAGGCCAAGGGCAATCGGTAAAAGGCGACGGGAGCAGAGTGAGACGTGAGGCAACGTCTATTGCTGCTGGCCTTATCTCCTTGTCAGTCACGGTTGCTTGACAACGGAAGAGGGGCTCACGTACACAAAGCATCCTAGCAGTGCACTAAAAAGGGGGCCGTATGAAATTTCTTGAAGATCCGATGCAGACGATGGGGGCAGGTTTTGCCCTCGCGCTGGTGTTGGTTGTCGTGTTTCTGGGCGTTTCTGGAGCAGGGGCCGGTGAGGCTGACTGGGTAGGCCTGCTGTTCCGCTGGGTCCATTTCTTGGCCGGGATCACCTGGATCGGGTTGCTGTATTTCTTCAATCTGATCAATGCGGCGTTCTTGAAGAGCCTGGACGGTCCGACGAAGAATGTGGTCATTCCGAAGCTCATGCCGGCCGCGCTCAATTGGTTCCGCCACGGGGCCACGGTGACGGTTCTCGCCGGCATCGCGCTGTACTTCTATCTGTATTCCAAGGGCGGCACCGGCGCCATCGCGCTCGGGATCGGCGGTCTGTTGGGCATCATCATGATGGCCAACGTCCATGCGATCATTTGGCCGAATCAGAAGAAGATCATCGCAGCCGTGACGGCAGCTGCGCAGGGCACTCCGGCACCGGCGGAGATGGCTCAATGGGGCCGCACCGCCCTCCTGGCTTCCCGTGTGAATTTCATGCTGTCGATCCCGATGCTGTTCTTCATGGGGGCCGGCAGCCACTTCAAGTAATCGATTTTGCGGGGCCGGCGGGTATCTCCTGCCGGCCCCTCTCCTCCTCACCTCATGCGCTGGACATCTTTTCCGGCCAATATACCCAGTCCAGAGTAGGGCTGTGGCCCTAACCCATTGAGATTCAGGCCTATTCTCAGCTCTTTGCCTTGACGAGAGGGCGGGGGGGCTCGTATAGTAGCCACTCACCTTTACCCGCAGTTCGGAGCTGAAGATCAGCATGACGACAATGGCTGAACCACGCCTCGTTCAGAAGCTCGAGGGGACCCCTTGGGACATCGATGCGTACATCAAGGTCGGGGGATACGAAGCCTGGAAGAAGTGCGTTAAAGATCTGTCCCCGGATCAGGTCGTACAGGAACTCAAAGCCTCCGGTCTTCGCGGTCGCGGCGGGGCGGGATTTCCCACGGGCGTGAAATGGGACAAGGTGTTGAACCATCGGGTCAAGGAACGGTATTTCGTGTGTAACGCCGGCGAGCATGAGCCGGGGACGTTCAAAGATCGCCATTTGCTGAAGACCATCCCGCACCAACTGATCGAAGGCTGCTTAATCGCGTCACGGACGGCGCAGGCAAAAGCTTCGTTTATCTATGTCAATCACGAGTATCACGAAGAACGGGAAAATCTGAAAAAAGCTCTGGCCCAGGCGAAGGAGCGGGGCTTCATCGGGAAGAATATTCTCGGGAGCGGGATCGATATCGATCTCCAAGTGTTTGAAGGGCACGGCAGTTATGTCGCGGGAGAAGAAACGGCCATGTTGGAATCGATGCAGGGCCGGCCGGCCATGCCGCGGCAGAAGCCGCCCTTCTATCCCACGGACTACGGCCTCTACGGCAAACCGACGCTGGTGAATAACGTCGAAACGCTCTGTAACATCCCGCGCATTCTCCACAAAGGAGCCGCCTGGTTCACACAGGTCGGCACGGAGAAATGCCCGGGGACGATGATGTTCTCCTTGAGCGGGGCGGTGAATCGCCCCGGCGTGTATGAAATGCCCATGGGGATTACCGTTCGCGAGCTCATCGAACAGTGCGGCGGAGGCGTGCCGGGTGGGCGCAAGATCAAGGCGGTGTTTCCCGGAGGACCGGCCTTCTCCATGATTACAGCCGACCAGCTCGATCTCCCTATGGATTTCGATTCATTGAAAAAAGCGGGAACGGGATTGGGCTCCGCGGGGGTGATCGTCGTCGACGACGCGACCTGCATGGTGCGGCAGACCCTGAAGTTTTCCAATTTCTTCAAGGGCGAGAGTTGCGGTCAATGCCCGCCTTGCCGGATGGGCACGATCAATCTGGCGGCGCTGATGGCCAAGATCGAGGCCGGCGAGGGGACGCAGAAGGATCTCGACAGCCTGTTGCAGCTCTGCGGTTTCGTCAAGGGAACCGGTTACTGTACGCTCGTGACCGGTGCGTCGGTGCTCGTGCAGAGCAGCGTGAAGTTGTTCCGGCATGAGTTTGAGGAACATATCACGCTGCAGCGCTGTCCCTATCCCGCAGCGCTGGTCGAGACTGTCGCGCATTGAAGGGGGCTGGCGATGCCGCGCGTGACATTTGTGCATCCGCAGGGTAAGAGCGGCACGGTTCCACGAAACACGACCTTACTGGATGCGGCGAAAGAATTGGGCTTCTCCCTGAACCACGATTGCGGGGGCAACGCCTCCTGCACTACCTGTCGGGTGGAGGTGCAAAGCGGCGCCGAGCATCTGTCTGAGATCGATTTCGAGGAGCAAGACCTGTTGGATCGGGAGGCTCTCAGCGAGCCCTGGCACAGGCTCGGATGCCAGGCCAAGGTATTGGGCGATGTGGTGGTGAAAGTGCCGGAAACGAAGTGGGCGGCGCCGACCACGGACAAGTCAGAGGCGCAGGGTGTTGATATTCGGTAAAGAGGTGTTACACTAAGCCAATCCGGACGGGTCCAGAAGGCCGGTCTGACGAGAAGGAGGACAACGATGGTTACGATTACGACGGTGGCCGAGCAGAAGATCAAGGAATTGATGACGGAAGAAAAAGATATCGTCGGCTTGCGGATTTACGTCCGTGGCGGCGGATGCCACGGCTATCAATACGGCATGGCGTTCGAGTCCAAGATGGCCGACGACGACACTGTCATCGAAAAAGGCGACGTCAAGGTGATCATGGATTCTCAGAGCGCGCCGCTGCTTCAGGGTGCCGAAGTCGACTATGTCGACAGCGTGCAGGGCTCCGGGTTCTCGATCAAGAATCCGCAAGCCAAGACGACTTGCGGTTGCGGCAGCTCTTTCAGCGCATAAGCGGCTTACGGGTTTGCCGGACGAGCGCCGACAATAGGATTGGAATGAGGAAGCCAGGATTGCTCGAAAACGGGTGATCCTGGCTTCTCTTTTTGGGGGTCTGCGGGAGCTATGGCACAAGTCAGCGTCATCAGGCGCTATCGGTTTTGCGCTGCGCACCGATTGCACACGGATCATCTGACCCCCGAGGAGAATTGGGCCGCCTTCGGGAAGTGTAATAATCCCAACGGACACGGCCACAATTACGTGGTGCTGGTCACCGTCACGAGCGGTGGAAGTCAGGAGGCGCGCGACCTCGACCGGCTCGATCGCGTGGTGGATGAAGCTATCGTGAGACGCTTCGATCATCACGATTTGAACCAAGATCCGGCCTTCGCAGAGCAGACAACGACCGGGGAGAACCTCGTGAAGCTGATTTGGGACGTGCTGGTGACGCAATTGCCGGCAGGGCATCTTGAAAAGGTCGGGGTCATCGAGACCAGAGATAATTACTTCGAATATGCAGGAGCAACGCAGCTCATGGGGGGATCGCATGGCTAAGCGGGGGCGAACGCAGGGACGCCGGCGGCAAGTCGAAGACGTACACGGAGCCGGGAGACCGCCGGATTTGGCAGTCCTGCAGTCGCTGGTCACCGAGATGTTGCTCGCACTCGGCGAGAAGCCGGGCCGCAACGGTTTGCTCAAAACGCCGGAACGGGTGGCCAAGGCGCTGGCCTTTATGACTCAAGGCTACCAACGCAATATTGATCATCTTCTGAACGGGGCCCTGTTCCCGATTGAGTACGACGAGATGGTGATCGTGAAGGACATCGACTTTTTCAGCATGTGCGAGCACCACCTGCTGCCGTTTTTCGGCAAGGTGCATGTGGGCTACCTGCCGAACAAGAAAGTCGTGGGCCTGAGCAAGATCCCGCGCATCGTGGACACGTTTGCCAGACGGCTTCAAGTGCAGGAGCGGCTGACGGTCCAGATCGCCGAAACGCTCCAGTCGAAACTCAACGCGAATGGGGTAGGCGTTGTCGTGGAAGCGCGCCACCTCTGCATGATGATGCGTGGAGTGGAAAAACAGAACACCGTGGCCGTCAGCAGTTCGATGCTCGGAGCCTTCCGCACCCAGCAGCAAACCCGCCTGGAATTCTTGAAGCTGATCCGCCGAGGCAGCGTGGGCGATTTCGATTAGAGGCTGGCCTGAGTCGAAAGAAACGAAGCAACAATCTGATTGAACGCCTCCGGCTGTTCGAGGTTGGCCAGGTGGGCAGCGTTGGGAATCAGCGCCAATTGCGATCCTGGAATCTGCTCCGCCATCAGCTTTGCATCAGACGGCGGGGTCGCTTGATCGAGTCCGCCGACAATGATTTGGGTGGGGCAGGCGATCTGGCTTAGGAGAGGGATCGAATCGGATCGTTCGGCCATGGCCATGAGGTCTCCCGCAATCCCGCTGACCTGGTTGCTTTCGATCATGCTCCGCACACGCCGAACGATCTCCGGCCTTGTCTGAACTGTCGCAGGGCTCAGGAGTTTCGGGATCATGATATCGGCGATCGCGCCGGGCCCCTTCTTATACGCGATCTGCGCCATCTGAAAGCGCCCTTCTCTTCCTTCCGCCGTGTCGGCCTGCGCTCTCGTATCGGCCAGCACCATTCCCTTCACGCATTCGGCATATTTCCGATAGAACGAAAAGAGAATGTAGCCTCCCATTGAAAGGCCGACGAACAGCGCTTGCCGGATCGAGAGGTGATCCAACAAGGCCCTCACATCATCGGCGGCCTGTTCGAGGGTGTAATGCCAGAGGGGTGCCTCCGATTCACCATGCCCGCGCAGGTCGATCGTAATGACCCTGAATCGCGGCGAAAATGCCTCCTCCTGCGCGGTCCACATGGTCCGATTCAAGGGGAAGGCATGAAGAAAGACGAGAGGGATGCCGGTTCCCTTGTCACTGTAGGCGAGCATGACGCCGTTGATCCGAGTTTGCACCATCTCCTCCGAGGCTGCCGCTGTTCGTAGCATCGGCGGAGATTATGGTCAAGAGCTGTTTGCGATCACGAAGGTCAGCGTATACAATTCACGCCATCCTTGAGGACTTGGACGATGGCTTCACGCGACCAGGCGCCAGATCTGTTTGCTATTCCCGAAGGTGAGAGAGCCGTTGAAGCGCCTTTGGCCGAGCGGATGCGGCCGCGCGAGTTCGCCGATTTTGTCGGGCAGGACGAGATCACGGCGCAGGATCGTCCGTTGCGACGGGCTATTGAGGCCGACCGGCTGTCTTCCGTCATTTTCTGGGGACCGCCGGGCTCGGGGAAGACGACGTTGGCCCATCTCATCGCGCGTTACACAAAGGCGCAGTTCGTTCCTTTCTCCGCGGTCACGAGCGGCGTGCCGGAGTTGCGCACGATCATCAAGGCCGCGGAACAGCGCCAGGCAATCAACGGTCAGCGAACGATCTTGTTCGTCGATGAAATCCACCGTTTCAACAAGGCACAACAAGATGCCTTTCTCCCTCATGTGGAACGGGGTACGATTATCCTGGTCGGCGCCACGACCGAAAACCCGTCATTCGAGGTGATCAGCCCCTTGCTCTCGCGCTCCTTGGTCGTTGTCCTGAAACCGCTTTCCGATGAGGCGTTGGGACAGATTCTGGATCGGGCACTCTCCGACTCTTCGATCGGAGTAGGGAAATGGAATCCCCGGCTCTCGCCGGAGGCTCGACAGCGACTGGTTGCCTTTGGGAACGGCGATGCGAGGGTGCTTCTGACGGCATTGGAATTTGTCGTGACGCAGCAGCCGGCTAAGCCGGACGGCACACGAGCCATTGACGGTCCTGCAGTCGATGCCGCGCTGGCGCGGAAATCCCTTCGCTACGATAAATCGGGTGAGGAGCATTACAATGTCATTTCCGCCTACATTAAAAGCCTGCGGGATTCTGATCCTGACGGCGCGCTCTACTGGCTTGCCAGGATGCTGGAAGCGGGCGAAGATCCCAAATTCATTGCCCGGCGGATGGTGATTTTCGCGTCGGAGGACATCGGCAACGCCGATCCGTCCGGTTTACTGCTGGCCAACGCCGTGGCTCAAGCCGTTCAGTTCGTCGGGCTTCCGGAGGCGCAGATCAATCTGGCCCATGGGACCACGTATTTGGCGACAAGACCCAAAGATAACGCGTCCTACATTGGACTGCTTGAAGCGATGCAAGATGCCCAAGCCCATGGAAACCTTGGCGTTCCGCTCCATCTTCGGAATGCGGTGACGTCCATGATGCGCGGTTTGGGGTATGGGAAAGGCTACCGCTACGCGCACGACGATCCACAGGCCAGTAACGAGCAGGAGCATCTTCCAGAGACGCTCAGAGGCCGGAAATACTACCGGCCGAAGGGGAAATGAGGTATTTCTTGCCTGTGGACAAAGATTTCTAATCGGTTATACTTAGACCCATGAAACGCTCAGAATCCAAGCCTAATCCTACAATGGCTGCCACCAACGAACGGCGTAGGCTTGTGCGCGCCACCTTGGTGGGATCGGCATTGGTTTCTCCAAAGAGTGGTGCGAAAGCGATCACAGCCGTGCTGGATAACGTGAACAAGGTCGGTGCCGGCTTGCACGCGAAGGAAAAGCTGGGGATGGCCGAGAAAGTGACTGTGTCGCTCGCGTTCCTTGACGCCGAACGCGTGGAGCAGCAGGAGAAGCTTGATGGGACTGTGGCGTGGGTAAAACCCTGGGAAAAAGGGTTCCTGATCGGGGTGGTCTGGGATGACGTGGTAACGAAAGAGAAAAATAAGTGGCTGTATTACTACCTTGAAGAGACGATTAAGTCGTCCTCTTAGCCGATGGCCTGAAGTTTCTGCTTCACTTCCGATAGTTCCGCCGAAAGCGATTCCCACCGCGCGGTCAAACGTTCGAGCTCTTTCTTCCACGCGTCCTGTTCCTGATGGAGGCCGTTCCATTTCGCAAATTCTTTGTACAGCGCCGGGTCCGCAAGGATCTGATCACGCTCTTTGATCTTGGCCTCATGCTCTGCGATGTCGTTCTCTGCCCGCGCCACCTGTTTCTCCAATCGAGCCTGCGTTTTATTCAGGTCGCGTCGGTCTCCCGACGATGATTTTGGTTGGCTCTGCGCCGCCATTGCCTTCGTCGGTCCGGACGGCTTCCCAGGATGGTTCCCCGTCAACTCTTCGCTCGACTCCTTGATCGATTCGAACTCCTGCGCTTTCTTCCACAAGTAGTATTCGTAGTCGCCGAAGAAATTCCTGGCTTTGCCCTCCTCAATCTCCACGATGCGGGTAGAGATGCGGGTCAAGAATGTCGGATCGTGGGAAATGAAAATAATTGTGCCGGGAAACTCCGTAAGCGCGTCGGTCAGCACGTCGACCGATGCGGGGTCGAGGTGATTGGTCGGTTCGTCGAGCAACAATGTATTGGCCGGCTCGACCAACATTCTTGCCAGCGCCACACGGTTTCGTTCGCCGCCGCTGAGCGCTTTGACCGGTTTTTTCTGGTCGGGTCCGGAAAACAAGAACGCTCCGGCCAACCCGCGCAGGAAATTCGTCTCCGCTGTGCTGGACACTTCGGCCAGTGACTCCAGAATCGTGTGCTCGGGATTCAGCGTTTCCGCCTGATGTTGAGCGAAGTAGTGGAGTGTGACGCCGTGGCCGACCGTTCTTGTGCCCTTGTCCGGAGGCAGGACGCCGGCCAGCATCTTGAGGAGCGTGCTTTTCCCCGCGCCGTTTTCACCGACAAGGGCGATGCGCTGGCTGCGTTCGACAGAAAAATCCAGCGATGGGTAGACGATCTTCTCGCCATATTGCTTGCTCACACCCTTGAGTTCCAGCACATGACGACCGCTCGTCGAGGGCAGGGGAAACCGAAACTTCACCCGCTTGGCGTCGCGCTGGAGTTCGATCAGCTTCACCTTCTCCAGTTGTTTGATGCGTGACTGCACCTGCTTGGCCTTGTTCGCCTGATAGCGGAACCGGTCGACAAATTGCTGGACCCGCGCCACTTCCTTGGACTGCCGACTCGCCGCAGCCTGGAGCTGGGCGTCGCGTTCGGCCCGCAATTCACGAAACTTGGTGTAGTTTCCGCGAAACTCTTGGATCTTCCTGTCCCGGATTTCCCAGATGTGGGTCGCAATCCGGTCGAGAAAGGCGGTGTCGTGGCTGATGACGAGCAACGTGAGCTTCGAGTTGAGCAGAAACTCTTCGAACCAACGCTGGGTCGGCTTGTCCAAATGGTTCGTCGGCTCGTCCAACATGAGCACGTCCGGATTGGAGAGCAGCAGGTGGGCCAGCGCGACACGCATGCGGTAACCGCCGGAGAGGTTCTCAACCGGTCTGGCGAAATCGGCTTCGCTGAATCCGAGTCCCGAGAGAATCCGTTTCGCTTCATGCTCCGGATACTCATCTCGGTGAGCGGCATCGAGTGCGGTTTTCCCGATGATCGTTTCGAGTTCCTGGGGAAGGTACCCGATACGCAGGCGCGGGCGCTTGCGTATTGTGCCTTCGTCGGGAGACTCTTCGCCCAGAATCATCTTGAACAGGGTGGTTTTGCCCGTGCCGTTCGGTCCGACAAGTCCCACCCGTGTCTGTGGCCGCAGATGCGCCGAGGCCTCGTCAAACAAGACTTTGGTTGAAAACTGCTTATGAACCGATTCGACTTGAAGCATGAATTTCTGGACAGGCTCGGGGCTAGCGGCGCGAGGCTAGAGGTGAGGAAATGAAGAGGCCAGTTCGGCGTGAGACCAGGAGCCTAGTCCGAAAGATGCTCTGTACCTTCTAGCCCCTTGCCGTTCGCCTCCTGCCCGGCGTTGAGGTTTGGTGGAGCTGGCCGGGATTGAACCGGCGACCTCGTGAATGCCATTCACGCGCGCTCCCAACTGCGCTACAGCCCCACTCTGGTTCTTCTGAACAAGGAAAAAGCACCGTGAAATCGCGGTGATCCTAACACTGCAACCGGCAGCCAGTCAAGAAAGTTGGGGAGGCTCACCGCGTCTGATCTTCTTGCTCGTGCAACGCGCACGAGCAAGAAGATCAGACCGAGGCGCGCCACTGGGATAGGGATTGGGATGGCGAGAGGGATGAATGACTGGTTCTTGACAAACAGGGGAGGGACCCCTACCATGACGCCCCGGCCCTGGCGTTGAGTCCAGCCAGGGCTGTTTTTTTGGATCGAAGAACCGCAAAGAATCAATGGGTAATCTGGTCGTCATAGGCGCGCAGTGGGGCGACGAAGGCAAGGGCAAGATCGTCGATATCTTGGCTCGTGATGCCGATGCGGTTGTCCGTTATCAAGGCGGCTCAAATGCCGGGCACACGGTCATTAACGACCAGGGGACGTTCATTTTTCACCTGATCCCCTCGGGAATTCTCTATCGCGGTACGCTCTGCGTGATCGGCAACGGGGTTGTTGTCGACCCGGCTTCGCTGATCGAGGAGATGGACCATCTGCAAGGACAGGGGCTGAAATTCGGGAAAAACTTTGTCGTCAGTCAGCGGGCACACGTCATTCTGCCTTATCACAAGGCGATCGACAAAGCGGCTGAACAATCGAAGGGGTCGCGCCGTATCGGAACGACCGGCCGGGGCATCGGACCGTGCTATGCGGACAAGATTTCCCGGATCGGCATTCGCATGGGCGATCTCCTGAACCCGAAGGTGTTTCGCAAAAAACTGGAAGAGAACCTGGTCGAAATCAACTGGTTCTTAGAGCAGCTGTACAAGGTCGAGCGATTCGAAGTCGAGAAAGTCTACCAGCAGTATATGGGCTATGCGGACCGGCTGAGAAGTCATGTGGTCGATGCCACGATGTTGGTCAATCGGATGATCGACGCCAAAAAGACAGTCTTGTTCGAAGGGGCTCAAGGGACACACCTCGATGTGGATTTGGGGACCTATCCGTACGTCACCTCATCAAGCTCAACGGCCGGAGGCGCTTCAACCGGCACCGGTGTGGGGCCGACGAAAATCGACGCGGTGCTCGGCGTGGCCAAGGTCTACAGTACTCGTGTCGGCAGCGGACCGTTTCCGACCGAATTGACCGACGAGGTAGGGGCCGGGCTGCAGGATCGGGGAAAGGAGTTCGGTGCGACGACAGGGCGTGCGAGACGCTGTGGCTGGTTCGATGCCGTCGTCGTGCGGTACGCCACTACGGTGAACGGATTTACATCGCTTGCGATGACAAAACTGGATGTGCTGGACGGTTGTAAAGAGCTGCAGGTCTGTACTGGGTACCGCTATCAAGGACAGCTCTACCGGGATATGCCCGCGGATCTTCAAACGTTGACCGACTGCGAACCGGTGTATAAGCGCTTTAAGGGCTGGTCTGCGTCGACAACAGGCGTTACGACTTATCGAGCGCTTCCTGCGGAAGCCAAACGGTATCTTCAGTACATTGAGGACACTGCGGAATGTCCCATCGACATGATTTCGACCGGTTCGAAGCGCAATGCGACCATCGTACTGAAGAATCCGCTCAAGACCCCTGCGCGCACTAAAAAACGGTAAGGGACGATATCCCTTTCGACATGCCGTTAACAATCACTGTCAGTATCCTGCTAGGCACAGACCAAGAGAGAGTGATAGAATCCGCACCTTCCATCAGGTGAGCCGCTAGCTCAGACGGTAGAGCATCGCCCTTTTAAGGCGAGGGCCCTGGGTTCGAGTCCCAGGCGGCTCACCATTGGGTTCTCCAATTGGAGAACCTTTGTCCCCACTCTCCATTTTGCACAACGTGCGATGTCTGCCCTTCCAAGCCGGGGAGTTCAGACGCCTTCACCCTGATGGGGGCTTGACGGAGATTGTTGTTCGCACTAGACTGAAATGCTTGCATTTTCGAAGGAATCCTATGGCTGAACTACGGGTTTTCAATCAGACAACAGGTTCATCGAAGAAATTAGGAATCATTGATCGTCTTCCGATCACTATGCACCTGGCAGCGGGATTTGAGAAGATCGGACTGGCGATGAAGAGCCGGACTTGGCGCCGGGAAGGTCGAGCCGGGCTCGGACCCCTGCAGCGTCAAGTGTTGACCCTTCTCCGTACCAAACCGAATAAGAGTGCGCAAGTATCTGCGATTGCCGAAGAATTGGTCGTCCGTTTGCCGACCGCTTCGGAGGCTGTCGCGACGCTTGAAGGCAAGCGCTTGGTCAAGCGGCGGCGTTCGATGCGCGATGGCCGGATCGTCACGGTGGAGTTGACCGCACGCGGCGAGCGGGCCTGCGCGCCGTCGGTGGGCATGCCGAATCAACTTGCCACCGCGATTAGCACATTGTCCGTAGCCGAGCAGGTCTCATTCTTGATGGGGATGGTAAAGGTCATTCGGACACTGCAGGACCAGGGAGAAATCTCAGTCGCACGGATGTGCGTTTCCTGTCGATATTTCCGTCCGTATCAATATGACAATGCCGAGCAACCGCATCATTGTGATTACATAAATGCACCGTTCGGTGATCAAGCCTTACGGCTGGAATGTGCCGAATACGAACCGGCGTCGATATCCCATGCCCGAGAGCTGTGGACCAGGTTTACCGAGGGACAACGGGCTGCTGGCTAGAGATCCGATCAGATTCGAATCGATGCGAGAAATGCTGTGGGGCAATTGATAGAAAGAGACTCAATGAGGACAGGCACTCAATGGCAGGCTAATCCTCCCGCCGGTGAATGGCTGGGAGCTGAATCGCATATGCCGAACCTCGGTAATGAACTGCGGCGACAAAGCAAACAACTGCGCGATCCCGCCTGGGGCTGGGCTGCAGGAGCGATTTTCTTGGGGGGACTGGCTATCGGAAGCCTGGCCGCGCTGCTGATTACTCGGTCCCGACGGACCCTCTAGCGACCGGCTCCCTCAGTTCGGTCGCGTCCCGTACAAGGCACTATCATCTTCGATCAGGAGCAGCAGTTCGTCTAAGGCTGCTTGGACGGCTTCTGCTACCGGATCTTGATCTGATGCGGTAACCCACCGAACGTGCGATCCCACCGCATCCTTCTGGACCACATAAGATTTCACAGGAGGTTTGGCGGAAGGTCCGAGGTCCGACTCGAGCCTGATGGTATAGCGATACTCTCCTCGCGATCGCATCCAGAGCCAGGCTTTAACGGTCAAGGTCAAGCTTCCTTCGTCCTCGCCAACTGAGGAAAAAGTGCGGCGCTTCTGGATATAGTCAATCGTGGCGGCGCGAAGATCCTTGACCGGCCATTCGAACAGCGCGATTCCTGGCATGTGGTCGGCCCCTTCCATGGCAAGAAATGGCACTTCTACGCGAAGGGAGTGCGGGATAGGAGTTTGAGATACGGCAGGAGGGGTGGGGCTCACATGTATTTTATGGACGCACCCCCCAAGCCACCAGATTACGAGGCACAGCAGAGCGAGAGTGGTATGGAATCGAAGCAGACGATGATTCACGGGTTCGGTGTAACGGCGGTTGGTGGATTCACAATGTCCAAGTCTAGGAGGGCACGTACAGCCTGCTCTCGATACGTGCGATCGGTTGGATTGTTATACGTGTTGATGACGCGTTGGTAGGTTGCGCGGGCCCGCGGGTATTGTTTCTTGATGGCAAAATATTGGCCGAGCGCCAGCCAATTGGTTGCGGCCGCTTCGTGGGCCGTCTTCATCAGGGCGAACTCGCGTTCTGCTTGAGTGGTGCCTTGTTGTGCCACTCGTTTCCGGACGTTCTGTCCCATTTCGCTGGCCATGGCTTCGATCTGTTCGTTTTCCCGTATAGCGGAGTCGACCCGATTCGCTTTCAAGTGGGTGTAAAAGGCCTCGGCATGGTCTTTGACGAGATTCGCCCGCTCTTGGTAGGTGTCGTGAGCGCAATGGGTCAGCAGCACGGTACTGAGGAGAATCAGGACCCTTCCCCATAACGAACAAGCTGACGGAATGCTCATCTTTCCCTCTCCTCTTCAGACGTAGCTGACAGTCCATCATCCTACTCTATTTAGAGGCAAAAATTCGACCGGCCGTCGGATGGAGGATTCTGCAGCTCTAGTGACACCCGGGGCCCAAGTATGGTACAAGTCCACCTCGTTTTGTAGAGCTTTCCTCCTGTCCCCATCGTCTAGCCTGGCCTAGGACGTTGGCCTTTCAAGCCAGCAACACGGGTTCAAATCCCGTTGGGGACACCACACCTTTCATATCTCCTGTTCTCATCGTGGCGTGCTATGCGTCCATTCCGTTGAGTT
>CAZOUA010000008.1:0-79641 GCA_964582865.1 uncultured Nitrospira sp. | reverse complement strand
AGCCGATGGTGGGACTCCTCCAGTTCACGGAATTCTGTGCTGGATTGGCGCAGCCGCTCCACAATCACATTGTCCGTCAGCATGTCGCACCTCCTGGTTGAGTGGTTACTGCAACGACGTCTTGTATCCTCCATGATCTTGAGACAGCGATCGGCCGGCTCCCGATCCAAGCACGATCGGGTCCAATTCCATTAACACGGCGTCTTCTAGAGGCTGGGTGTAGTACTTGGACCGGACGGCGACTTGATGAAATCCGAAACTCCGATAGAGGGCCTGGGCGGCCACGTTGGAGGCACGCACTTCGAGCACGGCACGGTGGGCGGATTGAGCGAGGCCTGTGCGGAGCGCGGTCGAAACCAGCGATCTGGCAATACCCCGGTGCCGCATCGACTCGATGACCGCCAGGTTCATCAGCCGGACTTCCTCAAAAACGATCCAATAACACAGATACCCGACAATCGACCCTGTCCCGCCTTCAGCTTCACTCTGCTGCCTCGCCATCACAAAATGTGCGAAGGGGTTCCCGCTAAGCTCCGCTTCAAGCATTTTGCGCGTCCAAGGGGCCGAGAAGCAAGCTTCTTCTATCTTGAGAATGTCGGTAAGCGACTCGGCTGTCGCCGGCTCGACGATCCAGGCAGATCCAGTCATGCCTTGCGCCTCATGCGCGCCCCCGCCAAAGCCGTTCGATTCCTCAGTTTTCGCGCCACTTTCTCCTGCCGGCGTGCCACGGGAGAGATCCCTCCGGACTGCTCGTACTTGAGTTCCGCTTCCGGACGCTGGACGTACAGGGGACCCACACCGATACCTGCCTGCTCTCCCCGCAGAAGCCGCGCGATCCCGGCCAGGCCTATCGAAACCGCCGAGGGTTTCAGATCCAGAGACGCCGCCTCGGAGATTATGACTGTCTGCGCTATCGTCGCACGGATGGCCGCCTGCTCCGTTTCCCATCCTTCACCGTACAGCATGACCGGCCCCGTCAGTTGGCCGCCTAATGTGGCCGGGTGACCGACCTGCTCCGGAACGAGACGCTCGACGCGATCATGGCTTGTCCACCGAAACAATGCCCAATAGAGCTCGCCGCGGCGGCTGTTCAAGACGGGACAAAGCGGCATCGATGTCCCTCTGAGATTCCAAGCCATGCCTTCCAATGTCGGCACGACGGCCAGGGGTAATTGGGTGATCGTACGAAATCCCAGCATCGTTGCCAGGCCGATGCGCAATCCCGTAAAGGAACCGGGTCCGATCGAGACCGCGAGGCCGTCGAGTCCGGCCAGCGAGAGTCCCGCTGATTTCAACAGCCGGTCGATGGTGGGCAACAGGAGCCTGGCGTGCGCACCCTGAGCCTCTTGATCGCAACGGGCCAGCACCCGGTCGTCGTCAAGAATCGCGACGCTTTGCCAGGCCGTAGCCGTTTCGACTGCGAGTATTTTCATCTGGCGCTCACGCCGGCCCGTCAGCCTTGACCAAGTTCGCTGGGTTTGAGAGCTGTATTTGGAATCAGCTCATGGAAGGTGACCTGGACACTCCCCTGGCCCCGCCCGTCTTCCAGAGAGATCTTGAATGGACGCAAGAGCCGTCCCTCCGCGGACACAGAATTTCCGGCCGGATCGCCGACCGCGCGAAAATCCTCGTATTGAATGGTCGCATCGACTTCGCCCCTGTCCGTCAGCCGATCCTCCTTCACCACCAGCAATGTCTGCCGATCGAACCAGAGCCGCCGATGGAGGGCCTGCGTCCCGTTCAGCGCAGGGCCCGACACATCGAGTCGATAGCGCACGCCGTCTTCGCTCAGTGTCGCCGTTTCGTTCGCCGCAATCGTGCCGGTGCCCAACACTCCGCCCATGGCCCAGACGCTCAACTGGAACGGCCTCGCATACTTGCCCATGTCGCTCATGTCGGATTGGCTCCCGGACAGTGTGCGGCCTATCGTGGGCAATCGCAGGGTGAACTGATCGTCGGCCTGCAAAAACTCGAAAAGTTCGCTGCCGATCGCTGTAAACCCGCGCAGACGCATCGCATTCGGACGGCGATAGTAGACCGCCCCTTCCACGCGCGTGGTGATAGGAATGATTCCACCGCGCACCTTCGCACTGAACAGCCCTTTCATGGTACTCACAGCCGCCTCGCGCTGGCGCAGCAAGGCCGTCAACTCTTCAACCGTCGCCTGTTTAAGCTGCTTGTCGTCAACGGGCGGAGTCGTGGAACAACCGATCATGACTGCGCCGACAACCGCGATCGCAGCAGCGGAACCGGCGCTCCATGACAACGATCTATGCGAGAACCACATCAAGCGCCTCCCCGACTTCCGTAATGCCGATCAGCTCGATGCCGTCAATGGGATCGACTTTGGCAAGATTCCGCTCCGGCAAGAGACAGCGCTTGAAGCCCATCTTGGCCGCTTCGCGAATCCGCAGCTCGGCCTGGCTGATCGCGCGTACCTCCCCGCCCAGCCCCACTTCGCCCAGCACCAACAAGCCCGGCTCGATCGGCACTTCGCGCAAACTGGACGTCACAGCAGCTACGATCCCCAAATCGATCGCCGGCTCGTCGATATGCATGCCCCCGACCACGTTGACATAGACATCCTGGCCGGACAGGTGCATTCCCAGTCTCTTTTCCATGACCGCCAGCAAGAGCGAGACGCGATTCAATTCTACCCCGTTCGCCATCCGCTTCGGCATGGCATAACTGGTGGAGGAGACCAGCGCCTGCAACTCCACGAGGATCGGCCGGCTTCCTTCGAGGCTCGACACCACCACGGAGCCGGTACTTCGCTGCGGCCGTTCCGCCAGAAAGAGTTCGGAGGGATTCGTCACTTCCTCCAGACCCGAATCCTTCATCTCGAACACGCCGATCTCGTTGGTGGACCCGAAGCGGTTCTTCACGGCCCGGAGGACGCGGTAGCTGTGGCCCTTGTCGCCCTCGAAGTACAATACCGTATCGACGATATGCTCGAGTAATCGCGGTCCGGCAATCGCGCCTTCCTTGGTCACGTGACCGATAATAAACACCGGCACACCGGCGCGCTTGGCAAACCACATGAGCTGCCCGGCAACTTCCTGCACCTGGCTGATACTGCCGGGCGCAGAGGTAATTTGTTCCGTATAGACCGTTTGAATCGAATCGACGACAAGCGCCGCCGGCTGAATCTCTTGAACGGCTTTCAGAATTTGTTCGAGCGACGTTTCAGCCAAGATGAGCAGATTCGGATGTTCGACACCGAGCCGTTGCCCGCGCATCTTGATCTGGCGCGGCGACTCTTCACCGGAGACATACAATACCGGCTGCTCCTGAGAGGCCAGGCGCGGAAGCGCCTGCAAGAGCAATGTCGTCTTGCCGATGCCGGGATCCCCGCCGATCAGAATGACAGAACCGGGGATGACTCCTCCGCCTAGCACCCGGTCAAACTCACTGATCTTCGTCAGCTGGCGATCCTCTCCGACGACTTCGATCTCGGCAATCGGCGTCGCCTTGGCCTGCGCCGATTTCATCGCCACAGGGCGCCCCTTGCCGGTCGGGGCCTGCCGTTCTTCTTTCATCGTGTTCCAGCCGCTGCAGTCGGGGCAGCGCCCGAGCCACCGTGGCGCCTGATGCCCGCAAGCCTGGCAGGAAAAACTGGTCTTGGCTTTCATCAGCGGGATGCCTCAATGAGGGGGATTCGACAAGCTTTATAATAGAGGAAAGCTGGGGCGAAAAGGAAGGAGACCGGACGGCCCTTCACCGGGCTCGCCCTTCGTCAACTGCCGCCTACAATTTTTTCCTCACGTCCTTCCACCCTTTCGCCACCTTCGCTTTGCGCGGCACCTCGCCTTTGGCCGGCTCCAGCACCATGACGGCCTCGAGGCGGCGTTGAAGAAACGTCTCGGCAAAAATCCTGCTGCGCCCCACTCCCACTTTGATCGTTGTCCATCCGGCTTCGCGCAGTTCATCGATTTTGTTACCGAGCCCCCCCACGTCCGACGGCAATACCAGTACATAGCCGATCGGAAACTTGTGAGCAGTTAACCATTCTCTGGCACGATGGCTTGCCTGATGGGCATCTCCTTGCTCAGAACCTTCGGCGCTCACCACATAGATGACGTTATAATAGAACTGGGTGAGCTTGCCGAGCTCTTCAGCAGCGTCGGCTATCGGCTCTCGCGCGGTGGGTTCGTTGAATAGGGCCGAGTACTCCACCGTCAGGATCGGTGTACGCCGTTCCCATGCCGCCACCGTCGTCATAGCCGTGGCGACAACCCCTGCACTCTCAGCGGTCCGGACGGTCGCGCGCGTATGGCCTTTGACTTTGGCCGTATAGCCGAGGACCGCTCGCCCATCTTCGCCGGTCACAGCCGTAGCCACCACCTTGCCATCTTGAACCAATTCGAGCAATTCGCCGGCCATCGCGCCCCCGGCTCGCGGACCGCTTTTCATGAGTTTCGCTTCTACCGTACCCGGTTGATTGGGTGAGGCAAGGCTATCCTTGATCCAGAGCGTTGCCGCGGGTTTTTCCACGGCACCGACCGGATGGGCCACAAGCAGCAGGATCAACGAGGAGAGAGAGAACGCGCGGCAGGCGATACTGTGTTTGGGCTGCATGGACTGATGTGGCAACGCGCCGGCGCGCCGTGAGGTTTGCAAGAGCCGGATCTACGCGCGCAAGGCGGTCAAGACTTCGTCGACATGCCCGTCGACTTTGACCTTCCGAAAAACGGCTTTTACCTTGCCGCCGGGATCGATCACGAAGGTGCTCCGTTCGATACCCCAATACTTCTTCCCGTACATGCTTTTTTCTTTGTAGACACCGTAGACCTTGGAGATCGAGGCGTCTTCGTCGCTGAGCAACGGAAAAGGCAGCCCGAACTTCTTGATGAATTTCTGGTGGGATTCTTTTCCATCCAGACTCACTCCCACGATCGCGCCGCCGGCCCGAACGATCTGGGACTCCACATCGCGAAAATCGCAGGATTCTTTCGTGCACCCAGGGGTGTCGTCTTTGGGATAAAAATACAGAACGATCTGCTTGCCCTTGAAGTTTTTCAGTGTCACGGTCTTGCCGTGCTGATCCGGCAGGGAAATGTCCGGCGCTTTGTCTCCAACCGCAAGCTCCTTGGCCATATGCTGATCCTCTCCCGGTAAATTTATCGAGGGCCGCCGCCGATCGTCGGCCTTGTCGTGCCGTACGGATGTTCTTTGACTACCTTGGGCGATGTCGGATTCCCATAGGCACGAAGCGCCGGTGAATCCCAGATGACTTTGTCGCCCGGAGCGAGATTCGCCGCTTCGAGGAAATGCTGCCGCGCCTGCTCTGTATCGCCCAGCGCATTCAACGCCAATGCATAATTGTAATGGGCCTGGCCTGACTGGGGCGCCGCCGCCATGGCCTGCACAAAGTAGTTTTTCGCGTCTTCAAACTGTTTGCCCTGATAGGCCTGCGTACCCTGCTCGGTGAAAGTCAGGGCTTGCGGCTTCACCCCGGCCTCGAGGGCCAGGGGAACAAGAGGCTTGACCTTGTTTTGCGCACAGGCCGCCGCACTGATCAGCAGCAGCACCACTCCGAGCCATGACACATATTTCATCGCATCCTCCCAGGCGAAAGCTTGGTCAATTCTTTACGTGCTTCCGCATTTCTTCTTCGAACGTCTTGCGGTAGAGCACATCCCACTCCGAACTCCCTTCGACAATGCCTCGCGAATAGGAGCCCAGCTTCGCCCTCACCTTCCGATCGATCTCGGTTTCCTGCGCCAGCTCCGCCGCCAGCACACGCTTGATTTCTTTGAGCACACGGCCGTCGTCATCTTTCACCGTCACGAGCGGCGATTTCTTCACCGCCTGGAGAATCACATGCGACAGGTGGCTCGTCTTGTCTTCGCTCAACACGGCAGTCCCTAAAACATCAGACGTGACGCGTACGACGTTGGGCGTTCGAGCATTTTACATCTCACGTTTCACCTCTGGCGTCTCACGCTTTATAAGATGATACCCCGTTCCCTCACCAGCTTCGTCTTCACCATGGTGAACATTTTCTGGTAATCCACCTGCCCGCTTTGGATTTGCTGTTCATACGCCTTCAGAAGCTGGCGCACTTCGGCATTGAGGCGGTCTTCAACGGCAAGTTCTTCCGTGATGGCGTGATCGAGCGCTCCGACGAAGGCTTTACGATCCCCAGCCAACTCCACACACCCTTCTTGCTGCAACCGGGTCGCAAGAGACTCCGCCATATGATGGACCCGTTCTTTCGAAAGTCGCATGCCTCACACCCGCTCGACACGAATGATCGGCGCTTCCATTACGCGCCGGAAGACCGTGGCGTCTCCGACAATACGCCCGACGACGTTCACGCGATCGGCCGGAACCGGATCCGGCCCCATGCTCATCGGCGTACGGCCGAAAAAAATCGCCAGCACTTGGCCGGCCCCCCAGAAGGCCACATCGCCGACTTTCACTTGATTGGTCGCCGTCTCCCGGTGATCTTTCACGCCACCGAGCTTGAAATAGAACTCTTCCCCCCAGGTATTGATCGGAGCCTCCACCGGCAACGCCGCATAGACTTCTTGCGCTGTTTTGGTTCCCCTCAGTTCAGCCTCGACCTGTACCGCCCCGACCGTAATACGAATTTTCTTTCCTGGACCCGTCATTGCACTCCTTGCGACTGCCCTGAAGATGCGGCACATGAAAACCCGCGTCCCTCGCGGACTCTAGCTTGTTTAATCGGTGAAATCAAGGCTACAATCCGGTCATCTCATGCTCACTTCTACCTTCGTACTCCTCAAAGGAATCGGGCCCGGCACAGAGCGCCGTCTGTGGGAGGACGGAGTCTCCGACTGGGACGCGTTCCTGAAACGGCGAACCCTCCCCAGCATATCCTCTACGAGAAAATCCTGGTATGATGAAACCCTTGCCACCGCGCAATCGCGGCTCGCGGCAGGTCAGGCGGATTTTTTCGGATCGTGCCTCAAGAGCCGCGACCATTGGCGCCTGTACGAAACTTTCCGCCATCGCGCTCTGTATCTGGACATCGAAACGACGGGCTTGTCGGCCCGCGAAGGACAGGTGACGGTGGTCGGATTGTATCGTAACGGCCGGATGAGCAGCCTCGTGCGAGGCGAAAGCCTGACGGAAGATCGCCTCCGCGACGAACTCGATCAGACCGACTTGCTCGTCACGTTTTTCGGCAGCGGCTTCGATATCCCTTACTTGCAGACGGCCTTTCCGCGGTTGAACTTGAAGAAGCCTCATTTCGATCTCTGCTTCGCCGCTCGCCGCCTGGGGCTGCAGGGCGGACTCAAATCCATCGAACGAGAAGTGCAGATCGATCGCGACGCCGCTCTCGATGGACTGGATGGATGGGATGCCGTGCGGCTCTGGCAGCAATGGCGCGGAGGCGATGAACCGGCACTGGACTTGCTCCTCCGCTACAACGCCGCCGACACGATAAACCTTGAGCCGTTGGCCGAACTCCTCTACCAACGCATGGTCGCGCAATACGGCCCGCCATCGGTCGGCGCCAACTATCAGCCCATACCCACGATCGGTACGGTGTATCCGTGAAACAACCGGCCAGATGGATCGGTGTCGGCCGTACGGAAACTGGACACGTCCGCCAATCGAATCAGGACGTCTTCGCTGCCATTAACAGCTGCAACTTCTGGATTGTGGCGGACGGCATGGGCGGACACCCAGCTGGCGATGTGGCAGCCCACATCGCTGTCGACGTGGCGACCCAACAGGCCAAGAAGCAGGCGAAAGCGTTCCGGGATTCTCCAAGCCGCGCAGCTGATTGCCTGGCAGAGATCATCACGGCAGCCAATCTGGCCGTTCATAAGAAAGTGGAGGAGAAGCCTTCGCTCAAAGGCATGGGCACTACCGTCGTGGCGATGACCATTACGCCGGCCCCGGCCGCGACGGCACATATCGCCCACTTGGGCGATAGCCGGGCTTATCGCTTTCACGCGGGGGTGCTGACGCAATTGACGCGCGACCACACCTTGGCCGCCATGCTGCTGCAGCGCGGGTTGATCGATGAAGCCACCGCGCGGGCCTATCCTGACCGGCACATCCTGGCCAAAGGGCTCGGCATGGGTGTGGATCTAAAACCGGAACTGACATCCACGCCGCTCACCAACCAGGATTTGTTGATGCTCTGCAGCGACGGCCTCACGAAGATGCTCGATGATGCCGATATCGCCTTCATCCTGTCGAATGCAGAGGGAAGTCCCCGTCGTGCCTGCCATGACCTGGTCGAACAGGCGCTGAGCCGGGGAGGAGAAGACAACGTCACCGTGATCGTGTGCGCCCACACCACTCCGGCTAAGGTCGGAAGCTTGGTTATTGACAAGACTCTGCCGGCCATGTAGCCTGATTTTCCAGCCACGTGCTCCTTCGTACGACATCCGTCTTATCAATCAGCCGGAGATTCGCCATGCTTCTCAGTATGCGTCCATTTCTATGTCTCATGTCTGCCACGCTCTTCTCCGCTTCGGCCTGTGTCGGCATGGCTGCCGGCGACAACGGTGCCGAAGCCGCAGTGCGGGCGCTTGTCCAGGCCAATGCCGATAAAGATATTCACACGATGTCGAAGCTGATGGCACACGATGAGGACATCACCAGCTACACCATCGGCGGGCGGAAGTATGTCGGCTGGCGGGCGCTCGAACAGGATATGCTGCAGGAGTTTTCCGACGCGGCGAAGCTCGAACTTCCCATCAAGGATCTTAAGGTCTGGACCAAAGGAGATCTCGCCTGGTACGCCATGGAGCTCGACTACATTCGAACTGTGGTTCAGGGAGACGACATGCGCCGAGCCCTTCTGCCCTTGCGGGAAACCGGCGTACTGGAACGTCGCAACGGACAGTGGGTGCTGCTCTCATGGCACGAATCGTTTCGCACGGCAGGAGGAGCGATTTCGCTCAACGACCGGCCGTCACAGCATCCGTCTCCGACGCTGACCTCGGCGGGAAACGTCGCCGTCTCGACCGACTTGAGCGGCGACTGGGATATTCTCGAAGTCGAGGACGACAAACGATACAAAGCCACTTTGGACAAGGCGGGCAACGGCCCTTATACACAACACGGCGGCCGGTTCACCACGACCAAATTCTCCGATCGTCTCTGGCAAGGCACATGGCAACAACCGGGCAACGACCGCGAAGGCGGCTTTGAACTCTTGCTCTCGGAAGACGGCACGAACGCAAAGGGAGTCTGGTGGTATTCCAGAGTCGGAACCCACAAAAACATTCCGCCCCGAGAACACGGCGGCACGTATCAATGGAAGCGGCTCACTCCCGTTCCTCCCGTCCCATGATACGAACAGCCTACCGCTACACCCACAAGCTTTTGACACCCCGTGCGCGAACAGCGGCGGGGGCTTCACTCTTTTTCGGAGGTGTTATGCACGGCGTTCTACTCGCAGCAGTCGCTCTCTTATTCACCACTCCCGCTTTCGCCGACGGCGGGCATGACCATCATGCCGTGCCGACTCTCAAGAACCAGACCACAACCGTTGTGACAATCAAAGACAACGCGGTCACGCTGACATTTGGCCCGATCGATCTTCCGTCAGGGCACGAGGGCGACCTGGCCGCCTCGATGCCGAAACACGTCTTTCAGCTGCCTGAAGATATGTATATGACCGGCTACAAATCGGCGGTTTTTACCCAAGAAGGCAAGCCGCTCCCCAGGAATTTCCTCCATCATATCTTGATGCTCAACAACGACAGGCCAAGCGTATCGTGCCCCGGCGAACCTCTGTTCTACAGCGGAGCGGGACTTGAGATGACGGAAGCCAAGTTTCCGGAGGGATACGGCGTGAAGCTGGGCAAGGGCGAGCATCTGATGTCGGTCGTCGCGTTTTACCATAAGGCGCCGCCGACCAAGAATGTGATGGCCAGCTTCACGATGTATATGGCCCCGAAAGGGGCTCCCGTCAAAGAGATGGATGTATATCAAGTCGGCGTCAATGTCGTCTGCTACAGCAAATTCAAAGACCGCGGCCCCGATCAGACAGACGAGGGCATCGAGATTAAATCCGGCGTGCGCGTGCACACAGCGCCGCTCAAGTTTTCCATGGATGGTTGCGTGAAGTTCGCCTACCCCCACGGCCACGACGAGCTGCTGCTGATCGCGCTGGAGAACAAAACGAAAAATCAAACGCTGCTCCGCACAGTCCCCGATGTCGCGCTGGACGGCACGTTTCTCGAATTTCAACCGCACCAAGTCTATCGTGACGCTCAAGGCTTTCCAGTGACGAAAGAGGAAGATTACGAGATGGTCATGGTCCATCATCATCCGCTCCAGAAACAAGAACCCCAGCACGGCATGGGAAACTACCTGCTCTACATGACACCTGGGGCCTGTCCGGCCAATACCGCCAGCAGGCAATAACACCGTTCTTATGAGGCTGCCGTCGTTCGGGCGGCAGCCTCAGCCGTCATCGTTCCATCATTCCTCCGCCGCCCGTCCATTTTTGTTCGATCTTCCAATTCTGTGCACCGGTCCCCTACCAAAGCGGGAGCCATTTTCCCGCGATCAAGTCTGGGCTTCTCTCTACGGCCTATGTTATTCAGATAGCTACACTGAGCAGCAGGGTTCCTCCGCCGTGCAAGCGGGATCGGTCTGCCTCCGGAACGGCGGGAGAACTGTAGCCGCATTCCTCAACACCCTTGCTCGGGTACTCGAAGGATGACAGGAATCAGCCGATGCCGCCGAACGAGCCTGTGAGAATCCTGATCGTCAACGAGCATGCGGAAGAGGTCAAGCTTGTCACGGTCAGCTTGCGCGGATTTTTTCCCGACTGCCGCATCGATGCCGCCTATTCGGCCGAGGAAGCAAGTTCGCTGAGCGCTGCAGCTGAATCAGGCTGGGCGGTCGTCTTGATCGACGACGCCTGCCTCGCCGCCACACCCGCCACATTCATTGAAGATGTGAAACGTCGCTCCCCGTACGCCGCAGTGCTTCTCCAGAGCACACGCACCGATGCTGCCTCCGCCCTGCAGGCGCTCCAAAACGGAGCGGACTATTTTCTATCGAAGCATTCCCCTGCATTCCTCACTGAATTGCTCTTCTGCATGAGAGAGGCAATCGCGAAGGGGGACTTGCAACGGACTGCCGACCGCATGGAGATACGTCACCGCCAGTTGCTCGACTCGCTTGGCGACGTCTATTACGAGCTCGATGCAAAGGGGAACTTCCTCGACGTCAGCCCAAACGTGCTTTCGCTGCTCGGCTGCCGAGCGGAGGACGTCATCGGCCGCCCCTATCACATCCTCTTCTCTCCGGCGGACGAACCCATCGCACGCTTCCGATTCAACGAACGTCGCTCCGGCACACGTGCGACCACCGGCCTCAAATTGACGTTTCAAGGGAAACGCCGACCGGAGGGCACGATCATCCCCGTCACCCTGGAAATCAGTGCGAGGGGTCTCTATGACCCATCTCAACGGTTTCTGGGTACGATCGGAATCATCGCACAACTGTCCGAACGTAAAAGGCAAGAGGGGGCAACTCAAGAACTGCTCCAACAACATGAACGCGCTGAAACACTGCGTGGGATCACCGGCCAGGCCGCTGGATTGTCAGTGGAGTTGCAACAGCCTCTTTCCACCCTGCTCAACGAATGCCGGTTGCTGTTCAAAACCTTACACGATGGGCGCGTGCTCGATCGCTTGCAATCGTTGACCGGCTACGCCTCCGCCGCTGCAGAACTCGGGACACGACTCGAGAATCTCGTCCACGAAATCTCGCGGACCGATATACCGGCCACCCTCAACCATCTCCTGGAAGAAGCCCTGCGCTCCACCACACCTGAACAGGGCCATCAAGCCGCGATCGTCACCGAATTTGCTTCAACTCTTCCGGCCTATCATGGCGATCGAACACAAACAGTCCGGTTGTTTCAGCTGCTGTTCACCTATGCCCGAACCTATCTACAAGCAGTCGGGAGACCCCGTCTTCTCGTTGTCCGGACCAGACCGGCCGGAGAGCCCGCCTTCGTCGATGCACCGACGCTGTTCCCTCTTACGCCATCGCATACCGTCGAGATCGAAATCGACGAAGCCGATCGTGAACGGCCGGCAAATACCCCGGTGTCCGAGGTATCGGAACCGATCGACCTCTCCGAGCTTTATCGCCTCGCCAGAGGGCTGAACGCCAGCCTGGACGTGTCAGCGCCCGCATCCGGTCCTCTTCGTCTGATGCTTCGCTTTTCATCCGTAGGACCGCAACCTGCCGAATTATCCCAAGCGCCAGCAGCCGTCACTGTCCCGCCCCCGTTATCTGCTGCGCCCTCACCGCCTCCACTCCCACAGGAGACCCCGCCGCCCTCACCTCGTTCCGTCACGACAGAGCGCCGCGCTCAACCTCGCGTGACGACAACATTTCCGGCGCAGGTAAATACCGGCTCATTTGCCTGGAACGGAACGCTCATCAACCTGAGCTTGAGCGGCGCGTGCATCCTGCTCCCCAACGATTTTCCCTCGATTGCCCTTCAGGAAGCCTACATTCTCGTGCGAACGGCGGCAGGCATTTTGGAACTCACAGGTCTCGTGTACGAACGCAAGGTGCCGACGGCATCAGGGTCCACTGATCCCGAGCAGTCTCATCTCGTCATGAGACTTCACGCCCTGCCACACACCGAAACCGCAGTGCTCGCATCTCTGATCGAGGCAGCCCAGGAACGATCGCTGGATTTTTCCCTTGAAGTGCTCCTCGCTGCCGGCGCCCTCGGCGCACAGGCGAGCGGCGCGAAGCAGCTTCCCGTCGACTTCACCGATCATGATCGGCGGGAGACACTTCGTGTCCCGGTTACCCTTCCAGTCAGGCTTGAAACCTCAAACCATCGGGAGCCGGCCAACCGCCTTGCGGCGCAGATGGTCAACCTGAGTCGACAGGGCGCCAGCTTGCTGGTGAAAGGGCGGCCGGAACAGGTTCGTGGATCAGTCGTGCTTCATTTCGCCCCCGCCCATCGAAGCGATCAGCCGGGATCCCACGAACCCGGCGCACCCGATACGGTCCTTCCAGGACAGGTGACATGGTCCATCGCAAGTCAGGCAGGTCCCGGCGCACTCCCTTCTTTCGACGCTTCACCGGCAGCGCGGGTCGGCGTTCGTTTCCATCAGCTCACGCCTTTTGCCGAACGCGAGGTCAATCGCGTCGTCAGACAGCACATGATTACTCAGTGGACCAGCCAGGCCCTGTCCACATCTTCCTCCATCGTGAGCGTGCCTCGGGAGTGCCGCAATGCACGCGGTCAAGCCATCTCGATTGTGGACGACCATCTCCGACGGACCGTCGAGGCGGATACTCCCACGGTTGTCCTCGCCCCTGGATTCGGTCAAACCGCCTCGGACTATGCGGCACTCTCGTATTATCTGGCGGCACATCACCTGCGGGTACTCCGATACGATCATACGAATCACGTCGGCTGCAGCGAGGGCGAACTCCAGCATGCGACGCTGCGAAGCGTACAGCACGATCTCTCCAAAGTCGTCGAGTTTGTCCGCCATACCTGGCCACAGACTCCCATCCTCGTTATCGCCAGCGATTTAGCGGCACGGGCAGCGCTCAAGATGGCCGCACAAACCCGGCCTCTCAACCTGCTTCTCCTGGTGAACCCTTTGCTCGATATCGAGGCGACCCTCATGATGGCCCACGGGCACGATCTCGTCGCCGACTACCGATTCGGCCTGCGTCGCGGCATTGGCAATCTCATGGGTCTGAATGTCAACATCGACCAGTTTGTCGGAGATCTCATTGCCGGACACTGCACTGATCTCGGATCGACACTCGACGACCTCCGCCTCCTCCGATCCCCGCTCAGCATCGTCACCAGTCCGGCGCCGCTTTCGGCCACATTTCCGCCGGCTGACCTGCCCCATGCATTCCTGACAGCCCTTGGCGGAAAGACCCGTTTGGTGAATATTCCGACCCCGCTGACCGATCAATCCCTCTCCGCACAGGAACGGCATCCTCCGGCATTCAAGCTGATCTTGGAGCAGATCGCGTCCGTGCTTCCTCTGCAGCCCGGCACGTTCGATCATGAGATCCCGATCCATCGGCAACTTGCCGAGGAGCGGCGGATTGAACAGGAATACACCGGTCTCCGACACAATGTGTCGCAAATAACCAGGGAAGCACTCTGCGCGGCCCACCTCTCGCATCTTCCTCAACTCGGCAATCTCCATGAATACCGCAAGTTGCTGGACGATCTGTACGGATTCATGAGTCCGCTCGAGCCCGGTGCCGTACTTGCCGATGCAGGAATGGGGCAAAGCGACTTGACGCGCGCGGCATTGGTCAATCACACCTACCGGACCGGACAAGCCAGTTGGACTGGGAAAAAGTCTCCGCTTATCGTTGGTTTGGGGCGGTCTGGAGAAACGATCGGACAGGCACGCCAGGCCGTTCATTCGTTACAACGGGAACTTTCAACGGGATTTGTCGGCCGCCTCATGGCTATGCCGCCACTCACTGTCGGCTGGATTCAAGCCGATTGGACCACAACGCTTCCGTTCAAAACGAGCTCGCTCAGTCGTCTGGTCTGCAATCTTTCCCTATCCTATGTCCCTTCTCCAGTGACAGCGCTCCAGGCATGGTATCGAGTCCTACAGCCTGAAGGCCGTCTTATCCTCACAACTTTCCATCCCAATACCGACCTTTCCACACTCTACCGGCGCCATCTTCGCCAGGCAAACCAGGACGAGTTCAGCCCCCAGGCCCAACCGCTCCTGCACTACTTCGGCAGGCTCCGTGAGGCAATCCGCCATCGCCTCATCCATACGTTTGATCAAGCTGAACTGTCTGCTCTCCTCACACAAGCCGGTATGACTCCGTTCCAAGTCCTTCCCGTACTTGACGGCCAGGCATTCGTCGCCATTGTTGGGAAAAGGAATTCCTCTAGCTCCAATCCATAACGCAGTGTATACTGCGTCGCTGTACAACTTTGAACAGTCAAATTGTTCGCGCCAAAAAACTAAGCCCGTATTGTCCGAAAATTCTGATTCACTTTGCCTAGTTCTGCCTTTATGACCGTACAACCGACTGGCATCGCTCCACCACGTTCTTCCTCAACAGATCTCTTGGATCTGGTTACAAAGTTTTCAAAAGAGATGGGGGCGATGAGTGATGTGGGGGTGCTGAGCGAGCGCATCATTCAGGAGTTGTGCAGGGCCAGCGGGGCAACATGTGGCGCGCTCTACCTCTTGGATCGCGAGCATGAATGTTATCGCCGAGCGGGCACCGTGGAAGAAGCGGCAGAATCCAGATTCCCCGCCACGATTCCATCAACGCATCCAATCCCCCACCACCTCTCCATCGAATCTCGAATAACCGTAGGAGCCACACCGACACGAGAAGATTCCCCTGAAGATCGGCACAAGGCTGAACGGGAAGCCATGGCGGCCATGCAGGCGACGCAGAGCCTCCCGCATGTCAGCAGAGGACGCCTCATTGCTTTTTCGCTTCTCGATGCCGGTTCGTCGCACGAGCTTATCCCTGCGTCGGGGTCACCCCTGCTGAGTGCGCTCGCGCAAACAGCGACCAACGCCTTGGATACCAGCATGCTGCTCGAGGATCTGCATCGATCCCATCTGCTCATGAAGCGTACCGATCGACTGAAATCTCTCGAAACCATTGCCGGAGGTTTTGCTCACGAAATCAGAAATCCACTCACTTCGATCAAAACGTTCATCCAGCTGGCCCCGGAGCGAAAGGACGACCCTGATTTCATCAAGGAGTTCAGCCGTATCGTACTGGATGACGTGTACCGGATCGAACGGCTGATCGAGGAGATTCTCGACTATGCCCGCTACATGGAACCCAAGCTGACGGAAGAAGACATCAACGATATCGTCTCTTCCTGCCTGTACTTTATTGAAGTGAAGGCGGACAACCGCGGGATCAAGATTGAAAAAGAGTTGGCGTCAGACCTGCCTCGTGTCATGCTGGACCGTCAACAGCTGAAACAGGTCTTCTTGAACCTCTTTCTCAACGCTGTCGATGCGATGGGAGAACGGGGTGGATCATTGCGTGTCCGGACGAGAAAATTGTTGAAACCGGGCGGGAAACAATGGGTTCAAATTGAGACTGAAGATACCGGACACGGAATTCAAGACGTCAATCTCGAACACATCTTCGATCCGTTTTTTACGACCAAGCACGAGAGCGGAGAACACGAAGGGACGGGGCTCGGCCTGACCATCGTGCATCAAATCATTCAGGAGCATCACGGCGAGATCCAGGTCAGAAGCACGGTCGGCACCGGCACCACGTTTCTGATCAATCTCCCGGCCATTCCATCATGACATTAAAAAACGGAACCGAAACGAACGTCAAAAAGCGGGTCCTTCTTGTCGATGACGAAGCTCGGGTCCGAGCTTCGTTGAAAGCGGTCCTCGAACCGACCTACGAGGTTATTCAGGCCGCTGATGCGCAGGAGGCGCTGGATCAATTCCATAAGGAAGCGCCCCACCTCGTGCTTCTGGACGTGATCCTCCCCGGCACCGACGGACTCTCGGTCCTGCAATCCCTGCGCACAGAACAGAGCCCCACCCCGGTCATCATGCTGACGGGCACGAAATCCGTCAAAACCGCCGTAGATGCCATGAAACTCGGCGCAGCGGATTATCTCTCCAAACCCTTTGACGTCGAAGAACTCCGCATCGTCGTCGACCGTGCACTCAACTCCCAGGAACTCGAACGCGAGGTTAAACAACTTCGAGCCCAGGTCACACAACGCTATGCCTTCCACAACCTCATCGGCAAGAGCCGCCCGATGCAGGAGATTTACGGCAAGATCGAGCAAGTTGCCGACAGCCGAACCACCGTGCTCATCACCGGAGAAAGCGGCACCGGCAAGGAACTCGTCGCCAAGGCCCTTCACTACAACAGCGGGCGGCGAGACCGCCCCTTCATCGCCTTGAACTGTGCGGCGCTTCCCGAAACGTTGATCGAAAGCGAACTGTTCGGACATGAAAAGGGCTCATTCACCGATGCCACGGCGCGGCGTGTCGGCCAGTTCGAGCTGGCCAACAGCGGCACATTGTTCCTCGATGAAATCGGGGACCTCAGCCCCATGACACAGGCCAAACTCTTGCGCGTCTTGCAAGAACGGGAGTTTACGAGAATCGGAGGCGTACAGCCGATCAAGGTGGACGTCCGCATTGTGGCGGCGACCAATAAGAATCTCGAAGAACTCGTTCGAAAAGGACAATTCCGCGAAGATCTGTACTATCGAATCAACGTCATCGCCCTGTTTCTCCCTCCGCTCCGCGAGCGTGGAGAGGACATCCCGCTGCTCGCAAAGCATTTTCTCTCCAAACGAATCGAGGAAGAAAGCCGGCCGAGCCAGGAGTTTTCCAAGGATGCCGTGGAATTGCTCTCCCGATATCCCTGGCCGGGCAATGTCCGTGAGATGGAAAATATCATCGAGCAGGCGTTCATTTGGTCGAAGGGGTCGGATACCGTCACGCCGGAACATCTTCCAACCGTTCTGCGCAACGATACCCGGTCTTCTTCGCTCCGCGACGACACCTTGGCAGGGCGCCTTTCCCTTGAAAAAGCCGTCATGGAGTTCGAACGGGAAATCATCCTTGACGCACTGAAAAAGAACAACTACGTGCAGACCCACGCCGCCAATCAACTCGGCATCAGCCGCCGCATGCTGAAATACCGGATGGACACCCTGGGAATCGGCCGTCCGGACAATGAAGCAGCCCCTGAACCAGAACCGCTAGTGCAGGAATAGCACAACCTTTTCTCGCGACTGAGTGATTTTTACGTCATTTGGGCATTTCCTCTGCACGAATTCTACGTAGATCTTCGCTTGTGGCAACTACATATTGGGCTCATCTCAAACGCCACCACATCAGCTTGAACAATCACCCATAAATATCTGAAACGGAACAAGATTTGCTTGACAGTACAGCTACTTAGGCGTACACAAACAGTATGGTTGCACCTTTTATGACCGCTGCCACGAAGCAAGAGAAACCCACTGTCCTCGTGATCGACGACGAGGCCGGGCCTCGCGATGCGTTGAAAGTCATCCTTCGTCCGTTTTTCAACATTCAGTCCGCGGAGTCCGCCCGCGCGGCCATCGACGTGCTGAACAGTCAACACATCGATCTCATCACGCTCGACCAGAAACTCCCGGATCGGCAAGGCCTCGACCTGTTGCAGGAAATCAAGCACGATCACGCCGATATCGAAGTGATCATCATCACGGGATATGGAAGTTTGAAATCGGCAATGGAGGGCATCAGGCACGGAGCGGCTGGGTATCTCCTCAAACCCTTCAATGTCACGGAACTGATCTCGCTCGTCAATCAAACCCTCGAAAAGAAGCAGCGGCTCGACTATCTGCGAAACTTTATCCAGACATCAGCAGGCTTCTGGGGCTCCGACGCAGAGTGTGCACAAGCTTGGAACGAGATGCGAGCGGGTTATCACGCGATCGGCAAGGGGGGAGAAGATCTTTCCTTGTCGACGGGAGACCCGATGGATCTGCTCCCCATGCTGTCCGACCTCCTCGAAGCCAAGGACCGCCAGTTGTTGAACCACTGCAGCCGTGTCAGCTTTTACGCCACTCTGCTGGCCAACCGAACGAATCTCACCGTAAATGAGCAAAAGTCTCTGGCGCTCGGTGCGTTTCTGCACGATATCGGAAAGATCGGAAAGTCTCCCTATGTGTTCGCTGATGACGAAATCGTGGCGACCGGTGGCACGGACGCACTCAAGCAGCATCCGGAGTTGGGAGCAAAGCTCGTCGCTCCGCTCGGATTGCCCGCAGAGGTCGGACAGATTATTGCCTACCACCATGAGCGGTGGGACGGTTCAGGCTATCCGCACGGGTTGAAGGGAGAAGGCATTCCTGTCCTGGCGAGAATCGTCTGCTTAGCCCAGACCTTTGATCATCTGACCGCCGAACTCCCGGAGCGCACCGCCCTCTCAATCGACGAAGCGAGCCGGTTCATGGCAGCCCATGCCGGCACCTATTTCGATCCGGCACTGACGGACCTTTTTACGCAAGTCGTTCAGGAATGCAAGGCTTCGCTGCCTGCCATGGCGATCGCCACCAGTCCTTCCAGCCGCACTGACGCGTAACGTTTCTCTTATCGCTTTCCTTTGGCGCCGGCGATGAGTTCCGCCGCAGTTTCCCGAATCTTTCTCGTAATCGTAGCCCCTCCTAGCATCCGGGCAATTTCTTCCTCGCGGCCCATGCCGCTGAGAACTCTGACCGACGTCGTCGTCCGCTTGCCGTCCTGGCCTTTTTCCACAAGCAGGTGATGTTCGGCTTGCGAGGCGACCTGAGGCAGATGGGTAATGCAAAACACTTGGTGATACCCCCCCAGCTTTCTCAGTCGAATACCCATTGCTGCCGCCACGGCTCCCCCGACACCGGTATCGATTTCATCGAACACAAGAACCGGCACACGATCCGTCTCCGCCAATACGGTTTTCAAGGCCAGCATGATCCGTGACAATTCGCCGCCCGATGCAATTCTGCCCAGCGGCCGAGGCGGCTCTCCGACGTTGCTGGAGAGCAGGAACTCGACACGGTCACGTCCTGCTGGCCCGAACGCGTCTGGACCGCCCTCTGAGGAAACCTCAATCTCAAACGCCGTCTGCTCCATCTTCACCGCCGCCAGTTCGGCAGCGACTAAGCCGGTCAATCGTTTGGCCGCCTCGCGCCGTTTCTTCGTCAGCTGCTTTGCCAGATCCGACAGCAAACCAAACGCGGCGTCACGTTTGACCATCAACTCTCCCACCCGGCTGTCATGAATCTCTATCGTCCGCAGTTCTTCCCGTGCACGGGCACCGGTCGCCAAGACCGCGTCGATCGACCCGCCATACTTTTTCTTGAGCCGTTGAATGAGATCAAGGCGGTCTTCCAGCTCCTCCTGTCTATCGGAATCTGCCTCCAATCGATCGGCATACTCGCGCAGGCGGGAGGAAAGATCTTTTAACTGAATGACCGCCTCTCGAGCCTGCTGCTCGCAACTTCGCATCAATGGATCCGTTTGACTCAACTCTCCGAGCTGGCGGCTCACCCGACCGAGCCTCATCAGCACCCCCTGCTCATCAGCCTGCATTTCCGCATAGGCTTCCTCGGCCAATTCCCGAAGCCTGTGAGCATGGACCAGCCGTTGCCGTTCCGCGTGGAGCGACTCTTCTTCTTCGACGCGCAACCCGGCCTGCTCGATTTCTTGAACCTGAAATCGCAGCATTTCCTCCAACCGATCGCGGTTGCTCCCCGCCTGACGCATGGTTTCAATTTGCGCCATAAGATCATTCCACTCCCGGTAGGCTGCTTCATACCGTGTGCGCAACGGCAGCAGGGCTCCGAAACCGTCGATAGCATCCAGCTGCTTAGCCGACGCCAGCAGTGATTGCTGCTCGTGCTGCCCATGAATGTCAACAAGAGTGCCTCCCAACTCTTCGAGAATTCGAAGAGGACAGAGGGTGCCGTTGATGTAGACACGATGCCGGCCGGATCGAGACAGAATCCGTCGGAGAATCAGTTCTTGATCTTGGGGCCCCAGGATGTCCTGGGAACGAAGCTGTTGCAGTAATGGATGCGAGGCCGGAAGTTGAAAGGAGGCTTCGAGTTGGGCTTCGTCCTCGCCGGATCGAATTTGTTCCGTCGAGGCCCTCGCGCCGACGAGCAATCCGATCGCATCGATCAGGAGGGACTTCCCGGCGCCCGTTTCGCCGGTCAATACCGTGAAACCGGGCTGAAACTGAATGTGAAGCTGCTCAATCAGCGCGAAATTGACAATGCGCAGCTCGGTGAGCATTGCAAGCAGTTACATCTTCCCAGGAATGTTGGAGGCATTCGAAGCTCTACCACGAACCAGGACCCCAGATGCTAGGCGGACCCGGCGTGCTGAGCCAACAGCTGATCGATCATTTCCTTGAACTGTCGCTTCGGTCTGGCCCCCACGAGCTTCTCGACCACCTGACCGTTCTTGAAGAAGAGGATAGTCGGAATGCTCATGACCTGATAACGACCGGCCACTTCCGGATTCTCATCGGTATTGAGTTTCCGAACTTTCACCTTTCCGGCATATTCATTGGCTAATTCATCGACAATCGGGGCCACCATCTGGCAAGGACCGCACCACACCGCCCAAAAATCCACCATCACCAATTCCTGGGCTTTCATGACTTCGGCATCCCAGGTTCCATCTTCAACTTTCAATGCATTGCCTGCCACGTCGAATCCTCCTTCGCATTGAACAAATCACCGACAACACACGTGCGGTCATCGTATACCAGCCCTCTTTGAGGAGTCAAATCCCGCAGCGCCATGCCGTATTCACCAAACCCATTCAGGCGGAATTGCAAACCACCACCCATCCGGCTTCATCTTCCGCCAAGCCGTTTGCTGCGGCCAGACGCGAGCCACAACAGACGCATCGAGCCTGGTCGCCAGTTCAGCGGTAACATCGGCCTGCTGGCGCGCCGACGACTGAATCATTTCTTTTGCAATGCGCGCCAACACGTTCGGAGGATCGACCAGATCCTCCGGCGCTCCGGAGGTTAAGTTGAGATACAGATGTTCCATGGCTACCCACTGATCCGCCTTGGCTACTGATTCTACATAGGCATCCAGCGCCTGGTAGACATAGGTCAGGTAGAGATAGTTTTCGGCCGACGGGCGATCCTGCACTTCTTGTCTGCATGCGTCTACGGCTCGGCGGTAATCCCCGGCCGCGAGAAATACTTTCGCACGCTGTAGATGCGTCGATTGGATCTGCGGCGCCGACGGAGACAGCGACCCGCAGCCAGTGGCCATAAGGCAGACACCCATCGCCGTGCAAATCGAGAATTGTGACATGCGGCTCATCTCGAAACTCCGCCTGGACCCGCTTGCGGCTGAGTCGATTGGGGTATTCCATATGGACCGCCGGAGCCGGCCCATGGCAATCCCCGCTCTCCCCAGAGCAAGGGGCTCAGAATATTCCTTAGAACGGCTGTTCCGTAATTCTCCGTCCAACCGATTCCTGTCAGACTGAGCATGAAGTTGTACTGAGCTCGGTCGGGAAATTGGAGATAGTAGAGACCGAGCGACCAGCATTTGCAGGGATTCTGGTACAGCGCGACGACATCGTATTCCGGGCTCTTCCCGTTTTTCACGTCGTAATAACCCTTCGCGCCGATCGTCCATCCCCATGGCGTCCGAAAGGCCCCCCCGACAGTGGTAAAGAGAATCTCGGAGGTCGGCGCATACACCTCGTTGAACGATATGGGATTCCAGACATCGCCCCGGCGCACCCGATTGCCTGAAATCGAGTACCGTTGCCCGACATCCAAATACCAATTGTTCGACTCTTGAACCCGGAAGTCGGTGTTGAACTGGCTCACGGTTGAACGATACGGATCATACATGGCATCGATCGTCAGATATTGGTTGATGACCGGCTTCATGCTCGGAGTCGCTCCCGCGCCGCGACCGAACCCCGCGCTCATCGACTGGGCCTGCGTGATCTGCGGACTGTTGTTCCCGATCACCGCACGCATCCACAGATCGGAAAACTTTTTTCCATCCACCGCCACCGTGGCCGGCTGTAACGGCTGCGTCACGGTTCCGAACGGGGGCGTCACCCCCGGCGCGAAGTTACGCGCCTGCGTCTGCACACCGCCGACATGATAGCTTTGCGCCACGGTGAGATCGAGCCAATTGAAGCTGCGGTTGCCATCTTGTTCTAATAGCCGGTTCCTCAACATGTAGGTCATCAAATTCTTCTTGGGCAGATCGTCGACCTGATCGATCTGCGTAATTTGCTCCTGAGCGGTCGGCGGTACGTATTCGTACATGACGCTGGGCTCGATGGTGTGAAGCATGGCACTGCCGTCGCCCGCTCCGAACCGGCGGCTCAGCTTCGACGTCGCATCGAGGCCGGCCCAGAACGTTTCGCGATGTTGGCTGCTCGTGTCCTGCACGCCGCGCGTATAATAGACCTCACGGAACTTTGCCTGAGGGGTAACTCCGACGATATGGCCGAAGTCGATAACGTCGGTCGAGAGGCTGGGAACCACATCCATGCGATTTTGAGTGAATCCCTGTTCACGGTAGAAATTCACGGCGTTGGCATCCGCCCCGAACAAGAGCGGGGAATCGAACAACGACAGATTCGGCAAACTGTAGCCGATTTCCGGCAGACGCTGAAACGTATCCACTCCTCCCGATTCCAACGGCTGCAGATATTGAGCAAGCAAGTACGTGTTCCCGTATGCCAAACGTTGATTCGCCAAGAGATTCGACTCCCCGCTGGGAAGGGCCCGCTGGGCTCCCGAGTTGCTTAGTTGCTGGAGATAGCTCGGATCCGTGACCAGAAACGCTTGCACTCTCAGTAACAAGTCCGGCGTGAATTGCTGCGTGTGGGTTCCGCTGATGAAGGCACGCGACTGCTTGGCATCTTGTCCCGTCGGGCTCACACCGGCCACATCGGGCAACTCCGTCTGCTGCAACGCACTGACGAACCACTGCCCGCGCGATTTCTGGTCCAACACGTACCGATACTCAAAATCGCTGCCATATCCGAGTTTCGAATAGTAGGAGGGAGAAACCGTGAGGTCGTGGCTGGGGTTAATCGCCCAGTAGTAGCCTTGCTGTAAATGTGCTCCAAAACGGTTGTCGTACCCGACAGTGGGAATGAGCAATCCGCTATGCCTGGGCGAGAGCGGATAGGTCATGGTGGGAATAGGAACCACCGGAACATCTGCAACGTTGAGCCAGCTACCGGTAAAGGCAACGCTGTCGCCGGCCTTGAGGTCCAAATCCTTGAATTGAAACCGCCAGGCAGGAGTTTCTCCATCCGTCGCATCGCAATTGGTAAACCGCCCTTCTTTGACCCGATAGTGATCTTCAGAGAATCGCTGGATGAGCCGGCCGTCTACCGTGGTATTCGACGCCTTGATATAGACCTGTCCATGCGTGACGACCCCCGCTTCGGTATTCACGTTGAGCTCCAGGCGTTCTGTCGCGAGATCCGCCTTGGGATCTGTCAGCCTCACGTGGCCGGTGGCGATCATGACGCCGGGCAGCGCTTGGATGGTCAAATGATCTGCGGTCAGATGCAGCGCGCCTTGATCGACAACAACCGAACCATCCGCCTCGTAAATCTCTTGATCTTGAAGATAATCGATGCGGTCGGCCTTCACATCCAGAGGAAGCGCCCCAGACCCCGGTGAAGAAGCTGACTTCGACGAACCGGCGGCGGTCGCCCAAGCTGGAATCATCGCGCCGATCACAATCACGCAGGTCAGGCAGCCCCAAATGCGCGTGAGGACTCCCGCCATATCAACCCCGAAGCGGCGACAGTCCACAGCCACGAAACAGTGCCTTCATGTCACCGACGAGCATCAGAGAACCGGTCACGCAGATCAGATCCTCTGCTCCAGCCAATCGCCTGGCTTGGCCTAAGGCATCGGTCAGGACGGCTCTGGTATGCAGATGAGGCCATTTGTCTCCAATCGCAGCCTGTAATTCCGTGACAGTGGCCGAACGCGGAAGGTCAGCCTGCGTCAGCACCACTTCGTCGACCAGACGCTGGAGCGGCGCGACAAATCCCGCGTGATCCTTATCGCGCATCATGCCGAGCACGAGAATGACCCGGCTTCCAGGATGAGTCCGCCGGAATGCATGCAGGTATTCGGCCAGCGCATTTGCCGCGGCCGGATTATGGGCTCCATCGAGCACCACCATCGGCCGCCGGTCCACAATCTCGCAACGTCCTTCCCAGCGGACGCTGCGCAATCCTTCGCGCACCGCATGCTCTGGAATTGCAACTCCCTCAGAACCGGCTGCGTCGAGTAACGCCAACGCACAAGCGGCATTGTCGAGCTGATGACTGCCCTGCAAGGGGCAGTGAAGACCGTCGTATCGGAAGGCACGGCCGGAAAACGAGAACTCCTCAGGACTCTCCCCGACAGCCTCGAAATCACGCCCCAATCGCGAGAGTGGAGCGCCTCGATCTTGCGCGATCTGCTCAATCGTCTGATACGCCTCATCCGGAACTCGCCCGACAACCACCGGCACGCGCGGCTTGATAATCCCCGCCTTCTCGAAAGCGACCGACGGCAATGTCGCCCCCAAGTACTCTTGATGATCCAGTGCAATCGTCGTAATCGCGCAGGCCAGCGGCTTCACGACGTTTGTCGCGTCGAACCGCCCGCCCAGCCCCACTTCCAACACGGCGATATCAACCTGGACGTCGGCAAAATGCTGGAACGCCATCGCCGTCGTACTCTCAAAAAACGTCGGCGACAGATCCGGCTGACTGACGCCTTTCACCTGCTCGGTCAATCGCGCAACCGCTGATTCTGAAATCATCTCCCCGTTGACCAGAATGCGCTCTCGAAACTCGACGAGATGGGGTGAGGTGTAGAGCCCCACGCGATAACCTGCCGCCCGTAACATCGCGGCCGTCAGGGCAGCGGTCGAACCCTTCCCATTCGTCCCCGCGATATGCAACGTGCGATAGCGGGCCTGCGGCGCGCCAAGCCGGCTCAGCAAGACCATCATCGTTTCCAGGCCCAATTTGATGCCATGCTTCTGGAGGCTGTAGAGGTAGGCGACGGAAGCAGCGTACGTCATGATGGGTGCCGAAGCGAACCGCGAGGATCACTAAAAATGGGCGACGAGGGTACTGAGAGTCTCCTTCAACTGCTTGCGCTCGACGATCATGTCGATCATGCCGTGCTCCAGAAGAAACTCCGCACGCTGGAACTGATCCGGCAATTGCTGCTTGATCGTTTGTTCGATCACGCGAGGACCGGCAAATCCGATCAACGCCTTCGGCTCAGCGATAATGACATCCCCTAACATCGCGACACTGGCTGTCACCCCTCCGAACGTCGGATCCGCCAACAGGCAGATGAACGGAAGCTTGGCCTCCCCGAGCTTTGCCACCGCGGCAGCGGTCTTGGCCATCTGCATGAGGGACAAGATTCCCTCCTGCATTCGGGCCCCTCCGGAAGCCGTCACAAGGACCACGGGTAATCGAAACTCGAGCGCGCGATCGATGGCGCGGCAGATCTTTTCCCCGACTACCGATCCCATACTGCCGCCCATGAATCCAAAGTCGAAGACGCAGAGGGCCACGCGGCGGCCATTCATCTGACCCTCGCCGATCATGATGGCGTCCTTACGCCCCGTCTTCTCTTGCTGGGCCTTGACCCGATCCTTGTAGGATTTGGTATCGTGAAACCCCAGAGGATCCTGGGGCCCAAGCTCGGCGTCCCACTCCTTGAACGTGCCGAAATCCACGAGCAGCGTAATGCGCTCCATGACTGAAATCGGAAAATGGTAATCGCATTTCGGGCAAACTTTATTGTTCCGCTCGACTTCCTTGCGGTAGACGATTTCCCGGCAATGATTGCACTTGAGCCACATCCCCTCCGCAACCTTCAATCGTTTGGGGGCTTCAGGCTCCGAGCCTTTCTGTTTCTTGAACCAGGCCATCGGATGCTCCTTTCACGGATCGCCGAACTCTCGTCGCACCGAAAACATTCACGGCAACCAGTGGATGCAAGTGCGCAGAATAGCACAGCTCTTCATACGACGCACGTAGAATTCCGCTACGGAACGCCGCGCTTAAGAGACCAGCTCGCCTATGAGGAGACGATAGACAATCGACAAGCCGAGGACCACACTTCCCAGACTGGCCAGTCCTTGCACGGCAATGAGCGCAGGCCGGCCAAACTGCAACGACCACACGACCGGCAGGCTGAGTACCAGCCCGATCAGCACCATGCCAAGAATCGATCCACAACCGAACACGGCGATATAGATCATCCCTTCCGTCACCGTTCGCGCGGACGATAGGACCAACAGCAGCAGCGCAGCGGACCCGGCTAGCCCATGCGCCATGCCGATACAGAGGGGACGGACCGATTCACGCCACCAGTGTGGATGCCCATGATCCACGACGACCGCATGGCTGTGCAGATGCACATGCCGGTTTCCGTTATGATCGTGCTGGTGAAGGTGCCACCGTTCCTTCCACAGCTTCATCGCCAGCAGACCGCCGAGTACGACCAGCATCACTCCCACCGCTCCCTCAGCCGCCTGTCCCAGTGGTTCTGGAATTGGAATGCGCAGCCACAAGACCATCAAGCCAACGAGCATCAGGATCAACGTGTGGCCGATCCCCCAGCTGAATCCGATCAGGCCGGATGCTTTGAACGAAGGCCGCTCCGCCAGCACCGTCGACACCGCCGCGACATGATCACTATCCAACGCGTGACGAAGCCCCAGCATGAACCCCAAACTGAGCAATGTGAGAAACGATGGGTCGGTCATGAAGCGCTGACGCTAAGATCGGTTCCAGAAACCTTGAGGACTTTGCGGGCCCACTTCGCCGGACGAGAGGATCGGCCGCTGGGTCAGCCGCCGCGGGCGTGCATTTCTAAATGCGGATCTTCACGAAGTTTTTCGATGCCGATGAGTCCGCCCTCACGAAGCCCGACTCGTTCGAGTGCCTTGCGCTCTTCCGCGCCACGATCCCGCCTGGACTCCCATCCGGCGCGGATGAAGGCGCGCAGGTCGTCCGGCGAGATGCCGCGCCGCAGGGGTTTCCGCAAATCTGTCCCTGTCGTCGCATAGAGACAGCGATACCACATCCCGTCTGCGGTCAATCGGCTCCGGTCGCAGGTCGAGCAGAACGGTGCGGTCGTCGAAGCGATGATGCCGAAGGTCGTGCCGTCCGGTAAGAGAAACCGCTGCGCCGGGGCCGAACCACGCTCCGCGACCGGTTCAATCTTGCCGTAGTACGTGCCGAGCGTTGTTAAGATGGCCTCGCGCGACAGCACCTTTTCAGGAACCCATTTGTTCGCACCGCCGACATCCATATACTCAATAAAGCGCACCTCGGCCTGATAATGCCTGCCGAACTCAATCAATGCCACCAACTCATCGTCGTTGAACCCACGAATCGCCACCGTATCGAGTTTGAGCCCCGTATAGCCGATGCGACCGACGGATTCGATCCCTTCAATCACCCGCGCATACTCGTCGCGACGCGTCAATTGGCGAAACCGCTCGGGCCGCAGGGTATCAAGACTCACCGTCACACGATGCAACCCTGCTTCATATAACGCCTCGATCTGATCACTCAGCAAAATGCCGTTCGTCGTGAGCGCAATCTCCGTAATCCGCCGATTCTGAAGCAAGAGACGAATGAGTCGAGGAACATCGCGTCGGAGCAGAGGTTCGCCGCCGGTCAACCGCACTTTGTCGACACCCAGATCGGTAAAATATCCCGTCAGCTCCGCCATTTCCTCGAACGTCAGCACATCTTCGCGCGGCAGCCAGACGTAGTCTTCCTCCGGCATACAGTACGCGCAGCGCAGATTGCACCGATCCGTAACCGACAGCCGCAAGCTCCGCAGCGGCCGGCCATAGGTGTCGGCCACCGAAGGAATCGATCCATTTGAGGACGATGGACTCATAGAAAACTTAGAAGCTCTTATGACTCTTCACGTTTCGCGAACATTACGGGTGTTCTTCGACCCATACCTCGCCGCTAGGCGTATGTTCCAGCTTCCAAATCGGCGTGATTTGCTTCAATTCGTCGATTGCCCATTTGCAGGCTCTGAAGGCTTCGGCGCGATGTTCGGCGCCCGCAATGATCAAAACGATGTTTTCGCCGATCGTAATCTCGCCGTAGCGGTGGACGATCAGCAGTTCCAGAATGTCGAAATCTTTGAGCGCCCGCTCGCGGATCTCGCGCAGCTTCTTCTGGGCCATCCCCTCGTAATGTTCAAAGGTGATGCCGTCCACATCGCGCCCCTTCGACCGATCGCGCGCCGTGCCGAGGAAAATCGAAATGCCGCCGATGCGCTTGGACCGGCCGCGAACACGGTTGATCTCCGCATCCACTGAAAAATCTTCCCGCTGCACCCGAACGAGTTGAACTTCGTCAATCGTCTGTTCCATAGCCTAGCCACCTGCAAATGGAGGTAAGAGGGCGATCTCGTCACCTTCGCGCACTTCAGTATCTTCGTGCGCAATCTCCTGATTGACCGACACGAGGATTTTCTTCTTGTGAATCAACTCACCGATCATGGGGTAACGTTCATTGACGACTTCGACCAAATGTTTCACACGCTGGCCGTTCGCAAGCGCCAGCGAAAGAGAGGGCTGATTCCCCGCCAACGACTTTGTCATACCGAATAATCGAACGGTAATCATCTTTCCTTCACCTTGATCAGAGCCTCAACCTTCCCTGGTATACGTCCCTGATTTCCCGCCTGATTTCGACAACAAACAGATGTCGCTGAAGCTCATTCCGCGATCGATTGCCTTGCACATGTCATAGATCGTCAGCACCGCCACCGAGGCTGCCGTCATGGCCTCCATCTCGACGCCGGTCTGGCCGGTCGTCTTGGCCGTCGCCGTGACGAGAATCGAGCAGCGGCCTTCACGGTCAGGCAGAGGATCTTCTTTGAAGGAGATATCGACGGAGGAAAGAAAGATAGGATGGCACATGGGGATGAGGTCAGGGGTCTTCTTAGCCCCCATCACTCCGGCCACCTGAGCCACAGCCAGGACGTCGCCCTTGGCAATCTTGCCCCGCTGAATCTTTTCGAGAGTTTCCGGCTGAAGATAGACCCTGGCTTGAGCTGTTGCCGCCCGCTCGGTTTGAGCCTTGGTGCTCACATCGACCATCCGAGCCCGCCCCGACTCATTGAAGTGTGTGAACTCAGCCATTTTCCTCGCTGAATCAGCCGGTTATGCTTGCGGCGATCGGTCATTATAGGTGGCGGAGAAATAGCGAGTCAATACCGCGGAAAGGTCGCTCTGTCCCATTGTAATACCCCAACTTTCCACGGCATCAATCCGCCCCGGTTACTTACCGATATTGGAAAACCTGTCGCGAGAAGCGCTCGGCCATACGCAATAGAAAGGCCTCACCGGGTATGGGGTGCAATGAGCACCTGGCGCTGTACCGCAGCAGGAGCCGCAACCACATTCTAACAAGCTGGCGCTCCCTCGCACCCCCTCCAACAGCCGGTTGACAGCCCCTCTTTCCATCCCCGACAATGACCACCATGACAAACAAGATCGTGATCGAACGGCTGGAGTTTCAAGGGCGGTGCGGCGTCACGTCCGAGGAGCGCCGTCGTCCGCAGCCGCTGGCTATCGATCTCGAACTGGACTGCGATACGGCGCTGGCAGCCTCATCCGACCGCCTCTCAGATACGGTCGACTATGCCCATGTCGCAGAACGGATCGTGGAACTGGGCGCGACTCAGGATTGCGCGCTCCTCGAAGCGTTCGCCGAGAAATTGCTCACGATGCTGTTCACTGACTTTCCCGTGGAACGTGCGAAGCTCTGGCTTCGGAAACTCGCTCCTCCACTCACCCAGATGACCGGATCGGTAGGAATCAAAATCGAGCGCGCCCGCATGGCGCATCACGCGCAACAATCCGACCCCTCTCCGTCTCGTTTCCTCACGCAACAACTCCATCGTCTACCGAAAGGCCGAGCACTCGATGTGGCTTGCGGCAGCGGACGCCATACGCTCTATCTCGCCAGTCATGGATTCGACGTCGAAGCCATTGATCGGGATGCCGACAGCCTGGCGAAGCTGGCCGCCACGGCGAAGCAACGGCATCTCCCAAACGTGACCGCAAGGCAAGTCGACCTCGAACGGACCACGGAGGAACGGCCGGAGTTTCCAGCCAACCAGTATGATGCCATCGTCGTCTGTTTCTATCTGCATCGTCCCCTGTTTCCTTGGTTGATCGACGCGTTGAAGCCCCACGGCGTGCTGCTCTACGAAACTTTTACGATCGACAACTATTTTCGCCATCGGCACCCGCGGCGATGGGAATTCTGCCTCGCGCATAACGAGTTGCTGCGTCTGACCTCTTCGCTCCGTGTCCTCTCCTACGATGAAGGGGAACATGAGGGCGGACCGGGCATGGGTTCGGTCTTCACCGCCCAGCTGATCGCGCAAAAGCCTGGCCCGGCCGGAAGCCTGCATGAGCCGTATTGATCTCCATCTCCATACGACCCATTCTGACGGAAGTCTGCGTCCATCCGACGTGCTGGCTCTCGCACAACAGGCGAACGTCAGCGCACTGGCGATTACCGATCACGACATCACGACCGGAATCCCGGAAGCGATGGCGACCGGCGAGGCGCTTGGCATCGAGGTGATCCCGGGTGTGGAAATCAGTTCGTTCGACGGCAGGAGCGAACTGCATATCTTGGGCTATTACGTCAGCTGGCAAGACGCGGCGTTCAATCAACGCCTTGCCACTCTGCGTGAGAGCCGTCATCGTCGCAATCCGCTCATCATCGAACGGCTGCGCGAAGCCGGCCTTGACGTCACATATGAAGAGGTCCGCGCACTGGCCGGAACGGAATCCGTCGGGCGTCCTCACATCGCCCAATTGCTGATGCAGAAAAAGTATGTCACCTCCGCAAAAGAAGCCTTCGATCGTTATCTTGCGGAAGGCAAACCAGCCTACGTACCGCGCGAGTTGCCGACACCGGCTGAAGCCATCAGATGGATCAAGGAAGCCAACGGCGTAGCCGTGCTGGCGCATCCCACGTGGGTCAAAGAGTCCGGCGAGGGATTGCGTGCCTGCGTAACAGCCCTCAAAGAAGCCGGGCTGGGCGGCGTGGAGGTCCACTACAGCACGCACAGCAAGTCCCAGACAACGAGCTACCTCGATCTGGCCCAACGCCTGAACTTACTGATCACCGGCGGCAGCGACTTCCACGGCGTGACCAAACCCGACATCGAGGTCGGAAGCGGACGTGGCGACCTGAGAGTGAATCCTCGACTGCTTGCTCCGCTTAAGGAAGCTGCCGCACGGCTCTAACTCCTTCCATATCTTGCAGTTTTCTCCCAATTCATTGACTCCAAAGAGACATCCGTTACACTGAGGACCATTCACCGTCACTCAGCGATACGATATGTCAAAACGATTGCCTTGGATTCTTCCACATGTTGCCGGCATTCTGGCCGCACTTCTTGCCGGCCCGCTCCTGAGCGGCATGGGATGGGTCGAGTACGTCAGCATCCCCCTCACACCGATCTCCGGTCCGAATGCCGTGCGCCTGACGGCGGATTTCATCGCATTGGCGCTCATCTTCTCTCTCGCCGTGACGGTCTACGAGGAACTCTTTGATGACGGCCGCGGATCGGGGTTCATCCGGGCGATTGTGTTTCCGTTCGCCACATTGCTTATCGTGATCTTCGGGGGAAAAGCGCTCCGCACGGCGGGGCTTCCCCTTGTACAGCTTAGTCCCTCTATGTTTGCCAGAGGCTATGCCCTTGCGCTTATCGGATCAGGACTATGGCTCACCGTGGTCTGGCTCCGTCATCTCGACATGCTGCGACGTTCCGTTGCGCCCCACACTGCCACACGGAGACAGGCCCATCCGGCAGTGGAGGAAGAACCCGAGCCATCGGACTGCAGCGATGAATCCGCCGATCGGCCGAAGAAAAAAACTCCGCCTGTCATCACGAATGGCATACCTCCTGCCGCACTGGGGCGGTACAAAGTTCTCAAGGAACTTGGGCGCGGCGCGATGGGCCTCGTCTACTTGGGGAAAGACCCGACCATTCAACGGTTCGTGGCGATCAAGACCATGCGGCTCGATCAGATCGACGGCGAGGAAAAGCTGCAAGAGATCAAAGCCCGCTTCTTCCGTGAAGCGGAATCGGCAGGCCGACTCTCCCACCCCAACATCGTAACCATCTACGATGCAGGCGAGCAGGATGAGCTGGGCTACATCGCGATGGAACTCGTCGAAGGCACGTCACTGAAAGAATGGTCCCGCAAGCCGAACCTCATGCCCGCCGAAGAAGTTGTACGAACCCTGGCCGCCGTGGCGGACGGCCTGGACTACGCCCATCAACAGGGCGTGGTGCATCGCGACATCAAGCCCGCCAATATCATGATCACGAAAGATAAGCTGGTGAAGGTGATGGATTTCGGCATTGCCAAATTGGCGTCGAGCAGCAAAACTCAGACCGACATGGTGCTGGGAACTCCGACCTACATGTCGCCGGAACAGATCGCGGGGAAGAAAGTCGACGGACGTTCCGACGTGTTCTCACTCGGCGTCGTTCTCTTCGAACTCCTGGCCGGACAACCGCCGTTTACCGCAGACAATCTCTCCGCTCTGCTCTTTGCCATTGCGCATCAGCCGCCTCCTGAATTACGGGCCTTCCGCCAGGATCTCTCACCGATGTTTCAAGAAGTGCTCAACCGCGCGCTCCAGAAGGAGCTGCCGCAGCGCTACCGCCGCGCCGGCGAATTCGCCCAAGATCTCCGTGCCTGCCTTCAGAGCCTCGCGGCGTAAGGAGAAAACCCGGTGGCGATCGAAGTTCTCCACTGTGCCAAATCCGACATCGGACTCAAACGGCCTCACAACGAAGACTGCTTCGTCGCCGACGAGGCACTCGGGCTCTATGTGGTCTGCGACGGCATGGGAGGAGGAAACGCCGGCGAGATCGCCAGCCGCATGGCCATTGATGCCATCCTTGCTCACGTGAAAGCGGCCGCACAAGGCCCCGCCGTAGAATCGCTCGCCCCGACCGACCCCAACCTTTCGCCGGCCACGAATCAACTCGCCAACGCCATCCATGCTGCGAACGAAACAATCCACCGGGCTTCCTGGACCAACCCTAAATACGCCGGGATGGGCACCACTGTAGTTGCAGCTCGCCTTGCAGACCAGCACCTGTCCATCGCCCACGTGGGTGACAGCCGGCTATATCTGATCCGTAACGGCATCATTCAAGGACTGACAACCGATCACTCCTGGGTTGCTGAGCAAGTTGCCCAGGGATTCCTCACAGAAGAAGAAGCCGAACAATCCCCGCGACGAAACATTGTCACCAGGGCGCTCGGTGTCGAAAGCAGCGTTGAAATCGATCTGTCTGAAATCCCGGTTCTTGACGGCGACCAGCTGCTGTTGTGCTCGGACGGCCTCACGCGCGGAGTCCGATCCGGGGAGATTCTCAACACACTCGATCTCGATACGGACCTCAGCGCCAAAACAGACCGGCTGATCTCTCTGGCCAATCAGGCCGGCGGGAACGACAACATCACGGTTCTCCTCGTTTCCATTCAACGGGGGACAACGAATCGGATATGGCACCGCATCAGGCAACGTTTATTTTTGAAAGCATCATAACCCTCTACAGGAGAGTGTCTCATGGCCAACACAATGACCGTCCCTTCCAAACTCCTCGTAAAACTCCAAGGACAAGGTTCGCGCACGATCGAACTCGCGGGCGATACGTTTGCCATCGGACGGAAATCCGACAATGATCTTCCCATCGACGACCACACCGTGTCGGGCCGCCATGCCAAAATCGTCCGAGTGCAATCGGTGTACTTCCTGGAGGACCTCAAGAGTACGAACGGCACACAGCTGAATGGAAAACCGGTAGAACGGGCTCAGCTCCACGATGCCGACGTCATTACCATCGGCCAGCAACGCATTATCTTTCAAGACAGTGCACCGGCTCCGACTGCCGTGTCGCCCGGGTCGATCGATCTGGAACAGACCATGGCGATCAGCGGCAAAGATGCCCGTGCGGGCGTGCCAATGACGACGGCTAAAGTGCTCGTGACGGCGGGCAAGACCGAACGTCTCGAATATCACCTTGCCAAATCCGCCAATTTGATTGGATCGCAGGAGGGCGCCGCAATCCGGCTGACCGGATGGTTCGCTCCCAAGTCGGCTGCGCTGATCTCCAGCCGTGGCGGAACCTACACGATCAGCCCCTCTCAGGGGATCAAGAAGTTGCTGGTCAACGGGAAGGATGTTTCCGGCCCGCTCGAGTTGAAGAACGGCGACGCGATCGAAGTGGCAGGGGTTTCGATGACCTTTTACCTGGTCCCTCCGAAAACGAAGTAACGGAGAAAGGTACTCTTACTGTTTGAAGTACACCGTGCCCTTGGGAAGAGTTTCGTAGCAGCGATCCGATAGGTCCTGGGCATGCTCCTGGAGACATTGCAGCACGTGCCCGTCCCCCGGCTTGACCGAGGAACACCAGCGCTTCACATCGGCCTGGCAGGCTGACACCAGCCGGCTCCGTTCTTCTTTCCATTTCACAAATCGCTCACGCAATTGTGGCTGGCAAGCCCCCGGCAGATGCTGAGCGCGCTTTTCCAGACACTGCCTCCGCGCAGGACCTTCCAACGAGTCGGGGCACAGCTGCTCGATTTCCGCCTCACAGCGCAGACGAGCGACTTGCGCTTCGCGAGGGTCGAGCTGGGAGATAGGCGGTACACTTGTCGTGCTTGAGACAGCCTGCTCCGGAGGAGCGGGTGGGAGCGAGGGGACGCCGGGAATCGAAAGATCCAATGTCGGCTCAGCAGACGTCGTTTTGGCAGCCGGAATAAGGCGCTGCGACAGAAGCGGTTCTTTTGCCGAGAGTTCCTGTTGCGACGGAAGGCTCATGACGATTGCCAGCCAGGCAATCCCAAGCCCGACGATTGTGAGGATCCAAGCAAACACGCGGCCGGACGCATACGGTTGAGCCATACCCTCTCCTCAGATTGCCAGGCTCCAGCATAAGATAGGAGCACAACAAAATCGACAAATTGTGAGGATTTCGCAGGATGCGCCGGTTTCGGGGAAGGGGCAGGATTCAGTTTTCAGGCGCTTCAACGATATGGTTTTCAAACCTGGTGCAGCCTTCGGCCAGCAACCGATTCGTCAACATTTCTCCCGGCCACTCGATCGGCAAGTCTGCGGTAAAGACCCAGACATCCGGCGAGGTCCAGACCGGGCCATGCTCATCGGGCAATTCAGGGTCGAATAGATCGGTCCATACCGGCATATAGACTCCATTCCCGCACTGGGTATGGAGATGAACGATCGTCCTGGCACGAACAAGGGGATCGAGATCGCGCCACACCGCTGCCGTCTCATCGGCCAAACGGTGAAGCCGGACCGCGTTTTGCGCGTCGAACATGGCATAGGCCGCATAGACCGGTGCTTCCAGTGTGTCCGGGGCCAAGGCCAGTTCGGGGCATTGCTCCACCAGCCCTTCTAACAACGCCCGGCGATGCGGGTCTTCGAGTGAATCCGGCAAGCCTGAATCCGGCAGGCCGATCAGTTCGAAAAAGAGGAAGGCGGTGTTCTCGACGGGCGGGTACAACCGGGCGGCAATCGAACGCGCCCGCTGAGAGTCCGCCACGGTGCTGAGATGCTCGTTCAAGGCCTGCAGACTCAGCGCTTCCAGCGTCGCATCGGTCAACAGCCGCGGCTCGACACGCACGACGGTTCCGGAAGACAATCGCAGATGCCGGTGCAAAATTTCCGCTGTCGCCACCGGATCGATCTTCAATTTCAGCGGATGCGTCAGATTGGCCTGAAGCGGAAGTTCCAGTGCGGCCATGACGGCATAGGACAGCTTTTCGTCGACCGGACCGTCCAGCAGAATGGCACAGGACGCTTCCGCGACCAAATCAAACAGCCACTCCGCCATGTCTTCGTCGAGCGCAGCCAGGACCGTCAATAAGTCATGCTCCCGCCCCTGTTCGAGAAACGATTGCAGTGTGTCGATCGCCGCATCGGTGTCCCCGTGGTCGTGCCGCCGCGCATTAATGAGATGAATTAAATCTCTCGTCAGAGGATCAGGGCGAGACCAGCTTTGCATGCGATACTCCCGAAATCAACGAGCACTCACTGCACCATGTTGCCAAACTTTATCCGAAGGAGCAAGCGCTCGAGCATTTCGTCCTGGGCTTCCTTGGCACACAGACTGAGCAGCCACTCCTCTAGTCTCCAATGATCTTCACCAACACACGTTTGCGCCTGCGGCCATCGAACTCGCCATAGAAGATCTGTTCCCAAGGACCAAAGTCCAGCCGCCCTTCCGTGATCGCCACGACCACTTCTCGCCCCATCAACTGCCGTTTGATGTGAGCATCCCCGTTATCTTCCCCGGTGTCGTTATGACGATAGGCCGCATCATGGGGGGCGACGGATTCTAAGAAGCGGTCATAGTCCTGCAGCAACCCCTGTTCATCATCGTTGATATAGACGCTGGCCGTAATATGCATCGCGTTCACCAAGACCAGGCCTTCTTTCACGCCGCTCTTCTTCACCGCCGCTTCAACATGCGGCGTAATATTGATGTACGCACGGCGCGCGGTGGTTTCGAACCAGAGTTCTTCGCGGTAGGATCTCATGGCCGCTCAGTCCAGGGGCTGCATTCTGCTTCCCGCCGAGCCGGAGATTCAAGTCCCATGTCGTCCGGGCCATATCTCGTCAAGCGTGCGCGCGGAGACTATAATAGCGTATGGCTCCTCCATTGCGACCGCTCTCGCCACCGGCCTTTCCTGCTCCTCGGCTCTCGCCGGAGGCCAAAATCGTGCTCCGCCGGCGCTATCTTGCCAAGAATGCTCGCGGGCTGGTTACAGAAACTGCCCGGCAACTTTTTTGGCGCATCGCGTCCGATATCGCACAAGCCGAACAGCGATACGCTGCCCGCACCAGACTGCCGCAAGCGGCACAGCGGTTCTATGAATCGATGGCACGGCTGGAATTCCTGCCCAACTCCCCGACGTTGATGAACGCCGGACGTCCGATGCAACAACTGGCCGCCTGCTTTGTGCTGCCGGTCGAGGATTCGCTGGGTGGCATTCTTGACGCGGTCAAACAACAAGCGCTGATTCATCAATCCGGCGGTGGCACAGGCTTCTCCTTCAGCCGGCTTCGCCCGCACCGCGACCTTGTGGCCTCGACCAGCGGGATTGCCTCCGGACCGATCTCCTTCATGCGCATCTTCAATCTGACGACGGATGTCATTAAACAAGGCGGCGCGCGGCGTGGGGCGAACATGGGCATTCTCCGCGTCGACCATCCGGATATTCTGGAGTTTATCGCAATCAAGCAAGATCCAAGTGAGATGACCAACTTCAACGTGTCGGTCGGTCTCACCGCAACCTTCATGCGGGCGCTCGAACGCCGCCGCCGCTACCCCCTGATTAATCCTCGGACCGGGAGATCGACCAAACGGCTCCCGGCGCAATTGGTCTTCGAGCACATTGTCGAAGCCGCCTGGGCAACAGGTGAACCGGGCGTGATCTTTCTGGACAGCATTAATGCAGCCAACCCCACCCCAAAACTCGGTGAAATCGAGGCCACCAATCCCTGCGGCGAGCAGCCGCTGTTGCCCTACGAATCCTGCACATTGGGTTCCATCGACGTCTCCAAGTTCATCATAGCGGACCGAGGACAACCGGCAATCGATTACCATCGATTGGCCGCTACCACCGAATTAGCTGTCCGTTTTCTCGACAACGTGATCGATCGTAACCACTACCCCCTCGCGCAGATCGAATCCGCAACGCTGCGAACCAGAAAAATCGGCCTTGGAATCATGGGCTTTGCGGATCTGCTGATCGGCCTGAACATCCCGTACGACTCCGAGGCTGCGCTCAAGACCGCCGACCAGCTGATGGCATTTATCCAAATCCGCGCCCACGAGGCCTCCCACCAACTTGCCCTGCAGCGGGGGCCGTTCCCTGCCTATCGCAGCAGCCGACTCCACGGACAGCACCAACGCCGTCGGAACGCGACGGTTACAACGATCGCCCCGACCGGCACCATCAGCATCATCGCCGGCTGTTCTCCGGGCATTGAGCCGCTATATGGCATTAAGGTGGTACGCAGAGCGATGGAAGGGCTTCACCTGACGATGCTACATCCCGCGTTCGCACGTATGGCCAAAACACGGGGACTTGACCTCGCACTGTTGCAATCGGCGCTTGAGGAAAGCGCTTCGATCCAGCACGTGACTCGCATTCCGGAAGATCTCCGCCGGCTCTTCGTCACCGCCCACGACATTTCACCCGCTCACCATGTGCGCATGCAAGCGACCTTTCAACGATATAGTGACAGCGGCGTGTCCAAGACGATCAATCTCCCGGCGACCGCAAGCCGGGCCGACGTCGCCGGCGCCTTTTTGCTCGCTCATCGGTTGGGGTGCAAGGGGCTCACCGTGTTTCGAGACGGAAGCCGCCAGCACCAAGTGCTTTCCTGCTCACCCACGCAGCCCTGCTGAACCAGACTCCCGCAGAATTCTTCAGGAAAATTGACAGTACCGCATGTTGGTGATAAGTAGTTCTTCAGATATACCCTCAGAGTGTTCATTCCTTCGATCGTTCAGCAGGAGGTGTCCGATGGCTGTGCTTGCAGGGAACCTGACGTCGGTCGGGAATCCTCTCCAATGGTCTCTTCTCTTCGCCCGTCAGCCGGAACCTGATTTGGAATTTACGGAAGAGGAGCTCGATCAGACCACCGCCACCAGACCAGTGTCTCCCATGAGACCAGGGAAAAAGTCAGGCGGCGGCCGGCCGCTGTTATGGATTCTTCTGTTAGCCTTGATCGGTGGAATCGGCTATATCGCAATGGAACCAGAGCAGTTAATGGAATGGCTGGCCCCCTTTATGGGAGAGAGTTCCTCTCCTCAACCGCCTCCGGTCGCCATGCGGCCCAAGCCCGCGGTCCCGGCCCCATCCGCACCGGCAGCACAGCCGACGCCCAGCGAGACAACGCCGGCTCCGGCTGCTCAAATCCCCGCCGCACCGGCAACTCCTGCATCAACACCGGCCGCATCCGCTCCCGCGCCGGCTCCTATGGCACCCGCTACAAGCCCGGTCTCCTCTCCGATGTTCGGTGAAGGCCAAAAAGTCACCGTCATCGGCAACCCGACCGTCCCGGCTGAAACGATTCCATTGACGCTGGATGCCGCCGGCACCAAGCCCGGGCCCGTCGTTCGTCCCGGCATGACCTTGAGCGTGCTCGACGGCGATCTCCAGCCGAGCGGCTGGGTCTACTCCGTTCGGGCCGATGACGGCACAAAAGGGTGGATCAGCGAAAACCGTCTCCGCCTCAAATTCTAGCGGCACACCTTTTCTTTCTCCACAGAAGGCCGGAGACATCTCCGGCCTTCTTTTTTTCTCTATGCTATAATCCGCGCCGGCAATTGAGCCTCATTCGTGATGAGGACCGATCAGGCCGTCTATGCGCACACTCAAAGCACTGATTTTCGATTTCGACGGGGTGATTGCCAACACCGAACCCCTGCACTTTGCCGGACTCCGTCAAACGCTGGCTGAGATCGGGATCGAGCTGACCGAATCGGCGTACTACGCCGAATATCTCGGCTATGACGATCGCGGTTGTTTCATCGCGGCCCTGACCGCTAACCGGCGGCCGTTCGACCCGAAAACCATCACGCAGTTGATGGCACGGAAAGCGGCGGCTTACTTGGAATCCGTCAAACATCACCGGGTGATCTTTCCCGGCATCCATGAATTCGTCCGCGAAGCGGCCGCCTGCTACCCGTTGGCCATCGCCTCCGGCGCGCTCCGTCATGAAATCGAATACATCCTGGAAGAAGCAGGCCTGCGAAAGGATTTTCTTCACATCACCAGCGCCGAAGATGTGACTCATGGCAAGCCAGACCCGCAACCGTTCCTGCACGCCTTGCAAGGGCTGCAGCAACGAGATATCGGGCTCACCGCCGCTGACTGCCTGGTCATCGAGGATTCGCTCCCCGGGATTCGCAGTGCGAAATCCGCCGGCATGAAAGTTCTGGCCGTCACCAATACACACACGGTGCAAGACCTGCATGAAGCGCACGCCATCACACACAGCCTGAAAGAGACCAGCTTGGCTGATCTTCGGGCACGTTTATGGTCCGCGGCCTAAGGATGATCGGCTGATGAGGATCTGCTCTCTGATACCGGGGGCAACGGAGATCGTGGCGGCGCTGGGGCTGGCCGACCACCTCGTCGGCATCAGCCACGAATGCGATTTTCCGGAAGCCGTGCGCGGCGTTCCCGTCATGGTGGAGCCTGTCGTCGGACACGACTCGGTCGGAAGCGTCGAGATCGATCAACAGGTCAAGACTCTGATTTCTACGGGACACCGGCTCTACCGCCTGAAAGAGCACGCGCTGCTATCCGCTCAGCCCGACGTCATCCTCACGCAGGACTTGTGTCACGTCTGCGCCGTGACGCCGGAGCAATTACAACGCGTTATTCACTCTCTCCCGAGCTTGCCCCAGATGGTAACCCTTAATCCAACTTCGCTTGGCGACGTGATCAACGATGTCGAACGGATTGCGGACGCTCTCGGACAGGCTTCGCCAGGTCGCACACTCGCCCAATCGCTCCATCAGCGGGTCGCGGACGTCCGGGTTCGCTCTGCGGCAAGGGAGACCAGGCCGCGTGTGGTGTGCATCGAATGGCTCTCCCCTCTCTATCTCGGCGGACATTGGATACCGGAAATGGTCACGCTGGCCGGAGGGATGGACGTGTTCGGCCGAATGAATGAGCCTTCACGCACGATCGAATGGGAGGAGATGGCTGCGGCACAACCTGACATCATCATTCTCATGCCCTGCGGATTCTCCGTGGAGCGGACGCTGTCGGAGCTCGACTCTCTTTGCCGAGTTTCATCTCGCTGGCCGCAGGCGCTCGCGTCATGGCCCAAAACCTACGTCGTCGATGCCGGATCGTACTTCAGCCGGCCGGGCCCGCGCCTTGTCGACGGGCTCGAGCTCCTCGCTGCAATATTTGCCGGCACAGCCTGCGCGGAATTCGGCGCCACGGTTGTCCGAGACATCACAGGAACATCGTTTCAGTGAGCCTGCGCGTATGACCATGACTGTAACCGACGCTCAAGCGTTCTGCATCAACGTCACAAAACAGAGCGGGAGCAACTTTTACTACTCCTTCCTCTTCCTCCCGAAAACCCGTCGCAACGCCATGTATACGGTCTATGCCTTCTGCAAGGCAGTCGACAGTGCGGTCGATGAGCCACCGCCCGGCAGCAACCCGAAAGAAGAACTTCGGCGCTGGCGTGCGGAACTCGATGCCGTGTACGCCGGCACTCCAACCTGGCCCATTACCATCAGCCTTGCCCACCATGCCAAACAGCTCTCAATCCCGAAGGCCTATTTCGACGAGCTTATCAAGGGGGTTGAGATGGACCTCACCTCCCAGCGCTACCGGACCTTCGAGGAATTATCGGCCTATTGCTACCGCGTTGCCTCCGTCGTCGGCTTGATCTGCTTGCACATCTTCGGTCCGACTTCGCCACGTGCCCAGGATTACGCTGTCGATCTCGGAATGGCATTCCAACTCACGAACATTCTCCGTGATCTCGGAACAGATGCCGAGCAAGGACGGATTTACCTGCCCCAAGAAGATCTCGCGCGCTTCGGTTGTTCCGAAAACGACCTGCTCCAACGGAAAGACAGCCCGCAGCTTCAGGCGCTCGTCCGTTTTGAGGCCGGTCGAGCTCGCCAGTTTTACGCCAAGGCCCAAGCGGCGCTGGAAAGCTTGCCGCCACATGATCGACGGGCGCTGACCGTGGCAGAAATCATGCGGGCCGTCTATTCTCGTATCTTGAAACGGATCGAGCGCCCGGACCATCAGGTCTTTGGTCCCAGGGCTCGACTAGCAACCTCACACCGGTTGGCGATCGCGGCCGGAGTCTGGCTTCGCGCGCGACTCTCGTGACATCCTCGAACTCTCGATCAGTCATCGTGCTCGGCGCCGGACCGGCAGGACTCACTGCTGCCTATCGCCTCGCATCCGCCGGCCTGCGCGTCACACTCATCAATCATTCCCGCATGCTGGGAGAACATCTCCGTCGGGAAGGCGACCCCCCTCTCTCCATTCTCGGATGTCACCATGCCACCTGGTCGTTGCTGCGTTCCCTCGGCATGCAGTCCCCTTCACGGATGTTCGCCGAAGCCTCGCTGGAGTTCCTGCTTCCGGATAACCGCCTCGCCCGCTACCCACACACCATGACCCCCAAGCCGTTCCACCAGCTCCTGACCTTCGCACGATTTACCGGACTCTCTTGGAAAGACCGGCGGCAACTCCTCTCCTGGTTGGAGCAGCTATGGGAAGATTCGCTCCAACTTCCCAGCGATCTGGAATATAGAACCGCACAGGATTGGCTCGCATCGTTGGGGCCAAGCAGCGCGGCAATCGAAGATGTGTGGAATCCGCTAGCCCACTGGCTCACCGGCAGCAAGCTGGACGGCCTTTCAGCCCAAGCGCTCGTGGCCGCACTCAAGCCGTTCTTGTTCTCCCGCGCTTCGGACGGCCGCGTCTGGGTGCCACAGCAACCGTGGCATCGCATCTTCGTGCAGCCGATCATGGATTGTTTCGCCAAACACGGCACCATCTTGCTATTGGGAACCCCTGCCGTACAGCTTCAGTTCCAGGAAGAACGTATCACCGGGTTGCGCATGCAGGATGGGACAGTCCTTCGAGCCGATTGGTACGTGGCGGCGGTTCCACACCATCAGTTGACACCACTGCTGCCCGAACGCTGGCTCAGTCGCTATGCCTATTTCCAGCAAATCGCCGACCTGACGACCATCGCCTGCACCGTCATTCAAGTACGCACCCCGCAGATCGTGAGCAAACCGCGCCACATTTTGCGCGGCATCGGGCCATTCCCCTTGATCGCGTGCAAGCCATCTGAAACAGACCGGAGCCTGGTGGCGGTGTTCACCATGCCTCACGATCACGCAATCACCGATACAGAACGTCAAGCTACCTATCTGCTCCGGCTGTTGGGACTCTTGCAGGCAAATACGTCATTCACCGGTTTCAGACAACAGGAGATGGATCATGCCGTGCTGGCCCTCCGACCAGGAACGAATGTGCACAGACCGATTCAGCGAAGTCCTATCTCCAACTTGCTGCTCGCAGGAGCCTGGACCGACACGGGATGGCCTGCCAATTTAGAAAGCGCCATCGTCAGCGGCGAACGCTGCGCGGAAATCATCGCCGGCCGTAAATCCGGTTAACACGCTCCGGGTTCGACATCCGCGCTACGGAAACGATGACGACCGAACGGTGCGTGGGCCGCGATTTCCCCCCTGCTCATCAAAAGTCGGCTGCTGTGCCGGATACCAGTCCGTTCCATCTTCTCCAATTTTCTCCCTCGATCTGGCCGATTGACAAGCTTCGCCGCCCCTCCTAAGATGCTTCCGACTTTTTCATCGAGAGAATGCCTGTGACGCTCCAAGAACTTGCGAAATCTCTTCATAATTGCCAGCAGTGCAAGCTCGCCAAACTAGGCCGCACCCAGGTCGTGTTCGGCGTAGGCAATCCGCACGCCAGCATTATGTTCGTGGGAGAAGCGCCGGGCTTTAACGAAGATCAGCAGGGCGAGCCATTTGTTGGCGCGGCGGGTAAACTCTTAAACGATCTCTTGCAGTCGGCCAACCTTTCCCGTGATCAAATCTACATCGCCAATGTGATCAAGTGCCGGCCGCCGAACAACCGCGATCCGGAGCCGGACGAAGTTGAGACCTGCAAACCATTTCTTCTGCAACAAATTCAGATAATCAGACCCAAGCTGGTCTGCACGTTGGGCAACTGGGCGACACAGACGCTGCTGGAGAGAAAGGTCGGAATTACGAAGGTAAAGGCGCAGGCTTTCTACATGAAAGACTTTGTGCTGTTCCCGCTGCTCCATCCGGCCGCGGCTCTGCACCAAGGCAACTTACTTGACACGCTGAAGGAAGACTTCAAGAAACTGAAGGAATTTCTTGACAGGAACACGAAACCATCCGAACCGACCATTGCCTCCCCGACAGCCGAACCGACGCTCCAGATCGAGCCGCCGAACCCGGCGCAGATGGATCTGTTCGGCTGACGCGCGCGTACCCGAACAGATCACAACGGCCGAACCGCTATTTCTTCTGCGACACTTCGGCTTCCTTCGACGTCACCGAGTCCCCAACGGCCCCCTCCTCGGCAGGCTTCTCCTCTTCCGGTGTATCGAACCATTGGGCCAGCATTTCCTCCCACCAGAGCTCGTCGACATCTGAGCCGGGATCGCTGCCGAGAAACGCCACATCGTCTTTGGTGACGGATGGATCGACCAGCTGCGGCTGGAATTTGGCGCGGTCGATGACTTCCTTCGTCGCGTACCCGCCGATGATCCATGAGTCCGGATCCGCGCGCCGGGATTTATAGGCCTTCAACCCGACTTTCAAATACATAAAGATCTGCTGCTGGATCGGGTCGCTTACCCCGGATTGAGGCAGGCTCAGCGTCTTTTCGATTTTCTTGCGCCAATGCCGGTCGTCGTAGCGCGACGTGATCAGCTGCAGCATCTTCTTTCCCAGTTCGGCATCGATCGGCATAGTGGTACTCCTCACCCCTGCTCAGTCACATGTTCAAATGTTGTTTGAAAAACGCTTTGGTTCTAATCCACGCATCGGCTGCCGCCTCAGGCCTGTATACGCTCTTATCATTATTGCGAAAGAATGCATGGGGCGCACCGGGATAGGTCTTGATCTCCCCGTTCTTGTTGTACTTCTTCAACGCGGCGGCGAGCCGCTGCACATCCGCCTTGGTAATCCACCCGTCGTCTTCCCCATAAATATACAGGACCGGAGCTCCTAGCTGCTGTAACGGCGCGTCGGGATTCGGAACTTGCCCATAGAATGGAACGGCCGCTTTGATATCGGCGTTCACGCAAGGCAGCATCAAGGCGTAGGACCCGCCCATGCAAAACCCTGTCACGCCGATCCTTTTGGCATCCACCTCGGGAACGGACTTGAGATACGCCACCGTGGCATTCAAGTCCGCAAGCCCATCTTCCTGCTTCAACGTATTCATCAGCTTGCCGGCCTCGCCGGAATCGGTCGTCAACGCATTTCCCAAACGGGAGTAGAGGTCCGGCGCAATCGCGACATACCCCTCCGCCGCATATCGCTTGGCGATGTCCTTGATATGATCGGTCAGTCCCCACCACTCTTGAATCACGATAATGGCAGGACGTTTCTCTTTCGTCTGCGGCGCCGCCACATAGGCACGGACCGTAACGTTCCCACTAGGGTATTGCACCGTTGTCTCTCGGATGGACTCAGCCATAGCTCACCTCTCTTCAAAGGCAGAGGCTGGGTACGGGGCAAGTGACGAGAGGTAAGACCATTCTGCCTATTGCCGCCTGCCCCGTATCTCTCGTTTAATTTCCCGCCACCATCATCTCCGCGATCTTGAGGGTCGGGCTCGCGATACGCCCACGAAAGACCAGATCGCGTCCGACGATCTCGATATCCTTGAACATCTGCTTCAAATTGCCGGCAATCGTAATTTCTTCGACAGGGTATGCCAGCTCGCCATTCTCGATCCAGAACCCGCCGGCGCCTCGGGAGTAATCGCCGGTCACCATGTTGATGCCGAAGCCGATCAATTCCGTCACGTACAGACCGTCTTTGACGGTGCGAATGATGTCCTCTGCGCTCTGCGTCCCAGGCACCATGTAAAAATTCGTCGGGCCGACAGAGGGACTCTCTCCTACGCTTCGCGACGCATTGCCGGTCGAAGGCAGTCCGAGCTTCTTTCCGGAATAGGTATCGAGCAGGTAGCTCTTCAAGATCCCTTTTTCCACAATGGTATTTTTCCTCGTCGCCAGACCTTCGCCATCGAACGGACGCGAGCCAAGCCCGCCGACCATCCGCCCATCGTCATAGACGGTGATGTACTCGGGCGCGAGCGGCTTCCCCAACTGCCCGGTCAGAAATGACGCCCCCTTATACAGGGAGTATCCGGAGATGGCGCCGCAAAGATTGCCCAGAAGGCTGCCGGCCATTTCCTGATCGAAGACAACGGGCACACGCTTGGTGCCGACTTTTCTTGCCCCAAGCCGGCGGACCGTTCGACGGGCCGCCTCGATGCCAACCGCTTCCGGCTCATCGAGCCTGCCGAACTTTCGCTGCACCGCATACCAGGCATCCCGCTGCATCGCGCCGGTCTGAGGATCTGTCGCGATCGGAGAGACAGAAAGGGAAAAACTGGAGCTGCGATATTCGCCGATAAACCCATGACTGTTCCCGAGCACCACGCGGCCCGAGGATGAATCGAAATCCGCGCCTTCCGAATTCGTGATCCGCTCATCTGCCGACAGGGCCGCAGCTTCGGCTCGTTTGGCGAGCTCGATTTGCTGATCGGTATCCAGTTTGGTCTCATCGTACAAATCGAGGTCCGGTTTCTCCGTCGCCATGTGATCGGCCGCCGGCAACCCGGAGACGTGATCTTCTATCACCGCTTTCGCCAGCGTGCAGGTCTGGGCCACGAGTTGACTCAAGGAATCAGCGGAAAAATCGGACGTCGAGGTGCAGGCCGACCGTTTTCCCACAAACACCCGCAGCCCCAGCCGCTTTTCTCTGGCCTTGCTGAGTCGATCGACGGCGCCGAGGCGCACTTGCACCGACAGATTTTCACCGTCGGCGATGACCACATCCGCTTCTGTGGCCCCGCTTTTCTTGGCCTTCGCCAAGAGGTCGGACGCTAAATCCGCGAAGCTTTGCCGCTGCTCACTCAAAGACCGACTCCGTGTTTTTTCCAACTCAGCGCTCATAACCTCAACACTCAGTCCTATCAACCTTGTGTCCCACCCACGGTGATCTCATCGATTCTGATCGTCGGAAGCCCGACACCGACCGGCACAGATTGCCCTTCCTTGCCACAGGTACCGATTCCTTCATCAAGCTTCAGATCATGCCCCACCATCGAGACTTTCGTCAAAATCTCAGGGCCGCTGCCGATGAGCGTGGCCCCTTTGACCGGCTTCGTAATCTTGCCACCTTCGATTAGGTACGCCTCGCTGGCTGAGAACACGAATTTACCGTTGGTGATGTCGACCTGGCCGCCGCCGAACGACACGGCATATAACCCTTTGTCGACCGATCTGATGATGTCCTCAGGATTCGATTCCCCTGCGAGCATGAATGTGTTCGTCATGCGGGGCAGCACGATGCTCTGGTAACTTTCGCGGCGGCCATTCCCTGTCACCGGGATTCCCATCAGTCGCGCATTCAACTTATCCGTGATGTAGCCGCGCAAGATTCCCTTCTCGATCAACATCGTCCGGCTGGTCGGCGTTCCCTCATCGTCCATGTTGAGCGAGCCGCGACGGCCCGGCAACGTGCCGTCATCGACGATCGTGCAGACGTCGGACGCGACTCGTTTTCCGAGCAGATTGGAGAAGGCCGACGTTTTCTTACGATTGAAATCCGCCTCGAGGCCGTGCCCGATCGCTTCGTGCAGCAAAATGCCGGGCCAGCCACCGCCCAATACGACCGGCATCACACCGGCGGGGGCTTCCACGGCGGAAAGGTTAAGAATCGCAATGCGGGCCGCCTCCCGCGCGTAGTCCAAATAGCGATCCCGTTCCCGATAAAACTCAAATCCCACTCGCCCGCCGCCCCCGAACGATCCAATTTGTCGATTGCCGTTTTCTTCCGCGATGCAGGTCACTTGGAGCCGCGACAGCGGTTGCACGTCACCGATGAGGGTCCCGTCCGACGTCGCCACCATCACAACCTTGTATTCGGTGTTGAACGAAGCCATGACATTCTTGATTCGAGCATCGTAGCGGCGGGCCTCCAGATCGATCCGATTCAGCAGGGTGACACATTCCGCCGTGGCCACCTCCACCTCTTTCCGTCCGACGGGATAGAGATCGCGGGCGGGACGATGATGAACCGGCACAGGAACGGCCTGAGATCCGGCAGGCGAATTTGCAATATACCGGGCGGTATCGGCGGCCAATTCGAGATCTTTCTCCGTCAATTCGTCGGAATAGGCAAAACCCGTCTTTTCTCCTGCCGTCGCTCGGACACCGACTCCCTGAGAAATGCTTTTGGTGGCGCGTTTGACGAGCGACTCCTCCATCGACACCGAGTCGGATACGCAGGACTCGAAATACAGGTCCGCATAGTCGACGTCGCGGACCTTCACACGCCCTAACGCGGCAAGCACTTCGCGCTCGGTCACACCGAATGAGTCGAGAGGAATCAGCTGTCTCATATCGTTGAACGCCTCAGGGTCGAAGGTTTCGCTGCAGGAGCGAAAAGTATAGCCGATTCGTTTCCGCAGGCGCAATGCGAGCGCCTCCAACTCTTCGCTTTTTCAGGAGATTTACGAAAATTCGTTTGACTTTGCCCCCTCTGGTCAGTAGACTTTCTTCACCTACCCTTACGTACTCCATAGAAAGGATCATTACCAGCCACCCTTATGGACACCAGGCCTCTCGACCAGTTGTCAGATGTAGAACTGACAACAAAACTCGATCCCGATCTCCTCCCAAAACACCTCGCCATCATCATGGATGGAAACGGTCGCTGGGCAGAGGCACGCAGTCTTCCCCGCATCGCCGGTCACCGTGAAGGGATCAAGTCCGTCCGCGAAACGATCACCTTGTGCCTGGAACTCGGCATCCACGCCCTGACGATCTACGCATTCTCACAGGAAAATTGGAACAGGCCTGCAACGGAGATCAACGCCCTGATGGGCCTGCTGGAGCATTACCTGTCGACCGAACGAAATAAATTGATCGAACAGGGCGTTCGCTTTCGCACCATCGGGCGCACGGAATCTCTGCCGACATCCGCACTTCAATGGGTCCGCGCTGCGGAACAGGAAACGGCCCATCTCGATAAACTTCAATTGACCGTAGCATTGAGTTACGGGGGCCGATCCGAAATCGTGGATGCGATACGCGGGCTGGTCCGTGAGGCTCAGGAGGGCAAGCTCCAGCCGGAAGACATCGACGAAGCATTGGTGCAGCAATACCTCTACGCACATGACCTTCCGGATCCTGACCTGTTGATCAGAACCAGTGGTGAAACACGCATCAGCAATTTTCTGCTCTGGCAACTGGCCTACACCGAACTGTACTTTACCCCGACTCTCTGGCCCGACTTCCGGCGCCGGGAGCTCTTACTGGCGCTGCTTGAATTCCAACGCCGGGAACGGCGTTTCGGTCGTGTATTCAGCAGCCTCTCGTCGTAGCCTGCACAGGAAACACCGCCATGTTGGAGTGTGGAACGACGAATCCAGAGCCCGCCCAGACTGTTCACAAGACTGCGGCCCGATTTGACCCTCGCCGCATCTACACGGTGCTCGTGCTGGCTCCGCTGCTCTATGCAGCCATCAGATTTCTGCCAGCCCCGGCGTTTGCCAGTATCGTCGCCTTCGCAGGCGGTCTGGCCCTCTACGAATTGTACCGGCTCTGCCTTTCCCCGCCTCACCACACGGCAACGAACATGCTCGGCCTCCTGGGCTGTACGGCTCTGATTGTCTCGCCCCATCACTCCACTACGGCTCTTCCAAGTCTGTTAATCGTATTGCTGGCGATCCTGTCTGTTCCGCTCTTCCGGCAGACGCCGCTTCACGATCGTTTTAAGGAAATTGCCTTCGTGGTAACCGGCATGCTCTACATCGGCTTGACGCTCAGTTACTTACCCATGACCAGGCTGCTTCCCAACGGCGAATGGCTCATCATATTCGTGCTATTAGTCACCTGGGCCGGTGACACCGGGGCCTACTATGTGGGCACCCTTTGGGGCCAGCACGCATTGGCGCCGCGCATCAGTCCGAAAAAGACGGTCGAAGGCCTGGCGGGGGGGCTGATCGGCGCGACTATCGTTGCCTATGCGTCTCACTGGTGGTTCCTGCCGGAACTGTCCGGCCTCGACTGCCTGATATTGGCAATAATCATTACCGTCGCCGGCTTATGGGGCGACCTTGCGGAGTCAGCAATCAAACGAAGCGTCGGGGCCAAGGATTCAGGCGGCGTCCTGCCTGGACACGGCGGCATGCTCGATCGTCTCGATAGTCTCTTGTTCAGCACACCCGCCTTCTACTACTATGTAACCATGATCAGTCGTATCGGATCGCACGCGTGAAGGAGACGCTATGAAAACGATCGTCATCCTCGGATCGACCGGATCGATCGGGACCAATACGTTGGATATCGTCGATCGGTTCCCGACCGAATTCCGTGTGGCAGGGCTCACAGCCGGCAGCAACGACGAACTCCTCGAAGCGCAAGTTCGCCGATTCAAGCCCCACATGGTCGCGCTGGCCGATCAAGCCGCTGCAGCGCGTCTGCGCCAGCGTTGCCGGGATCTCTCCGTTGAAATCCTGGAAGGCCAGGAAGGACTCGTGCAGGTGGCCTCCTTCTCCGAGGCCGAGCTGGTGGTTTCCGCCATCGTCGGCGGTGCCGGCCTGTTGCCAACCCTCGCCGCAATCCGCAGCAAGAAACACATCGCCTTGGCCAACAAGGAACCGATGGTCATGGCTGGAAAGTTGATGCAGGAAGAGGCGCGCCGTTACGGCGTCAGAATCTTCCCTGTCGACAGCGAGCACAGCGCCATCTTCCAGTCGCTCGAAGGCCACCGCATCAAGGATGTCCGCCGCCTGATTCTCACGGCCTCCGGAGGGGCGCTCTGGAACCTGGGAAAGGATGAACTTCAGGATGTGACACCCGAACGTGCCCTCCAGCACCCCAATTGGAAAATGGGATCAAAAATTACGATCGACTCCGCGACTCTCATGAATAAAGGGCTCGAGGTCGTCGAAGCGCGCTGGCTGTTCGATATTCCGGAATCGCACATCGATGTCATGATCCATCGGGAAAGCATCATCCATTCGCTGGTCGAGTACGAAGATCGCTCGATGATCGCTCAGCTGGGATTGCCGGACATGCGGACTCCGATTTCGTATGCCATGCGTTACCCCGAGCGGCTCTCATTGGATCTGCCCTCGCTCGATCTCACGGAGATCGGGAAGCTGACGTTCTGCAAACCTGATCACGATCGATTCCCCTGTCTTGGACTCGGTTATGAATCGCTCAGGATCGGAGGAACCATGCCTGCCGCCATGAACGCGGCCAATGAAATCGCGGTGGATGCGTTTCTTCAGGGCGGCATCCGCTTCCAGGACATTTCTGATATTATTCGTAGTACCATGCATGCACATGTTCCGCGTGAAGTCGAAAGTATCGAGGTGGCGCTCGAAGCCGACCGGTGGGCCCGGGAAAAAGCCGGATCCCTGGTCCACGCCTTGCCGCGCTGACGGCATATCCTTGAATATTCAGCAGGACGTGTTACGTTAGACTTTGACGTGCCTTTCACCATCAACAACTGAGCAACGACTATGATGTCCGCATTGACGTGGTCCCCCGACAGCCTGTGGCTCCTCATGCAGAAAGCCTGGTGGTTTCTGGTAGTGCTGGGTATTCTCGTCGCCTTCCATGAACTCGGCCACTTTCTCGCCGCCCGTTGGGTAGGGGTGAGAGTGCTCAAGTTCTCGTTGGGGTTCGGCCCGAAACTCTTCGGTCGCCAGATGGGAGAAACCGAATACCTGCTTTCCGCCATTCCGCTTGGCGGCTACGTAAAGCTGTTCGGAGAAGATGAAACAGAAGCCGTAACGCCGGATGATCGGCGGCGATCCTTCGCGCATCAAGGTCTCTGGGGGAAAGTGTTGATCGTCGCGGCCGGGCCAGGATTCAACTTCATTTTGGCCTATCTGATTTTTTCCGCCTGGCTGGCCACCGGGTACACCCTCCCCGTTCCATCGTTCAAAGACATCGCTCCTGTCGTCGAAGCCGTCGCCGCAGATTCACCCGCGGAAAAAGCAGGATTGATGGTCGGCGACCAGATCAAAAAGATCAACGGACGCGACATCGCCACCCGTGTCGAGCTCCTCGATGCCGCAGCCAAGGGCAAGGGCGAGCCGCTGAATTTGGAAATCTTACGGGACGGTCGAATCAATAGCCTCACGATCACCCCAGTTCCAACCCCTGGCCGGAGCCCGAAGGACGAAGAAGCCGGATACTATCTGGGAATCGAAGAGGTTCCGCCGATCGTCAATGAAGTGGTGCCGGGAAAACCGGCCTCTGTCGCTGGATTCAAAGAAGGCGACCGTGTCCTTTCCATCGAGGGAACACCGATCCATACCTGGACCCAGATGACCGGGTTGGTCAAGGAAAACCCCGGCAAGCCCCTGCATGTGGAAGTGCTGAGGGAAAGCCGCCGGGTATCGCTGACGGTGACGCCCGCAAGGGAAACGTCGACTGTGAACGGGCAGACCGTCGAAGTGGGGAAGATCGGCATCGCGGGTCCGGACCGGTCGCTGATGAAATCCTCGACTCCACTGGCTGCCGTCTATAATGGTCTGGAAGCGACGTGGAAGTGGACCGAACTTACTGTGATCGGTCTCTATAAGATGATCGTCGGTGACATTTCCAGCAAAAACATCGGCGGGCCGTTGACAATTGCGAAGATTTCCGGAGAGGCGGCGGCGCAAGGCCCCTCCAACGTCGTCTTTCTGATCGCCCTCTTGAGCATCAATCTCGGGGTGCTGAATCTCTTGCCTATTCCCATTCTAGACGGGGGGCACTTGCTTTTCTTCCTCATCGAGGGCATTCTTCGCAAGCCGCTGGGCGAACGGCAACGTGAGGTCGCACAGCAAGTCGGCCTCGTACTATTGGTGGGCGTCATGGTCTTCGCCTTTTGGAACGACCTCGAACGGATCTTCTTCTCGCACTGACATCCCATGCGGACATCTCAACTGCTCCTTCCTACCCTGCGGGAAGACCCAGGGGAAGCCGAAACCGTCAGCCATCGATTGATGCTGCGGGCTGGCCTCATCCGTAAAGTGGCCGCCGGCGTCTATACCTATCTTCCCCTTGGCCTTCGTATTATTCGGAAAGTCGAGAATATCATTCGCGAAGAGATGAACCGCGCCGGTGCGCAAGAGCTGCTCATGCCGATCGCCTCGCCGGCGGAACTCTGGAAAGAAACCGGGCGGTGGGACTACTACGGCAAGGAACTGCTCCGCTTCAAAGACCGGCATGAGCGTGATTTCTGCCTCGGACCTACCCACGAAGAAGTCATCACCGATCTCTTTCGACGGGAAGTCCGCTCCTATCGCCAACTTCCGCTGAACTTCTACCAGATCCAAACCAAGTTTCGAGATGAAATCCGTCCTCGCTTCGGGCTCATGCGTGGACGAGAATTCATCATGAAGGACGCCTATAGTTTCGACGCCGACGAGGCGGGAGCCAAGGTCAGTTACCAAAAGATGTACGACGCCTACACGCGCATCTTTACTCGATGTGGACTCACCTTCCGAGCCGTCGAAGCGGACACGGGCTTGATCGGCGGGGAAGTATCGCACGAGTTCATGGTTCTGGCCGAGACCGGTGAGGCAACAGTCGTCTATAGCAATCAAGGAAGCTACGCGGCCAACGTCGAACGTGCCGAAGTCCTCCCGCCATCAGAAGCCGATACGACTGCGCAGCGCCCCCTGGCCGCCGTATCGACCCCGCAGCGTCGAACGGTGGATGAGGTGACGAGGTTTCTGAAGATCGCACCCCGCCAACTCGTGAAGACGCTTCTGTACAAGGCCGAGAAAGAAACGGTTGCCGTCCTCCTTCGTGGCGACCACGACGTCAACGAAGTCAAACTTGCGCGGTTGCTTGGCGTGACCGAGGTCGAACTTGCTCTGCCGGAGGTGGTAAAAGAACTCACGTCAGCCCCCCTCGGTTTTGCCGGTCCGGTGGGACTCAAGAACGTGCGGATCCTCGCCGATCATGCGGTCAAGGGCATGAGAAACTTTGTGGTGGGAGCCAATCAAGCCGATACGCATTACCTCGACACCAATTGGGATCGCGACTTCACAGTGAATCAGTTTGCCGATCTTCGCAACGCGCAAACCGGCGATCCCTCACCGCGCGGGGAAGGCACGCTCACGCTCGCCAAGGGCATCGAAGTGGGACAGGTCTTCCTGCTCGGCACGAAGTACAGCAAGAGCATGAATGCGACAATCCTCGATGATCAGGGCAAGGAGCGCCTCGCCATCATGGGTTGCTATGGCATAGGGGTGGGACGAACTGCCGCGGCGGCCATCGAACAAAATCACGACGAGAAAGGCATCATCTGGCCCTTCCCTATCGCCCCTTTCCACGTCCATCTCCTGCCGCTCAGTCAATCGCCTCAGACGACACAGGTCGCCACGCAGCTCTACGGTGAACTGGATAAAGCCGGCCTTGAAGTGCTCTGGGATGATCGCGACGAACGGGCGGGGGTAAAGTTTAACGACGCCGACCTGATCGGTGCGCCCTTTCAAGTGATTATCGGAGACAAGGGTCTCGCCGAGGGGCTCATCGAGATCAAGGCCAGGAAAACGGGCGAGAAAACCAAGATTGCTCCGGCAGATGTTCCCCGGAAGCTATTGCAACTCGCCGCATTGACACATTCCGCTCAATAACACGCATTGCATCGCTGTCTCTCTCGCCAGCCATCACTCCTCCTCCAATCTCCCCGCACCACAACGCCGTGCGGAACCATCGAGAAAATGCCTTTTCCTTGCCTTACGTCCCCATTGGGCTAGACTGAGTCTCGGTTCTCGTACACGGGTCAGGAACAGCTTCAGCCCCACAATGCACGGCCCAGCCTAGGTTGTTGATTCTGTTGAGAGGAGCGCAGGAATGCAGGCAAAACCCCCGACCCAGAACTTGCAGGAGCTTCAGCAAAAGGTGGAGTTTGCGGAAAATGTCAAACGAATTACCACTCAAATTCATGCGGCCAGCAACCTCGATCAAATTCTCCTGGATCTTCACAAGGAGATCCTGAGCCTCTTCGACGCCGAAGACCTCACGCTCTTTGCCTTCGACTCGGACAAGAAAGAGATTTTCTCAAAAGTCCCCCACGTCGACTCGATCGAGGAAGTCCGCATACCAATTACTGAACAAAGCCTTGCCGGCTTCTGCGCCAAGTACCTCCGCCCGGTGAACATCGCGGACGCCTACAATATCGCCGAACTCCAAGGCATCCATCCGTCCTTGAATCACGACACGTCGTACGACAAGCGAACCGGCTTCAAGACAAAGCAAGTCCTGACCTACCCCATCGTTGCTGACAACAAGTACTTGATGGGGGTCCTCCAGCTGCTCAACAAGAAGAGCGGGAGCCGTTTCACCAGAAAAGACGAAGAGTCCGTGGCGGAGATCGCTAAAGCCCTGGGCATCGCGCTCTTCAATCTCAAGAAAGTCACGTCGAAGAAAACAGCAAGCAAGTTCGACCTGCTTGTCACCAACGGAAAGATCTCGCAGAACGAATTGGACGCGGCCATCGCAGAGGCGAGAAAGAGCATTTCCTCTGATCTCGAAAGCATCTTGATCGAGAAATACAAAGTGCCGAAACTCGATATCGGCAAGTCAATCGCCCAGTTTCACAAGTGCCCCTACATTGAATACAGCGAGCGGACCCTGGTCGATATTGAACTTCTCAGGAATTTGAACGTCGACTACCTGAAGAAGAACCATTGGATGCCGCTGAAACGGGACCGCACCGCGATAGAAATTCTCACGGACGACCCTGGTGATCTCGACCGGGTTGCCGACATCAAACGCACATTCCCGGGCCTCAATATTCGCTTTGCCGTCAGCCTCCGCCGCGACATCTCTCAATTCCTGGGCAGCGCAACGGGCGCAAGCGACAGTGGAAACGGACGAAAGTTGGACGAGAACGTCTCCGACATCCTGGGCGAACTGGTTACCGAAGCACAAACTGAAGCCATGGAAGAGTCGGGGATGGGCGGAGGACTGGACGAAAACGACAGCGCGATCGTCCGTCTGGCCAACCAAATCATCGCCGATGCGTACAGGCAAAACGCCTCCGACATCCACATCGAGCCCTATGGCGAGAAGCGCGAGACACTGGTTCGTTTCCGGGTCGACGGCGACTGCTTCGAATACATGAAGATTCCGCAAAGTTATCGGCGCGCGATCGTCTCTCGCCTCAAGATCATGGCGAGTCTCGACATCGCGGAGCGCCGCAAACCTCAGGACGGCAAAATCAAATTCAAGCTCAGCGAATCGAAGGAAATCGAATTGCGCGTCGCGACAATTCCAACGGCCGGCTATAACGAAGACGTGGTGATGCGTATCCTTGCGGCCAGCGAACCGCTGCCGCTCGACAAGATGGGATTCTCAGACCGCAACCTGAAAGCCATCAAAGACATCGCGGAAAAACCGTACGGCATCATTCTCTGCGTGGGACCGACCGGTTCAGGCAAGACCACGACGCTGCACTCGGTCTTGGGATACATCAATACGCCGGACATCAAGATTTGGACGGCGGAGGATCCTGTCGAAATCACGCAGTACGGGCTTCGCCAGGTCCAGGTTCAACCCAAGATCGACTTTACGTTTGCCAAGGCGATGCGCGCATTCCTCCGTGCAGACCCCGATGTCATCATGGTCGGAGAAATGCGTGATAAAGAAACGGCGGAAATCGGCATTGAGGCCTCCCTCACCGGCCACCTGGTCATGAGCACCCTGCACACGAACAGTGCGGTCGAAACCGTCACGCGGTTGCTCGACATGGGGTGCGACTCCTTCAGCTTTGCGGATGCCATGCTTGGCGTGCTCGCTCAGCGTCTTGCCCGGCGGGTTTGCAAAGATTGCAAGGAGCAATACGTCGGGACCAAAGAAGAATACGAAGAGATCCGCCAGGGGTATGGCCCGGAACATTGGGATAAGCTCGGCATCCCGCAGGACAATACGTTCCGGCTCCCCCGCGGGAAAGGCTGCGAGAACTGCAACCGGACCGGGTTCAAAGGACGCGTGGCTCTTCACGAGTTACTGCTCGGAACGGATAGCTTAAAGCGATTGATTCAAACGAAGGCCAAAACAGAAGAAATGGTCAAAGCCGCCATTGAGGACGGGATGACGACCCTCATGCAGGACGGTATCCAAAAGTGCCTCCAAGGCCTCACAACTTTCAAGGAAGTCAAAGCAGTAGCCATCAAATAAAACGGGCGGGTCTCATCGAGCAGTCACGGTGAAACCCGCCCATCCCCATCCCCTTCTTACTTCAATTCCTGGTCATACAGCAACCGAGAGCCGCCCATTCAAGGGGTCTGCGACCACGTTGCCGACAACATGCAAGACGAATTTATGCGAGGGGGCTTACCGTACGGGAGAGAAACTTCTTCAGGCGCGATTCTGCAAACTGGGGAACGGAGATAAATTCCAGCCCGAACGTATGATCGTGTCCCCAGCGAACCGTCGCATCGACATTCACACCGGCAGGCTGGTCGGGAAGTCGAAGATTCATCACCAGATGATCCCCTGGCTTCATGGCGGCTGCGCTCATCACTCTCGCGCCTTTCAAGGACACGTCAAGGACGACTCCTAACCCTCCCCGCTCTGCGGACAGCCAGCGCTGGAAGCCGAGACGAGTGAACGCGAATGCAAAGGGAGCGGCCACGCGCAGACGGGGGCATCGACGGGAGTCTGAAACCGCATCGCTCTGTCGAGGGCTGTGAGCCATTGGAAATTTTACCGGTAGAGGTGTTTCGATGCGATGGCGACAAACTTTTTCAGACGATCGTGGGCATCGTGGGACAGCCTTTTGAATGCCAGACCGGCGAATTGATCTTTTGTCCATCGCACAGTCGCCACGGCAATGTCGGCGGATCGAATCTGTTTGGGAAGCCGGAGAGTCAGCATCACTTCATCGCCGGGCTGTATCGAGGCCTCCGTGCTGACCCTGGCGCCTCGCACCGACAGATCATAGACGACTCCCAGATCGATCGTCGGACGTCTGAGCCAACGCCTGGGGCGAAGCGATGAAAGGGCGCAGGCGAAGGGAGCCTCGATCCGCACACGCGGATGCCGGCGAAAACGATTTACGGACTGGGATCGATGGCCGTCCTGCTCAACCGCATGTCCTTCCATGGGACATACTGTACACAAGGACCGGCCGTTCCGATAATTATTTCAGAGAATTCAGCAGCCGAGACAGGCTGGCCACGAAAAGCCGCCTCTGCAGACTTGTCGCGCAATCCATCATATAAGGATGGGCACACTTCACGAAATGTCGCGATGCACCGTCTGCGGAGAAAAGGCCGGGAGGCAGACGGCGATGTATTCTGCCCCTTCGTGGCCGGGAGAACTATATCGAATCCACTCGCCGCCCGTGACGATGATCCCTTCGCCAGCATGAATTTCATGGACGCCGGTTTTCGTTTCTACCCGCAGCATTCCACGAAGCACCAGCGTGTATTCGTCAAATTCGGGAGTTTGGCCGGGCTCAATCCACCCGGAAGGGCTCTGCATCCTGGCAATGCTGACCTGCGTCGTTTGGCTATTCACCAATCCGACAAATTCTTCAATGCGCTTCGGCTGATTCCCGGCAGCCTGAACCACCGTGGGTTTTTGAATTTTGAGAGCCATGACCTTTCGTGCCTTCCAGAACGCGGTGCCACCTGCTTCGTGACGCCGGATGCTATTTCTCAACTACCGTGAATGAAACGGGCTTGCTGGGCTCACTGCATATCTCGTCTTTTAAACATGCCTGGATGGTGGCTTTCCAATTCCCTCCCTCATGGGCACCAACATCCTGGCACGACACCTGAGAAGCTGGAGCGCTAACCGTGTAAGCAGAATTCCCCTGCACCTGTCCGTCTCTCCAAACACTGACTTTGTAATGATGAATTCGCCAATCTGCGCTGCGATCCCATGAGATGACGCACGTCGGCTTGACGACAGAGGGAATGGCGCAGCTCGCTCCCGCAGCAAGCACGCACAAACCGGCACGGATGATTGCGAACGGGAATTGTGAACGGGTCATGAAAGCCTGCTCCGCTCTCAATCAGCACACCATAGAATAGACTTCTTGCCGACCCTTTCCAAGTCTGCCGGGAGGAAAGTCAAAACGGGATCTCCCGGCTCCTCCTTTTTCCAAAACGACACCATCCGCTCGATTATGGAGTTGCGTCCTGAGCCTGCCCAGCCGTCCGTTCCGCCGCTTTCTCAAGCGTCCCTTCAACCATCCTGGCTTTGTCCATCGGCCCCTTGATCCCATCGACGGTTTGCTGAGCCGCCCCCTCAATTGCTTCGGTGGATCTAGGGGACCGAACACCGGCCTTTTCAGCAGGACTCTCCCGCTGGCACGCGGGAAACACGAGCAGGGCATATGCCATCAGGAGCCCAAAAACCATGCCCGGCTTGATCATGAGTCCCTCCGAACTGGTGAGTAACGGCAGTATACATCCCTGTTCGTGAACATTTCGATTTACTCCTCACCGATACCGTATTTGCCCTCCACGATGCCGCGTGGTACAATGCCTTCTCGTACGAGCCACGTTCCCGTTCCTCGCGCTTTCCCTTCCCGACCTAGTCTCTGCGCGACTGATCTCGAAGATTCGACTGCTCTTACGGTTCCTCAAGTGCCTAGTATTGTATACCCCAAATCAAAGGGGATATCCGGTTCCAACATTGAGATGAGCCCTGCTCAGCGTGACCCTAGTCGTCCCGTTTGAGCTTGAGGCATGAGTAAGGAGCGATGCATGAAGATCACCGGGGGATGGAGAGGCGGCAAGGCAGGTAAGAAAAAGGTCCGGCCGTCTTATAAGCCGAAAATCCGTTGGGAATTGCTGGGGTTGTCTGATCCAAGCCTTGATGAGACCTCAACCCCCATTGATACGATTCGACGCGAAGTGTCTTCGCTCGCCAGCCGCGGATTCGGACAGGGAACTCGCTCACGGCTAACCGGCGCCGACAGTAAGTCTCCGGTGAAAGCCCATCAGCCGGGCCTAGGCAGAATCAGACGGCGTGGAGCGACCGACTAGGCGCCACCACCTCAACGCATGACTTCGCCACCTTCACCAAGGAGGACATCATCGGACGTGCAGGAAAAACAACATTAGCGAAACGGGATCGAGAAAAGTCGTTGCAGATGAACCGGAAAGAGAAGGAAGCGAAGCGCGCGCTCCGCAAGGCGGAAAAAGGACCGCGTGACACCGCGCCCGATGGAGAGGACCCTGATTTAGCAGGTCTCCGGTGGGGACCGCAGGCTCCCCTATACTAGCGGCATTCTGCCCGGCGGCGCCCTGTACCAGCCTGCCTCGGGCTAGGAAACCGAGACGAAGCAATCCGCCGGAAGCGTCCCGCGAAGGCGGTCTGTCACGAGGCGGCGATAGTCAGGCTTCTGTTTGAGCATCATGACCAGCCCCTCAGCATCGATGAGGACGAGCAACGCCGTTTCCACCGTGAGCATGCGGTCCTGATCGCCAACGTTGATTCGGTATTGGGTCTTGCCGTCAGGGTTCCGGCCTGGCCCGACCACCAATTCAGTTAACCCGTCAACCACACCCTCTTGCCCCCCCTCACGCAACCGGACCTTGGTCCCGTCAGGGATCCTCATCCATGGGCTTGTCTTATTGACTGCTAACCCAGAATCCTGTGCCATGATGTATCTTTTTCCTTTCCCTCATACACTCAACAACAAACGGGCTTGCCTTGATCTTTACCGCCGGCTGCGCAGCCAATCTCCTGACCGATATTTCTACAACGGAGCCGAACTCGCCTGACGATGGCTCACCCGAGGCGAACGGGCATGTGATGCACTTGAGCTACGATGTGACCGGTCCTCCCTTAGCGGATGACTGATCGCCGGGCGTCGACTCCCAGCTGCCAGCGGCACTGCATGCCCCAAGAGTTGCTCGATCGCCTTGAGTTGCTGTGGCTCTTCGGCCGTGACAAAACTCGTGGCCCGGCCGGTGGCGTTCATTCTCGCTGTCCGCCCGATGCGATGAACATAGTCTTCCGGACAAATAGGCAAATCGAAGTTGATCACATGGCCGATATTGGCCACATCGATCCCTCGTGCGGCAATGTCCGTGGCCACGAGGACGCGATAGGTCCCTCGCTTGAATCCTTCCAGCGCGGCTCGCCGCTGCGGCAAACTCCGGTCTCCATGGATTACGGCCACTTTATGCCCGGCCTGACCCAGCACGCGAGTGACCTGATCTGCCCGGTGTTTCGTACGCGTGAAGATTAATGCGGTTTCCCGCTCGTCTTTCAGAAGAGACAGCAAGAGCGCTCCCTTGTCGTGATGCGTCGTGTAGTGCAGCGCTTGAGTCACCCCGTCCGCGGTCGTCGCCGAAGGCGTCACCATGACTTTGACAGGATTCTGCACGCTCGCTTGCACCAACCTCGTGAGATCGGCTGGCAACGTAGCCGAAAACAACAATGTCTGCCGTTCTTCGGGCAGCGCATCGAAAATCTGATTGATCTGGGGCGCAAACCCCATGTCCAACATCCGATCAGCTTCGTCGAGAACCAATATCTTGATGGGCGCCAGGTTGACGGTGCCATTCCACATATGGTCGAGCAACCGCCCGGGGGTCGCGACGAGAATATCCGGCCGCTGCCTGAGTCCCCGGACCTGTGCCTGCATGTCGGCCCCGCCTACAATAACCGTCGCCGAGATCCCGAGACCGCGGCCCAGCTTGTCGATCGTCGTCAGAATCTGGAGCGCCAGTTCTCGTGTCGGAGCAAGGATCAGCGCTTGCGGCTCCCCTTTCGGAAGGAGTGCGAGCCGCTCGATGAGCGGAATAACAAATGCTGCGGTCTTTCCTGTACCGGTTTGTGCACAACCAATCACATCTCGCCCGGCAAGAGCCGGCGGAATGGCCTGAGCTTGTATGGGCGTAGGAGTAGAGAGACCGGCCTGGCCGAGATCCCGTAGAAGGGGTGCGGACAGACCAAGCGCATGAAAACTAACGTGAACAGACGTATCCACTACAGCAATCCTTTCAGTGTGATCGCATACTGCCTGGATCAGAGAACTGTGGGGAGAAACAGCCGGGAAGGATGCCACTCCGAACTGGACCTGGTCGCGATGCGATCGCGAAGTCCGTTGTGCTTTGCAGATCCCCTCACCGGACTACAATGAGAGGACATGTCTGCACACATTACAGCATGCCATCCCTGCCGTCAACCTCTTCCTCTATCCTCCCCTGACCAAACCAGCCTGAAACCCCTGCCTGCCACGCCCGGGCCGATTCGCTATTGCGACCTAGGTGTGATACGGTAGGGCCGTCACGAACCACGGTCACTATCCTAATCCCTCGCGCTTCCTCCTTTACTCCCGTGTCTGCGCGATCGATTCCATAGTCTCCGCCGTTCCGCGGAACGCGCGGCTCTTGGAAGAGCCTCTACCGCAGGTCCATCAGGACATGATCACTCGATCGGAGCAGGGGCGCCGATAAGTGCCTTTCCACCCGCCTCGCCATAGGAGGGACCTCCCATGCATAATCATCCATTCATTCACCGTACGTTCCTCGCCGGAAGCGTCATCCTCCTCGCAATCCTTTTCACGTCGCCTGTTCACGCGGCGGACAAAGCTTCAACTCCTTCGGCAAAACCAGTTGCCGCCACTCAGGGCACTACCATCGCGGCAGGAGCAAGCGAGGATTCACTCCAGGCCTGTCTCTCCAGAATTCCGAAGGATGCAACGGCCGGCCAGCGCATGATCGCCGAACAAAGCTGCCGGCGAGACGATGGCGACAGAAAGCCGTTCCAGGCGACCGGCAGTCGGTAGCGATCTACCGGTTTCACGCTGGCATCGCGGCAGCCCGGCGCCACTCCTATGAGCCAGGCTGCCGTTCGACCATTAGCCCATGAACACGGTCAATGGGCAGATGCGTACATCAGGGAAACAAGACGGAAAGGCCTGCTGCATGGTCGCTCTCTATCAGAGTCTTCAGTGGTTCGTTCAGCATCCTCTTGCCGCAGCTACAATGTTGTACGCTGCAGGAGTCTGCGGTGTCCTGGCCTACGCCTTTTTCGAGCCACGAGACCAAACGTAACGTGACGGACCGCCCTATGCAGGGGCAGCAGAGAGGAAGTGCCATGGGAAAACGCGTGCTGTATGTCGGCGGCCTCTCGGACTCTATTTCCGATTGCCAGCTCCGCGACCTCTTCGGTGCATACGGGCTGGTAGCGCGAGCCTATGTCGTCCGGCACAAGCACAGCGGGAAATCCGCCGGCTATGGATTTGTTGAAATGGGATCCGGCGAGCAGGCCCTTGAAGCCGTGGTAGCCCTGGAAGGAACGGAGTATGACGGCAATTGTTTGCGATTGTATGTTACTCCCTATGCCTCAAGCTGCGCTTAACCACCCTCCCCTATGTTGTGAGGAGCACACATGAGCCGCACCAATCTCGATCCGCTGTTTACATTCCCTGACGGCTCACATCTTGTCATCAGCACTCAATGTTCACGAGCCGGAGACTTTTCCTGCACGCTCTATACGGCCGTCATTGCGGCAGATGACGGCGGCGCCTTCACAATGATTTCTAATCACCTTGAAGCAGCCACATGCCTCAGCGCCCAGGAATATGCCTACGACTACGCCGTTCGTCACTATCCTCATGCGGCCGAATTCCTGAAAAAACCCCCGTATCTGATCTGGCACGGGCCCAGCTCACTCACCTCCCAATAAACACCTGCCTGGATTGATTCGTGCCCTCTAGGCATGTATGGGTATCCTTCTCTCATAATCTGAGAAGAAGCCGGTATACTCTCTGCACAGCCTCTACGTGACGCGAGCGCACACCTCGTGTTACCGGCGGCAGTTGAGGGAGTAGGACAGGCCTGGCACCGGCACAGTTGCCTGCTGCTCATTCATGTGCCGTTGTATTTCCGTCAGAGCAGGACCGATCTGCTTGATTGAACAGTGGCGGAGCGCATGGATGCTCTTCCCCGTCCAGAGCCGGAGACCTTTTCGAGAAGGCGAATTGAGCGTCAGTACATAGGTCCGTGGTGCGTTTTTCATAATATCCTCCGTTTCGTTTGCAGACGGCCGTCTCGACTTTGAGACGAGGGCGAACTGGCGGGGCCTGCTTGTCAGGCAGCTCGAAACACGGCGAGCAGATCGCTCAACGCCATGGTTTTGTGTTTCAACAGAGCTCTCTCGACCTTCAGTTCATCGAGAGCGCCCGCTTTCCCGGCTCCATCCGTGAGACATGCCGTGATCAGGGAACACACTCGTTCACATTCCTGCTCGACCTTTCTTTTAACCACCTGATTCACCGAGAGCATGTCGAGCACTGCGGCTCTGGTCGAGGTGAGATGCAACTGCAGTTCGGCCTCCGGATAGCTGATACGTGCGGCCTCACTGACACAGCGATCCATACTTTGCGCCAGAAAGAGGTACAACCTCGCCAGCGCGTCCGTAATGTCGATATGACTCCGCACTGTGGTGGATTGGGCATTCATCTGTCATGCTCCTTCTCATTGCAAATGCGATTACACACTGATGGTCGCTTCCTGCTCTTGCGACGGCGCGCTGTCTGGCCGTGGCAATGTCTCCAAAGACGGGGTCGGCTCCGACGCCGCTCGCATCGAACCCTTCAGCCCCTCAATGGCCCTGGCCACATCCTGCTCCGTCGATCCGAACCGGTCTCCCATCACTTTGATGGCCTGCTTGACGGCGAACGTCATCTTCACAATTTGTTCGTCGGGGGTCATACCTGTGCTCCTTTGTTCTTAAGACATCGTGCGATATCGGCTCAAGACTTTTGCACCTCGCCAGGGTCAATTCCCTTGATACCATGGACGCCATACCATACCGGGTCATGATCCCGTCCCGGTTCGCCCGCCCCTGCGGAGGCAACAGGTTGGCTGACTGAGTCCGTAACCATGCTGAATTCGCCTTGAGGAGGTTCTTCTCCTTTGGCGAGTTTGAGGGAATAGCGGCCGTTACCGACCGCAACCAAACACACCTGACCCGTCCGGCTCAATCGGTCAACCTCATAAAAGAGTTGATTCCAGGTATATTCCGAACAATCCTTGACCAGTAGATCAAACTCGCAGGCAGGATTGCGTTGAAGCGCATCTAACACCCGATCCGTAATCGTTTTCAGATTCACCAAGATCCCGCCCCCCTGCTTTGTCTGGCCATACCTTATGCAGCCTGTCTGGGCTGCGTTCCGACCGCACCGTCAGGCAACGGAACAGCATGTGTGGACATCGAGATCGCCCGCCGTTTCTCCGCATCGCTCTCGCCAGCCATACAGGAGGCGAGCAACCATACCAATGCACCGATCGTGACTACACCGAACATCACAACCATGTGATACCTCCCGCCACGATCGTGGCAAAGAGTCCCAAGGCCACAATCAAATCGACAAATTCATATCTTCGTTGCATCGTGACCTCCTCGGATCGAAACATGATGGCCGGCGTGGCAAGGGAGTCCTAAGACCTCCTGCCTCGCCGCCGCACTTCACTCCCCGCATGAAACCGGGCACTTGTCGCCCCTCGTGTCGCTTACTTCTTTTCCGGCGGCTTCTCATCAGTCCTGATCACGGCTCCCGACTCCGCGTCGACGTGGACAACCTTGATGAACTGTTCGGCCGTCAGAATTTCGACTTCCCATATCGTGGTATCGTGCTTCCTCTCTAATTCCGCTTCGATGACTTTCCCGGGAAAGTTGTCCAGAGCGGTTGCGATCGCCTGATCAATCGTGATCTTGGCGGCCTTCGCCATCGCCACGACCTGTGCATGGTCCTCGCCTTTCTGCTTGTCCTTCTCTGCGCTCCAGACCATCCCTCCGACAACGACGATTGCTCCAATGACGACTGCTCCAATCACCATGCTTTTCATATCCATGATTTGACGCTCCTCTTAAAGGGACCATAAGTTGCACGCTCATGCTCTCCCGACCCACACAATCACGCACGCTCGCCATACATACCGACTGATTCACTGATCAATCTTCTGGCAAACTCCTCTGTGAAAGCACCTCAATCATCCCTGCGGCGCGAACTCAGATCGCCTTCCCTTTGCATATAAGTTGGCACATGCCCGCGCGCGAATCTCAGATTGGTTCCATGCCGCTCAAGACCCATCGTTAGCGTCCAGACCTCCGCCAAGAAACGCACACGAGAGTGGCCTGTTTCCTTGCGCCTACCGCTTACCAGGCGTTACGGACAATGACCTCACGGATTGTTTTCCCATTCTCTACTTCGACGGCATCCTTGTGCCTTCTTTCACCGGCGGCTCGATCTTGATTTGCGGTCCTTGAACGATAGGCAATTGACCGGCCCCCTGATGTTCCAACAACCTGGCGTTGCTGGGGTCCATGAGCATCGGAGCCATGGTCGTATCGCCGGACTTCGAGGCCTCCGACATCGATTGACTATAGGTCAAGTTTTGCTGCCCCTTATCGTTCGCAAACTCCCCGCCCGACGGATAGCCCGGATGCTTCGGCAGCATCGACGGATTTGCCATAGCTATTGAGACCATCCCGAGCAACACAAGTCCTGTCATCGCCATTGTGAAGAATCTCATGATGAACACCTCTTTCGTTGCACACACCAGCATCTTCCCGACAGCAGTCAATCCCGATCCTTGACGGGGAAGTCGACTCTGCCAGCACCATATCCATCGAAGCCCTTATGACAAGCCATGAGGTCCCCCTCACGAACCTGTCGGACTTATTTAGACTCTCTGGCGTTGAAGCGGCGGAGACTGGGGAATCGATCGCGCTCGGAAGGAAGCGGAAGCGCAAGGGATAGGACAGTCAGCGTAACTGGAACGTCAGGGCATAACACCACGTGTCAACACTACGTTCCTTCATCTCATCACGCCCGAGAACGGGTGGCCAAATCCCCCCTCTCTCTCGAACGACAATACCTGCAACCTTAGACCGCTGCCGCGGCAGCAATCTTATGGGAAGTCGAATTACACACCTCTAGATTTTGAACTTGCGGAGTCCCCTCCAGAACATTCGCCAGCACCTTCAGGACCTCAGGATATCCCCCCCGGGTATAGGCATCGGCATCTTCCTGTTTTTCCCACATGCTGATCCCCACAGCCTGCTTGCCTCCTGGGACGATGAACGTAATTTCATCCGCGAAGCCCTTCTGTTTCCGCAAGAGCGGAATGATCTGCGTCTCCAAAGCCTGGGTAAAGGCCGACACACTATCTGGCTTCAGCTGCATGGTGACATTTCGAGCAATCATGGACACCTCCTGGTTTCAAACGGTTACAGGCTCATTCGGGCAACCTGTCTAAAGCGGGTAAGAGCCCTTGCCTACCTCACAGCTCACCCTGAGCCACTTTACTACTATTAGTCAAGTTATATCTTCATAATGTCTACATTATGTGCTATTGTTTACTATCATAGGTTAATTTATTGAACCCATCGATGGACATTTCGCTGCTTATCAGGAATCGACTAAAGGAACTGGATTTGGGCCAGCGGGACCTCGCACGTGCGGCACACGTGACGGAGTCGTACATTTCACAATTGCTGACGCAGAAGAAACTGCCCCCTGCTCCAAACCGAACCAACATGTACGACAAGATCGGACGAGCACTGAAATTGCCACAGGGGCAACTCGCAAAGCTCGCCGACCTTCAGCGCCGCGAACACCTGAAAAAACGGTTGGGCGATCACCCCGGCCCGCTGCTGCACGACGTGCGCGAGTTGATTCTCCGCAAATGCCATTCCGCCAAGCACCGGCAAATCCGCACGATCTTCGAAAAGCAGCCCTTCGGCGAACTGGAACGGTTCGTTACCCAGAAGCTCCTCACCGTCGTGAAGGAGGTAGCCAGGCAAGAGCTCGACAATCCCGCATGGCTGCGCCGGGTGGCACAACTGAGCAAGAAGAGCTATCCGCAGATGCGGGTGATCGTCTTGAAGTTCCTCGACACGACGATCTTTGACCTGTCTAACGAGAACTGCATCGCGTTCTTGAATCCCTTGATTGAATCCTGGGACATCGATCTCGCCACCTTCTGCATCGAGATCGTGCTGAACCGCAGAGTGGCGCCCGGACACCCCAAGACATTTGAGTTTATGGAGCGAGCACCGGTCCAGGCTCCAGCGGAGGAACCGGGGCTCACAGAATTTCTTGAGGATTCATCCTTGAGCGGTGATGCGACCGAGACGGAGATCGCATTTCTGCACACGCTCAAATTCGAAAACAAACGACCGACGCCGCTCTATTATTATCGCGAACTGCAAAGCCTCAGAGACCCCCTCCACTTTCTCGCCCCACGCGGAGAACGCAAGGCGTGAGCGGAACAGAGAAAGTCACATGGCAAGCCTATCCTTCATGGAACCAATTTGCCTGGCTGTTTATGGTCAGTCTCGCCGCCGGCTCTCGCGGTCTACAACTGTTTCGACTTGGCTTAGATGGATGGGGAACATGGCTGGGCGGTGCCGCGGCTCTGCTGGTATGCGCGGCCGGTCTACGCCGATGGGCCCTGTACCTTCTGACGTCCACTCACGTGGTCATAAGAAACGGCTATACGGGCACAGACATTCAGACGATCGCGCTGGCCGACATCCGCGAGATCACGCTCTCACAGGGCCCCATTGCACGATTTCTCAACATTGGCACCCTTATGATCCATCCGAAGAATGAGAGCCGACCTCTCTTGCTGCAAGGGGTCAACGATCCGGAGGCCATCAAGACCCAGCTCGAAGCGCACAGACCTTGACGGCTATCGCTTCCGCTTCTGAATCACCCTCACGTTGTTTCACTCTTCAGGCCCTGTCACAGGCTCATGAGATCGGTCTCGACAATCTTTTCGCCAAACACTTCTCTTATCGAGTCAGATAGAACGTCAACACCAGCCCGCTGACCATCGCAATCAGGACAAGCAATACGGACAGCTCCGGCCAAACATCGCGCCAGATATGCATACATACCTCCTGCCATGAACGTCTACATTAAGATCTGATCGCACGGCTGCTCTATCGTAACCGCGGTCACGGCTTCTCCCGCTTTTCCAGCCGCACCGCTTGAGGCGTGCTCTGGGGATTAATATAGGGAACGAACATTTCCTCGACGATATCCTGGCCTTCTTTCGATCGTGCAAATTCTGAGAAAGACAAGGCTGTCGGATTGGATTCCTGTTTTCGAAGCAGCAGCACGGGCCGGCGCAGCCGGTACCGCCCGTCCTTCACGGTCTGTTTGGCCGGCTCAATCCCATCAACGTTCACAAGCGCCACACCGACACCATAGGTGACGGCATCGAGCGCGACACCCAACGACGCATAGGTCACGGCCGACCCGTTACCCGCCACACTGCTGATGGCTCGCTGATCCGACCGCTTCACGACGGCGGTGGCAGGAATCTTCCCGGCAATCCCCAAAATCGTTTCGAACGTGCCGCGAATATGCTGGTTAGGATGACGGTCGATGAGCTCGATTCGGTTATCGGCGCCGCCCAAGGCCGACCACCGAGTGATCACCCCCGAAAATATGTCGGCGAGTTGCTGCATGGTGATCTCCCGTAGTGGATTGGTAAAATCCACCAACACGGCGATACCATCCCAGGCAATGGGAATGGCCACCAGTTCGGCATCGCTCTCGCCCGCCACGGCAAAATCCGCCTCACCCGATTTCACCATGCTGATCGGGTGGAATGACGAATCCCAGCGGATTTCCGCCACGGCGCCCGGATACTTCTTTTCAAATGCGCGGGTCAGTTGCTCGACCATGCGAAGCTCGGGACCGTTTCCGGCAATGGTGATGGCCCCCGATAGGGCCTCTGACGCTGAGAGCAAGACACCGGCGAGCGTGATCGGCAGGCACAGGTCCGCTCCGCAGACATGCCACGGGCGTCGCCCTCTCTTCGGCTTCTCATACCACGGAACGAATTCCATCTGTCTCCTCCGTCTTGGCTATCGTCTCAACGAGGCTGCCCGTGTTATGGCATCGAGAATCGCCAGTATGATAACCCCCAGCAGGAGGCCCGCAGGCCAAACCGTGTCCCAGTTTCGCATTCTGCCTCCCCCTTCCGCATTACACCACCGCCATCGCCCGCCTGTTCTTCCGCACGGCTCGGCGTCGATCTGTCGATCTATAACTTTCTCCTACCGAGACCGGCGGCAGGGGATCCAGGAACGCGCGCACGGCTCCTCGTTGGGAAGGAATGACTCACTCGATTGGCTGCGATGCCGGGATCTGTCGCCTCCCCGCATAGAAGACATCGCCAGCCAGATACTCTGTTCTGGCTCGAGATGTCTTGCATTTGAACGGCGATCATCAGGCCTTGGCAGCGCAGACAATGCATCGGGTCCTCCAGTGGTCCGTATCTACAAAAGACTTCTCACGCTCTTCTAGAAAAGATGTGCACGCCGGTCAATGCCGTGTATCTTCCTGGTCATCCGGAAACGACGCCCAAATCGCGATGCTCCACATGATCACCAACAATCCAAGCATGCTGTACATCTGATACATGGCATTCACCTTGCCTTCTACGAATCTTTACGTTCGCTTCCCTCATCGATGACGATCGCGCCTCGGAATCGGCGACCTTGTAGGGCTGCCGATTCCGTTCGGGCATATCGTGAGGATCGTTCAAAATTTAGGAGCGACGGGGGTCAGTGTTCTGTTCCCCTCTTCACCTGCGCAACTTTGTTCGGCCAACATGCGCTGCCCGACACTGGCGATCTCAGGAATTCTCGCCAGACAGGCCTTCAGCGTATCCTCCACTGCGCCAGATGCCACCACCTCCATGGCTCCGATCGGAGCCAGCACCATGGTGCCTTCCACGAGCGGATCCGCCGCATGTGTTGACGGTGTCGCCCAAGCCGAGATCGCCAGGACACACGAGAGCAGCACGAGTCGTTTCATCGTCAAATGGATTCTCATAGCGTAACCCTCCTCGAATTGCACAAGGCCCATAGTTGGCGCTTCAAGGCGGGCCCATTCCATGAAGTGCTGCGAATGATCATGTCGAATCCGCGTATGCCAGAATAGATCGTCAGAACGTTTTCTCTGCTCTGGTACAAAGACAGAAGAGACACCCGTGCCACGAAACCGGCCGTTCTCACATGAGCCCGATTGAATTGCCTCAAAGAGAGTAGCTGACGGAGCGGCGGAGACCGGGGAATCAGACGCGCAGGCAAGTGAGCGATGCGCGAGGGATAGGACAGTCGGCGTAGCTCAATACACGATGCGTTCAGCCTACAGCGCGCGTATGGGAGAGTCAATGTACCCAGGAGGTGAAAGCCTGCTAAGAAGATGAATCGATACGGTTATATTTATTTCGGTGGCCCCCGACTGTCGGCTTCTGGCAGCCATGATTCCTTGCTGATTCAAGCCATGGCTGGGTACGTTGTCGGAGGCCTCATCCTCACGAGCGCCCTGTTCGCCGCATACCGCACTTACAAACACCTGGAACGGAATTGACCTCCCGCCCATCACGTGTCCGGCTGTCCCGCGCTCTGAAACAGCCAGATATCGCTCGCTATCCGCCCAACCGAGGAGTAGAGTGATAGGGAGATGTCGAGCGGATATTGTTCATCCCCTCGTATCTCCATCCGGCACGATCCTGCGCGATTGATCTCGTAGTTTCTCTCCGCGTCCCTCCGTCCGTCTCATTGATCGACTCGACGTAACTCGCAAGGGAGGTTCGCCATTCGCCCCTCCGTGATCGAACCTCGAAAGCCGCAGCCTGACACAGGAAGGAAGTCCCCGTACCATGAGCAACCCGACGCCAAGCCATTTGAAGACCGCGACCATGTGGGTGCCGATTCCCGATGGCACCAGAGTCAAGCTCCGGGACGAAACACTGGAAGGCATCATCGACGGTCTGACCGAGTTCGTCTCAGGCCCGGATCGGAATCCAGACGGAAAAACGCAGTACCGCATGAACATCGGGGTACCCACCAGGCAGTTGGTCACCGAGGACAATCTCTGCATTCTGCTCGGCGGAGACGATCTGGTCATCATGCTTCGACAAAAGGAACCCTACCGTCGTTGTGTCACGGAACAGCTCCGGAGCAAATTCGCCGCGGATCGGTTTAAGAAATCCGTCAAATCGCACTAGGTCCGCATGCCTCGGGCGAACCGCACAGACAGAGGTCGCGATGGCTGAAACCTGCTACTCAAAAGGCAAGAAAATCATCCTGCTGCCGGAGCAGAAACGGAACGGGACCTGGATCTGCCGCTTTACTATTCCAGGGCTGATGGATTCCACTCTGCACCGATCGCACGACGCAACCCTCTCGACCTACAAATCCGAGTGGGAGGCAAAAACAGCGGCGTTTGCCTCCGCCAAACGATTGCTGGATGCGCACGCGTCGGGAATACCCAGTCCCGCTCCCGAGAGGCCCCTATGAGCAAGACGACATTGCGAAAGCGCCAACGGCAGCAGTCGCAGCAGGAAAGACAACAGGAGAAGGCGATTCGCCGGGAACAGCGCCACATGGAGAAACTCGTGCGCCCTCGACCCGCCGGCCAAGAAGACCCGGATTTGAAGGGCATGGTCCCCGGTCCTCAGCGTCCTCGTGACTGAGCACGTCCGATGAAGACGCCAAGTGCTTGTAATCAATGCCTTCCTCGCGAGTAGCTAATTCTATGGAGACGTGTTACAGTAGACCTGTTTCACGGCGGCGGGCCTCGCGTGAAACAGGAAATCGAACGGCCCATCACCGATGTTGTTGTTGCCGAGAATCTGATCGGAAGCCTGACCTAAGCCGCCTCCCTGGTTGCGTCTTTGGCCCTCTCCTTCCCCTCGTGAAGTTGTTCTCGCGTCTCAGACAATGTCATTTTCAGAAGGAGGAACCCCCATGGGTTCAAAAATCTATGTCGGCGGGTTGCCGTTTGCGGCGACCGAAGCACAGCTCACCACCTTGTTTGCCGCACACGGCACGGTCGAATCCGCGCGCGTGATTGCAGACAAGTTTACGGGACAATCCCGGGGCTTCGGCTTCGTTGAAATGTCAACGCCGGAAGAAGCCAAGGCAGCCATTACAGCCTTGAACGGATCGCAAATGGACGGCCGATCCCTGACCGTGAACGAAGCCAAGCCACAGGAACCCCGTTCCGGTGGAGGCGGCGGACGGTTCGGTGGCGGTGGTGGAGGGCGCGGCGGCAACGATTTCGGCAGCCGCAGCCGCTTCTAGTTTTTTTCGATTCCCGGGGCGCCTCACCAGAGGCGCCCCTCCCTTCCTTCCTTAACCCTTATGAGACCTCACACCATGCCCAATGCAGATGCCATATCATCAGACCTCCGGCGAGCTCATCCTAATTATGCGACCGCCATTCTCTTCAGTCTTGTCTCAATCGGCGCGCTCATCGGCGTCCCCGTTTTCGGATTCGTCTATGGGTTCACCTGGCTGGACTGGACGATGTTCGGAGTCCTGTATGTCATGACCGGCCTTGGCATTACGGTGGGATACCACCGCCTGATGGCACACCGCAGCTTCGATTGCCCGAATTGGGTCAAAGCAGGATTCTTAATTGTCGGAGGATGGGCGCTCGAAAACTCCGCATTCAAGTGGGCAGCCGACCATATTCGCCACCATGCGAGTTGCGATCAGGAAGCGGACCCCTACAATGCTCAACGGGGTTTTTGGTATAGCCACTGCGGATGGTTGTTTTTCAAGGACGGCCATGCGGATGAGAAATATGCGTCGCGCTTGCGGCAGGACCCCATCGTGATGTGGCAGCACCGCTACTACTTGCCTATCGTAATTTCAGGTCTCGCGCTCACGTTTGTGGTGGGATTTCTGTACAACGGCTGGATCGGCGGCTTGGGATGTTTCCTACTCGCTGGGGTCGGCCGGACGTTTGCCGTGCTCAATTCGACGTTTTGCATCAATTCGATCTGCCATCTGTGGGGCAGCCAGCCTCACGGCCAGGCCGATTCCAGCCGAGACAGTTGGTGGGTTTCACTGATGACGTTCGGAGAGGGCTACCACAACTATCACCATACCTATCAGAGCGATTACCGCAACGGCCCTCGCTGGTACAACTTCGATCCATCGAAGTGGCTGATTTTTTCGCTCTCCAAACTTGGCTTGGCAAGCTCGCTTCGCACCGCTTCACCCATCCAACTCTAGCATCGTATCCGCGTCACATGCGGAAAGAATGCGAGCCTGTCCCGCCCGCCTTTTTCTTCCAACCGGACAAGACGCATCGCTGTGCGATCAGCGGAGTAAAACTTTCAAGATCCTCCGACACTCGCGTCATCACCTCGTCTGCCAGCGCTTGATCGTCGAAACATTCAAACACGTCGTCGAGAAATCCGCCTCGCAACAGCGGATGCCGGAGGAACGCGGAGCCAGACCCGGTGGCCACTTCCAGCGGATACTCCTCGACAGCGATACGTTCGAGCTCCAATCGGTTCAACCATTCCCACCCCTCTTTTACGGACGGCCGCTCGGCGATGTAGGCCTCCAGTTTGCGTCGTTCCGTCAACAAACCACGAACCGCCATTTCCTGATCGATCCGTCGCCACAGCGAGTCGAACGTCCCCAACGACGGGAATGTCACCACGATTTGACCTCTCGGCTTCAAACGTCCGACCAACCCGCTCACCGTTTCAAATCGATGAGGACGGAAGAACATAACCGACAGGTTTCCAGTCACGCGATCGAAGCTTGGGAGGCCGGAAGGCAGTTCGCGCATATCCAGGCACTCGAACCGTAACCAGGGAAGCTCCCTCCCCTGAATTGCACGGGCGCTAGCCACCTGACGCTCGCTCATATCGATGCCGAGCACCTGGCCCGTGGGGCCAACCTGTTCGGCCAGATAGAACGCCGGAATGCCATGCCCCGATGCAACATCGAGCACGGTCGCGCCGCGGAAAAGCTGGAGATGCCCGAGCAAGGACTCGGCAAAGGGAGTGGACCAATAATCCTGTTGTGGAAGCGCCCAGCGAGAGGTCACGGCAAACCTTGAATGCGAGCGTGGATCGATGGATGGGTCACAGGCTACCGGCCGGCAATTCGCGCTGTCAACGTGATGAAGGCCTCGATGTCCGGAGTCCGCCTGCGCAGGCCTCCTATTTCTGGCCCTGCTTGCGGGTGTTGACGGAGGCAGGGTTTCCAGCGCCTCGTTTCTTGGCTCCCTGGAGGTTCTCTCCGTCCGTCTCGGTCGATTCTCCCTCTGAGAGGAGATCTTCTATCTGTCCTTCGCTGCAGGTCAAGTCGGCTGAATCGACCGTGACATCGGAAGGACCGGATTGTTTTCCCGCTTTGTCGTTCATATCGGCTTTCGCGGTTACTCCCAGACGCGATGCACTTCGCAGACATGCTCCACGCCGTCCGTCTTCTTGATTTGCCACTTGATGTCGTCGGGGATGGAGACTACCTTCAACTCCGCGCAGTGCCCGTTAGCCTCGGCCTGTAATTCCTCGACGACGCGGACGAGCTTGACATCATCGCGCGGAATGAGCGCGCCGAACCGGTTCAAACTTGGCTCGCGTGGCGTTGCCGCATCGGGCCAATAGGCTCCCGAGTCGGTCTCCTGAAGCGCCTCATGCTGACCAAGCTCGCGCAAACGAATAAACGCCTTATGGCTGACAAAGAACTCTTCATAGCTCTTGTTGATCACGATCTTTCTCATCGTTCTACTCTCCCTCGTTTGACCGGCCACAACAGTGCGTGTCAGCCTATCTAGGCGCACGGCCGCTGCTTAGGACAATTGGTCGGCGTCTTTATACCCGACGTAGTTTCCGGTCCAATGTGAGTAACGGCGGTTGGCCCACGTACTGACCGCTTCCTTCTGCGCGTCCCCATATCGTTTCTGCAACACGCCGGCGAACTTGACCAGATCGCCCTGAATATCGAGCAAATCTTCGTCCGTAATCTTTCCCCACTTCTCCTTAAGCGGCGTCTTGAGTTGCGTCCAGAACTGGCCGAATTGTTCCTGATTCATCAGACACTCCTTCGTGTGACGAGGTGGCAGACCACTCCGCTTCCTCTGACAGTCCAGCGCACAGGCGTACAGGACCTCGTGGTCGGAAACGGACTTTCCGGCGTAGAGTCGGCGGAGACCGGGGAATCAGACGCGCCGGCACATGACAGGAAGGAATGCGCGAGAGATGGGACAGTCGGCGTGGCTCAATACGTTGGAACCACCCTACAGGGCTGACCAGCCGAAGTCAACCCATGCGCCCGGACGCATGAAAGCAGGAATCCCCCATTGCCCCCCTTTCGGGAAATAGGGTAGCCTAGCGTAATCGCTGTACGGTATCATCCTACGACTTGGACGTCTCAGAAAGGGAACGAGGCTGGACTTGGCATACGCTCCTGGTGCAACACGACGTCATTCACTTGGCATGCTCGTCTTTCTGGCAGTGTTCTTGCCGACGATATCATGGGGCGGACCTATCGATGACGCTTCGGAAACCGGTCGGCTACTTGCCATCCTCCTCGACACGGGACGCAGCGCCATTGCAAAGAGCCAGGGCCTGATTAACGACGCCTCCAAAGGAGACAAGGGTTTTACGGCTCGCGTGTTTGAGCAAAAAGTCTCGGAAGAGTTCCAGCAGCGAACAGGCGTGGCGCTCAATGATCTAGAAGCGGCACAAATCCCTGCGATGGCCAAGCCGCTCCTTACTCGACTGCTTGAGGAAGCGAAGAAAACGATCGACACCTACCAAGCCGTCATCAATGTCCCCGGGTTTGCGTACAAGGGCCTCATCCCTGCTACCTTCGGCACGGAAACCGCCACTCGTTTTCAAGCGTGGTCCGGTATCTACATGAAGCAGACTGCTCCCCCGCAGCTGGTGCGCAACCCGAAGAACAAGCCTGATGACTACGAAACCTCGGCCTTCTCGCAACTCTCCACCGGCGGACCTCAGTCGACCCCGGACAAAGTCTTCACCCAAGTCATGGACGAGGGGACATCCGTTCGTGTGATGCTGCCATTGTATTACCGGCAAGCCTGCCTGTCCTGCCATGGAGAGCCGAAAGGCCAGCGAGATATATCCGGTTACCCACGAGAAGGTGCAAAAGAAGGCGAGCTTGGCGGCGCCATCAGCGTCAAGGTCCCGGTCAAGTGATCACACAACGCGCCGGCCTCTTCACCCGTCGCTGAAGCTGAGATCATTAACCCTCGCTGGCTTTCCGATTTCTCTACCATACGACAATCGCCCACAGCTGGATGCGGAGCGGCTCTCTGTGTTAATTGAGCGGCCATGAAATGGTCTGCTGATCCGAAGATCAGCAGACCGTTGATGGTCCATCGTCGATCGCGGCCCTATGCCGCCAAGCGATACACCCATCTGGAAGCGTTACGATTCGCCTCTGCCAGCGCCCTGGCTTCTCTTCCTGCCGCCGACAGCATCAGCCCTCCCCAAAAGATACTGCAGAGTGCGAGCACGGCCGCGATCACGTAGCCGATCGGCATTTCAGACGATGGGACGAATCCGGTGTACGCCATCGTCGGGATTTTCTCTGTTGCTTGAGCTCTGGCAAGCATCACCGGCCTCTCCGGTATCATGCCGCTCCGATCGACGGCGGCCAATAAACTGCCCAGTTGGTATTGATTCGCCGCCCAGTTGTCTTCCAATGATGTGGCGGCCTGCGCCCTATGGACAATCGCCGAGCCCAGTTGCTCCTGGACGCCGGCTGACAGCCCCATGTATTCCCGTCCGGCCTCGACAATCCATCGGCCGAGCAGAGGCTGCCACGTCATGGAAAACTCGCCATCCAACCGCCGCCCCATCGCCTCCGTAAGACCAATCATGTCGCGATTGAAATCAGACAGATACTGATTAGCGGACAAGGCACCGTTCTGAATCCCGCGACGGGTAAAATTCACGATCGATCGCCCCATAACCGCTTGAACACGCGCGGCATGATCGACGGGAACCACTATGGCACGCTGCATGACCATTTCAAACGGATTGTGCTGGAACACTTGCAGGCGGCGGTGAGCCTGTAACGCCTGGTTCCATTCCGACAATGCTGCCGCAGTGATGTGATCGGTTTGGCGTTGCAGGAGCGCCCTTTCGACGATCGCCTGCCCGAGCGCAGGCTGCAGCCAGACCATCGGAGACGGGCTGCCTGAGAATTGCTCGACCGAGACGGCTTGCGGAGCGGTTACGAGAACGGTGCCGGTGGTCGCGACGAAGAACAGCAGCGCGCCGGTGACAATCGCGCACATGCCGACAGCCACGATAATGTCGAGCGCGTTATACCGATACGACATGATAACCTCCTTCCCGAATCGGGCCAATCAGAGTGCGACCGAGAAACAGCACGATTCGGATGCATGGGTTTGAGACGAGCAATGCCACTCAAGATCGGCACGTCCTCGAAGAAGAAGATGATGAATGGAATCGACTCGGCAGTACGATGAGAAGAGGCCCGTCTGGTGAGGAGATTACACCCGGCAGGTCCATACCGTTGGATTTGTGTTCCACGGAGGACCATAGCACCACCTAACGAGGCAGGCGGTTATGACATCGCACGTTCAGCCTACGCCCCTGCTGCAGAGCAGGTCAAGGGCCGAGATTGATCTTGAGATTTGGCAGATTGAAGGATAGGCTGCCGCTCACATCCGGAGGGCATTCTGCCCCGCAGATCTCTCACAAGGAAGTCGCACATGGACTCAGCCGTCGACACGAAGGATTCGGACATGGGGAAAACGCTCCTTCGCGTCGCCTGGGTTGCGATTGTATTTGGCCTGCTCCTCGAAGCTCTCGCGCTCTTTACCCTATCAGCGGCTGCTGCCGATGTCGTGGTCAACGGCGTGGTGCTCGATGAAGCGGTAACACAAGTGTTGGAGCGTGGTTACGGTGTGCCGATCAAGCCGGGCCGCTATTGGTACGACAAGGTTTCCGGCATGTGGGGCCTCGAAGGTGGCCCTGCGGCAGGCCAGATACAGGCGGGGCTCCAGCTTGGCGGTCAACTGAAGCCCGATGCCTCGAAAGGGAACACGGGTGTCATCGTCAACGGCCGGGAGTTACATGAGCAGGATGTCGCGGCATTGCAGCGTTGCCTCGCGGTCATTCCTGGCCGGTATTGGGTGCTTGCGAACGGCGTCGGCGGTCCAGAAGGCCGCCCACTTCAGTTCAACCTCGCTGCCCTGTGCGGAGCAAAGTCGGGCGGAGGATCGAGCACGCAATGCGAGGACTACGGGAACGGACAATTCAACTGCAACAACCAGCGCACAGGCATCGGCATCATCAGCGAAGGCGGCGACAAAGGCGCAGTGTTTATCGACGGCAAAGTCATCATGACGCCGAACTGAACGCTTCGCTCATGATAT
>CAZOUA010000007.1:19446-93064 GCA_964582865.1 uncultured Nitrospira sp. | reverse complement strand
ATACCATCGGGTTTGTTGTCGAAAGGATTGTCCGGTGCGTCGTCATCTGCTGTCCGTGAGTTGCTGCCTCTTCGCCCTGTCGATGACCGTTGAAGCCTGGGCGTCCGGTCGTCTGATCCCCGTTGTCGGCGGGAGCGATCTTCAAAGTCAGGTCAAGGGTACAGCTTCAAAAGTCATTCCGGCGGTCGTGAGCATCGCTTCCACGGTGATGGTTCACGACCAGGCGTTCAGCGACGAAACGCTTCCCTTCGGCCTCTTCAAGGAACCGCCGGCGCGCCGCCAGTACGGTCAAGGCTCTGGTGTAATCGTCTCGCCGGACGGCTATATCATCACAAACAATCACGTCGTGGCCGATGCCGTTGATGTGGAAGTGATCCTCGCCGACCGGCGGCAGTACAAGGGGAAAGTGGTAGCCACCGATCCCAAGACCGACGTAGCGGTCGTGAAGATTCAAGCCACGAATTTGCCCACGGTCGCCTGGGGCGACTCCAGCAATCTTGCCGTCGGCGACTTTGTGCTGGCGATCGGCAACCCGCTCGGATTGAGTCGAAGCGTGACGTTCGGCATTGTGAGCGCGGTCGGCCGTGCAGACGTCGGCGTGGCGGATTTCGAAGATTTCATCCAGACGGATGCGCCAATTAACCCCGGCAACTCCGGCGGTGCGCTGGTCAATACGAACGGAGAATTGGTCGGTATCAATACGGCGATTGCGAGTCCAACCGGCGGAAGCGTCGGGGTGGGTTTTGCGATTCCCAGCAACATGGCCCGTGCGGCCATGCAGAGCCTGATCAAGACCGGCCGTGTCGTGCGGGGATTTCTCGGAGCCTCCACGCAGGACGTCACGCCGCTGTTGGGCAAGATCTTTCACCTGCCCGACGTGAAGGGGGCCATCGTGACCGACCTGCAGGCGAAAGGCTCTGCCGAGAAGGCCGGCCTCAAGCGCGGCGACGTGGTCGAGCGCTTCGACGGGCGTGACGTGATGGACAGCGGGCATCTTCGCAATTTGATCGCCGCCTCCGCTATCGGCAGCAAACATCGGCTCGATGTTGTGCGAGACAGCAAGACGATCCAGGTCGAACTCGTGGTGCAAGAGGCTCCTCGTGACCGGCAGAAAAAGAATCAAGCGGCGGCTGCGTCGGCTTCGACGACCCACCCGCTCTCCGGCGTCGTGTTCGACGACGTCACGCCTCCGCTGGCGCGCCAAATGGATCTGGCGGTAAACAGCGGTGTGGTCGTCACCGATATCGAAGAAGGAAGCCTGGCGGAATCGTCGGGTCTTCAGCCCGGTGACGTCATCTTGGAACTCAACCGCCAGCCGATTCCGAACTTCTCAACGTTTCAACGTCTCGCCGATCCTTTGAAACCCACAGATCTCGCCCTTCTGCTCGTCAACCGTCAGGGCACCGTGCTCTATATCCCCGTACGCAGCGAATAAACTCCAGATCCCCGGTTTCGTTGCCGCATCCATGCGCCTCCGCGGCAGCAAGGCCGCGTTGACTTCGTCCGGCTCGGCCGCTATAGTTCGTAGCACGATTATAATTTTCGTAACACAGTGAGGCGGTCATGAAGAAGCTCGTTCGGTTTGGCGTCTCGCTCGATCACCACCTTCTCGATGATTTCGACAAGGTCGTGCGGCGCCGCAAGTACGCGACTCGTTCGGAGGCGCTTCGCGACCTGATCCGTGATCAGCTTGTCAGTCAGGAATGGAGCAGCGATCTCGACGGGGAAGCCGTTGCGACGATCACGTTCGTGTATGACCATCATGTGCGTGATCTGACCAGAAAGCTCACGCATATCCAGCACGACTTTCAAGGGCACATCATGGCAGGGATGCATGTGCACCTCGACCATGATCACTGTCTCGAAGTACTGGTGGTCAAAGGAAAGGGCTCGCAGATCAAGCAAGTCGCCGACGCGCTGGTCAGCGTCAAAGGCGTCAAGCACGGCAAGCTCACGATGACCACGACGGGAAAGGGACTCAGCTGAGCCCGGCATGTCCCGTACCGCTCGCGCTGCCATTCTTCTCTGCTGGGTGTTTTATAGCCCCTCCTTATCGGTGGCACACGATCCCGACGCGGCGGAAGTCGAGGTCCCTGAAGTCTCCGTCGTCGGCGACCGTCCGGTGGCGGCGTCATCCCAGCAGTTCATTCCGGACAAGGAAATCCTGCTCCAGCCTCAAGGCCGTCCAGCCCAGGTCCTTCGTTTGATTCCAGGATTCATCGCGGTTGAGCATTCCGGCGGCGCCGGAAAGGCCGATCAGTATTTTCTGAGGGGCTTTGACGCCGATCACGGGACGGACGTCGCGTTTTTTATCGATAACATGCCGATTAATTTACGCACTCACGGACATGGCCAGGGGTACACCGATCTCAATTTCATCATTCCGGAGACGATTCAAGGCATCGACGTGGTGAAGGGAACGTACCACGCCGAATTTGGCGACTTCGATACGGCCGGGGCCGTCCGGTTCAATACGCGCGATGTGTTGGAGGAAAACGTGGTGCAGGGGGCCGGTGGTCAATTCGACACGCAACGATATCTCCTCATGCTGTCGCCCACCAAGGACAAAGTTCGGACATTGATTGCCGCGGAAGGCTATTACACCAATGGGCCATACGAAAATGACAATCGCTATTTTCGCTTCAATCTGATGGGCAAGGCCACCGTCAATCCGACGGTTCGCTCGGAACTCAGCGTCACGGGAAGTTATCACAAGGCCAATTGGAACGCCTCAGGGGAAATTCCCCTGCGCGCCGTTATGGACGGCACGCTAGATCGCTTCGGCTCGATCGATCCCTCCGAAGGAGGAATGACGGAACGTGCGACCGGCCGGGTGCAATACCACTACGACACGCCATCCGGCGGGCAATTCTTTGCCGATACCTACCTCATGTATTACAAGCTGGACCTCTGGACCAATTTCACATTTAATCTGGATAATCCGGTGGACGGAGACGGCATTAACCAGCACGACCAACGCTACATGTACGGTGGGAATCTGGGATATCGACAAGCCGGGGAACTCCTTGGCATTCACAGCATTGCGACGGCTGGGTTTCAGCTTCGCAACGACACCATCTCCAATATCCGTCTGGGGACGCAGACCAAGCGGGTGCCGACCGGGACCGTTATCGAGAGCGCGGTCCAGGAGGCGTCCTATTCACCGTATGTGAAGCTGGAGTTGCGGCCGATGCCCTGGATGCGGCTGTCCGGCGGAGTGCGTGCCGACTACTTCACGTTTGACGTCCGCAACCTCTGCGATACCTGTCCGCAGCAGCCTGCCGGCAGGAAGGACTCCGGGCAGGTCAGTCCGAAAGGCAACCTGATTCTCGGTCCATGGTTCAATACGGAATTCTTTGTGAACTACGGCACCGGTTTTCACAGCAACGATGCGCGATCGACCGTAACCGGCGGAAGTGCTCCGCTGGCCAGGGCACAGGGTATAGAAGTCGGCCTCCGATCCAAACCCTGGGGACGGGATCGAATGGAATTGACCGCCACGCTTTGGGGGCTGGATTTGAAATCCGAACTCGTGTTTGTGGGAGACGCCGGAACCACCGAAGCCCGCGGGCCCACGCGGCGCTATGGCGTGGAGGTGGGGGCGCGCGGGCAGATTTATGGGCCGCTGTACTTTAACGGCAGTTTTACCTGGACGCGTGCCGAGTTCAAAGACACGGGCCTGGCCGTTCCGCTGGCTCCCGAGTTGACCGCCTATGCGGCATTGCTCCTGCGATGGCCGGAGGGGCTGTCGTCGCAACTGCAGATGACCTATCTCGGGGTCAGGAATCTGACGGAGGATCGGACGGTGAAGGCGCCGTCCTGGATCGACTTCGATCTGACCGAACGGTATCAGCTGCCGATCAAGCTTTCTCATGGGCGTCTCGAGGCGTTCCTGTTCGTTCAGAATCTTTTTGATACGCAATGGGAGCAGGCCACGTTTGCGTATACGTCCCGACTGCCCGGCGAACCGGCCGGCGGAGTGCAGGACACTCATTTCGTACCGGGGAATCCGCGTTTTGTCATGGGCGGGCTCGCATGGTATTTTTAACCGGTCGATCGCGATCGGTTGTCAGTCTTCAGCAAAGAGCCGATCGGAATTTGGAGGTTGAATGCGATGACTGAAAGTTGAAAATCATGCCAGGGAAAATCCTTTCACGACAACACTTTGCTCGTCCCACCCTCCGGGTCGCCCGTTCGCTCGTAGGCAAGTACCTCGTTCGGGAGAACGGGAAGGGGGCCATCGCCGGAAAGATCATCGAGGTCGAGGCCTACATCGGCCCTCAAGACAAGGCCTGTCATGCGTCGAAGGGACGGACAGCCAGGACGGATGTACTCTTCGGCCCGCCGGGAATTTCCTACGTCTATCTCATTTACGGCATGCACCATTGCTTGAACGTGGTGACGGAACGATCCGAATTTCCGGCTGCCGTATTGATCAGGGCGATTGAGATTGACGGCTTGTTGATCGATGGGCCGGGCAGACTGTGCCGCGCACTCGGGATTGATCGATCATTGAATCGGATCGATCTGACCAGTGGAGAAAACCTCTGGTTTGAGGATCGTGGAGAGAAGATACCTCGCGGCATGGTTGGAACGTTTCCAAGAATCGGCGTGGATTATGCCGGGGTCTGGGCAATGAAACTCTGGAGGTTTCGATTGAGTCAACAGGGGCATAGGCGTCCTGCGAAGTGAAGAGGGTTCAAGAGAAGAAATAACAAAGGGGACGCCGTGCTTTGCACGGCGTCCCCTTTGTTCGTAGGTCCGTCGAAAAACGAACTATTCGATCTTACGATCGCCGGTGATCTTGGTGGCCGAAGTGACAGGCGGCGCAATCTGGATCTGCGGGCCCTGCACTTTTGGCAGCCGGCCTGCGCCCTCTTCCTGAACGATCCGGGCATTGTCCGTCTTTTTGAGGTTCTGTTGGGAGCTCTTAATGGAGTCAGCAGACTTCAGCAGCGTCGATTCGCCGCGGGCATCGGACTGGCCGGGATCGTTCGCCGTTGGCTGGCCATTGACGGGGCTGCCGCTGTTCTTCATCGGATAGCCCTCGTGCTTGGGAAGGAGCGCTGGATTGGCCGAAGCCATGGACAGCGCAAACAGGACACCGGAGACTGTCGCAACAGTGCCGAATACGAGCTTCATATCCCCTTCTCCTTTGAATAATGGTGGCTGGAAGATTGCCGTAAATTGCGTTCGCCAATAAGTCCGATTCAAGTGGCCGGGATCATAGCCATTAGGGGCTACCTCTGTCAAGGTTGAATCTGTCCGGTGAACGTTGCCGCGCATGGCATGCCCGGGGCAGGCATCTGTCAAAAAACACGAGTAAAATCAGATGAATGGGCAGCTAATTGCCGCGGCGAGGAGGCCGGCGTCCGCGTCCGCGGTGCCGGAAGGCCGGGCCCCGGCTCACGCCGGGGAGCCGGATGGTCACGCTGGTGCCTTCGCCCGGTGCGCTGGCGATGGCGATGGATCCTCCGTGCTCTTCGACGATCTTTTTCACGGTGGCGAGGCCCAAGCCGGTTCCAGCTTTCTTCGTTGTGAAGAAGGGCTCGAAGACCTTGTCGACAATCTCCGGCGGGATCGGCGCGCCGTCGTTCTTGATGAGGATCTGATCCTCGACCCCGCGGCCGGCTCGATGCTGAGTCACATGAATGGTAAGAGTTCCGCCGGGTGTCATCGCCTCGCCCGCGTTCTTGAAAATGCTCAGAAATACTTGCTGCAGCTTGGCTTCGTCGCCGCGAACCGGCGCGAGAATCAGCGCGTATTCCTTCACGACATGAATTCTGGTCACCTCGAGATCGGTTGCCACCACGGTCAGGGCGCTTTCGATTACTTCGGGGATGCGGCAGAGCCGCCGATTCAATTCGAGCGGCTTTGCGAAGTCGAGAATTTCGTTGAGAATCGCTTCGACGCGGATCAGGTCGCGCATAGCATTTTCAACGCGCGTTTGCGGGTCGAAATCGAGAATGCCTTCCGCAGTCACTTCTTCCAGCTGAGCGCGGATGGAACCGAGCGGTTCTCGCACTTCGGTGGCGAGAAATGCGCTGAACTCGCCGATAGCCGCTTGGCGTTCCTGCTTCCGGATGATGGGTTCCAGAGGGACTGCGGTCTGTGGCTCGGAGAACGCGGGCGCTCCGCCCTCGCCGGCCGCTGGTGCTTGGGGGGGCGCAACCGGTGCCGGCGCTTGCAGGATGTCGGCGAGCTTCAGAATCGTCGGTTCAAGCGTCCGCGCATCCGTCGGTTGGTAGCGGCCGGCTTCCCGAGAGGCGAGCGTGAGCGTTCCCCCGACCTGTCCCCTGACGAAGAAGGGGAAGACCAGCGAGGATTGGAAGCGATCCTTAAAAAGCTGTTTATGGTCGAGAAAGCGACCTTGGGTCGAGGCCAAATCGTGATCCACCCGGGGTTTGCGGTGCCGGATCGCCCAGCCGGCGGCCGAACTGTCCAGGGTAAGGCGATGTCCGGGTTTCATATCTTTTCTGCTATCTTTTTGATCTCCCTTGAGATCGCCTGCCATCCCCAGCACTTCGACGTTGCCTGCGATGGGGTCGTAGTGGCAGACCCAGGCACGGTCAAAGGCGACGGTCTGGTTGGCATCCGTCAGCACGGCAGAAATCTGCTCCTGAAGTTGCGGCGTCAGTTGCGAGACGGGGGCGGCAAACATTTCGGCGGCTGAAGGGGTGGCCGGGGCCGGTTCGTGGGTGACGAGCGGCCTGCTCAAGACGGCATTCAGATCGAAGAGGCCGTCACGGTCCAGCGCCTTCGTGACATCCTCGCCGGCCTGATCCATCAGACCTTTTTCTTTTTTCGTAAAAGCCGCGCTTTCTTTGCGTGCGATGACCAAGAATCCGTATGTGCGGTTCTTGTATCTCAAAGGCACTCCCAGCAGAGCCTTGGCGCCGGGCGTGATCAAACGCAACCGCATGGTCTTGCTGCCATCTTGGTCGTGCGATGAGCCGGCGGCGACGAGCGCCGGTGCGGAGAGCGTTCGCAGAATGGCCTGCACGTCTCGGGCCGTAAAGCCCCGCGCCGCATGGCCGGTCAGCGGACCGTTTTCGCGATGAAAGATCGCGGCCAGGGCTGAATCGACGGGCAGTTCGTTCAAGACCGTCGTCAGCGTCCGTTGGAGCTGTGTTTCAGGCGCTGGTTTGCTGTGCGGAGTCGGTGTGGGTGTCATCAAGTGGTATTGAGATTCGCGCATTGTAGCAATGCACGTCCCACAATTCAATGAAAAGGCGGGAGCTACTCGGACGGGTTGATAATCTTCGGCTGGCGCGATTCGACGCTGTGAAGCTCGACCTGGCGGCGGTCGGCGGTGAACATGTTGAGAATGGCGGTGACGATGCTGATGACCAGGGCACCGCCGACCGCGGACCAGAATCCGGAAACGGTAAATCCCTTGACCAGATAGGCGGTGAATTCGAGCAACAGCGCGTTCAAAACGACCAGGAAGAGTCCCAGGGACAGCACGATCAAAGGCAAGGTCAGTACAAGGAGAATGGGCCGGAGGATCAGATTCAAAATGGTGAGGACCAGCACCGCGGCGAGCCCTGCTGCGAAACTGTCGGCTTCGAGGCCCGGTACGGTCGCGACGGCCAGAAAGACCGCGATGCCCGTGATGAGGATGCGCACGACCGTCGCTTGAAACCCTCCGCTGAAGGGGGAAGCTTGCATTTGCTGCGAAAAATGAACGATCTGCACGGGTCGCTCCTCAAACTTAGTGCGCGGGCGCCGGTTGAACGGGAGCCGAGGCTGGCGGAAGCACTCGCTTGGCCGCAGAGAAATGCACTTCGGTTGCCGTGAGGACTTTGTTGTCCTTGGTCGCCTCAATCACCACTCGGTCGCCCACCGCCGGCAGATTCGTACCTTTGGGGTTGCCCTTCTCCTTGAATCGCGTTTCTTTATTGATCTGCACGTCCACCATGCCGCCCTTCTGGGTTTTAACTTCAAGGTGCGCGCTGTCGATGGCCGTGACGGTGCCGAGCACGTGCTGGCCGGTTCCATGGGCTGAAGCCGCCGTTGTGGTGACGAGAAAAGCAAGGGCCAGAATCAAATAGTGAAACATGGTGGATCCAATCTCCTTTTGTGCGGATGAGGCTCAATGATGATGACCGTCGCCGGTCTGCGGGGCTGCAGCATCGTCCCCTTGCAGAAATTTCTCGAACGCTGCGGCTTCTTCGATCTCATGTTTGGTTTTGGGATTCAAGGCCTTCATCTCTTCGAGCTCATCGGGCGTCAGCTTCGGCAGGTAGCGGATGAAATGCACGAGCTTCCAACTGTCGAAATCCTTCTCGGGGTCGCCTTCACCCCATGCCGGCATGGCAGTGAAGCGAATGCCGTTATGGATCACCCAGAAGAGTTCGCCGTCCGACATGGATTGCGTGTCCGTCAACCGCAGGTCCGGAGCTTTCGGGTACACGTTCTTGCCGATCGGCGTCTGTCCGCTGCCGTCGTTCGCGTGGCAGGTCGCGCAGTGGTCGGCGAAATGCGCGAGCGACTCCTTGAGCACGTCGGGATTCAACGGGACGGGATTCGGCTTGTTCCGATGCTCGATCGGGATCGCCAAATGGCGAATCTGGCGCGCCATCATGACTTCCAGGACGTGCGGCTCCGTTTTGGCGCTGAAGCCGGTCGTGAACAATCGATACCCCGCCCAGCCGAGCGCGCCGAGGGTAGCCAGCACCATGATGACAATGAGGCCGATCAGTTTTGCCTTCATACAGCGTCAGTCACTATACAAAGTCTCCGGCCTGATTGCCACCGGGCCTGGCCGAACGTTCGTTCACAGCGGACTCGAGCGGGCGGAGGGAACCGGTAAGACGAAGTACGAGCCAGACGATAATCGGGAGGTGCATCAGCGCGCCGCTGATGCCCAGATGCCATTCGCCGATCCACAAGGTCACACTGAGGTTAAAGACGAGCACAACATAATAGAGCCCTGCGCCAAGCAGGAGCAGGTGTGTCGTAGACCAGCGGGTGTGAGGCAGCAGGGCCGGGAGCCGGCGGTCGAAAGGCAAATACAGGGAAAGTGCAATCAATCCGACCGCGACCCATCCGAGATAGTTCGTGATCGGCACTCCGAAATGGATCCCGGGGTCGGCATAGTCGTAAATCTTGCCCAGAAACCAGCGATCCCCGCGCAGCGCCACCGGATCGATGACCATATCGATCAAGGCGAAGAAGAGGGCGGTCAAGATAAGCACGCACCGGCTGGAGCGCGAGACGGGATCGAAGCGGAGGGGAATCAGCGAAGGATGGCCAAGGGTTGAAGCGCGCTCGATCGGGAGGAGAAGGCACAGGGTCACGCAGTAGGCCGCGTACAGCAGAAAGCTGAAGGAGATTGAAGCCATGAAGGGAATGTTGAAGAAGTACAGCTCCTGGCCGAGTGTCGAGCCGTTGTAGTGGTACAAGCCGAATGGAATGCCGACGCGTGTCGAGGCGTATTCGCAGACAAAAGCTGTGCCCCAACTGATCAACCAGAAGCGCCAGGTTCTGGGCCAGCCGATCAGTTGAGCGGCGAACAGGAGAAACGCGCAGAGGAAGAGGAACACATAAGGACGCAAGGCGAGCGTATTGAGAAAAAGAACGAAGAGTTCCATCGGCTCTGAGTGCAAGCTCTGCTTCGGCAGAAGCGGTTAGTCTACCATTCAGTGATACTCGTGCCGCCGTTACGCATACTTGTGTTCGCGAAACCAGCGCACGGCTTTCTCCAGCGCGACTTCCGGCGGTGTTTGCGGCAGACCGAGTTCGCGGACCGCCTTGCTGCAGTCGTAGTGCATCTTGTATTTAGCCATCTTGACACCTTCAAGCGGAATCCGCGGCGGCCGGCCTGTGAGATTCGCCAGCCAGTGATTGAGATAGGCCAGCGGCAGAATCGCCAATCTGGGCAACTTGATCGACGGAGCCTTCACGCCGGTCAGACCGCTTAAGATATCGAATACCTCGCGCAGCATCAAGTTCTTGCAGCCGAGGATGTAGCGTTCGCCGATGCGCCCTTTCTGCATCGCCAGCAAGTGGCCTGCTGCCACGTCGTCGACATCCACGATGTTCATCCCTGTTTCGATATAGGCCGGCATGCGGCCTTTCATGAAATCCACGATGATTTGCCCAGTCGGAGTCGGTTTGACGTCTCCGGCGCCGACGGGCGCACTCGGATTCACAATTACAACCGGCAAGCCCTTACGCGCAAGCCCCAGCACTTCTTGTTCGGCCAGGTATTTGGATCGCTTGTAGTGTCCGGCCATCTGATCGAGTGAGACGGGCGTTTCTTCGGTTCCGAGCCCTCCGCCGGGCGGAATGCCGATTGCGCCGATCGTGCTGCAATAGACAGTGCGTTCAAGCCCGGCAGCCCCCGCTGCCTCCAACAGGTTTCTGGTGCCGGCAACGTTGATATCGTAAAAGATCGAAGGATCCTTTGCCCATAAGGCGTAGTGCGCGGCCACATGGTAAAGCTGCCGGCAGCCGGTCAGGGCGTTCCGGAGCGAGGCCGGATCGCGCAGATCACCTGCCACTCGTTCGATGGCGAGGCCTTCGAGATTGTGGAGATCCGAACCGGCGCGGGCGAGCACACGGACATCGACGCCGGCACGGACGAGCGCACGAGCCACAGCCCCTCCGACAAACCCGGTGGCACCTGTGACCAAGACTTTCATTCTGAAAGTTGGCGAGGAGCAAGGGGCATGAGGCAAGGGAGAAGAACTGGTAGGCGCACGATCCTAACTTCCTGCATATCCTCTCGCCCCATACCTGCGCGATGCTAGTTGCGTCGCGAGGTGATATAGCGTGCGATCTCACGCAGTGGATCGGCGGGCGGCCCGAACGACGACAACCGATTGATCGCGCGGGTCACACAGTCATCGGCCAGTTTCTTGGCGCCGTCGACGCCGTAGAACGCCGGGTAGGTCTTCTTGCCGCGCTCCGCGTCGGTGTTGGGATTCTTACCCAGTTCCTCGCGGGTGCCGGTGACATTCAACACATCGTCGGCAATTTGAAAGGCCAGTCCGATGTCTTCGGCATAGCCGGTCATATCATCGAGCTGGCGATCCGTTGCTCCGGCGGCGATGGCGCCCATCCGAACCGCGGCACGGATCAGCATCCCGGTCTTGTGCTTATGAATATTCTGCAGCGTCGGCAAATCGATGTCCTTGTTCTCGGCTTGAATGTCGAAGACCTGCCCGCCGACCATTCCCATGTTGCCGGAGCCATAGGCCAATTCCTGAATCAACCGCACTTGCCTGGCCGGATCGCAACCCTTCATCAGGTCGGGGCGGCTGCACAGATCGAAGGCCATCGTCAGCAGCGCATCTCCGGCGAGAATCGCCATGGCTTCGCCGTAGACCTTGTGGCTCGTCGGCTTGCCTCGCCGGAAGTCATCGTTGTCCATGGAGGGGAGATCGTCGTGAATCAATGAATAGGTGTGGATGAATTCGAGTGAACAGGCCACGGCCATCAAACCGGGCGGAGTGTGGCCGAGGGCTTCCGCTGCGGCGATCGTTAAAATGGGCCGGACCCGTTTCCCTCCCGCCATGAGGCTGTAGCGCATGCTCTCATGCAGCGTGATGGGAGGGGTCGCAGCCGGCGGGGCCGCTTCGTCGAGAAAGCGATCCACCGCGAGGCGTTTTTGTTCGAGATAGTCCTTGATATTCATGGGGTAAATGACGTTCGCGCGACAGGCTATGAACCGGCGCGCAGAGTAACAAATGGTCTTCGGGAGTGTCAAACGAACTGGTGAGGGATGGAGGGCAAGGGTACGCCGGAATTTCACGAGCTTGTCTTTGCAAGCAGGCATTGGCTATACTCCGCCACTATGAGCATTCGAAAAGGCGGCGGAGATTGGGAGCCGATGTTGCTGGGGATTGAACCCCGGAACTGCAAGGTCTGCAAGGAGGGGCTCTACCGCAACAAAACGTTTCTCTCCGGCGGCTGGTCCCGATGCGCGGTGTGCGACGAATTTGTCCACTACAGCTGTCTGGCCAGCGGGAAGGTGTCGTTCCTCAAGGCCCGGCCTCGAATCTGCAAGGCCTGTCGTGCGGGGAGCCCGCCGGCTCCAGCTTCCCATCAGGCCGATCAGCCAGCCGCTGTCGGCTCGTGACGTCCGATCCCGACTCCAGCCTGCTTCAAGCCGGCACCGGCTGGCATCACCTCTTTGCACAAATCATCCGTTACGCCCTTGCGCCGCTGATCTTCTTGTTCAGCGGATTCTTTACGGCAAATTTTTTGATCAGCGGCCAATACACCTGGCCGCGTACCAGCCGTACGCTGGCCCTGACGCTGACGCTCTTTGTGCTTTCCTATGAATTTGTCTACAAAGAGCAGCGGACCAAGACCGGTTCTGCGGATCAGGCTCGCGCCGCGCTTCTCTATGCTTGCGTTATTCCGTATGTCGTGGGGGTGATTCTCATGCTCGTGCTCTGGGCGTTCTAACCAAGGCGGCCGGTTTCGACAGGAAAGCACGATGGCGCAGATTTATCGCAGCGGGGCCTTTCTCCAGCAATGTTGGTCGGTCCATCCGCTCTGTGTGGGGGTCAAGCGGATGGCCGACAATCGGACGCTCATCCTGAGCTGTACGTCCTGCCGATTCGTGCATCATCTGAGTCTCTCGTCCGTCGTCGTTCGAGCCTCGGCGGTGTTGGACGAGCCGGACGATGCGTCCCACGATCAGCAGGCTCTACGGGGCGGGCAGAATCAACTTCTCGGGTGCATCGAGGCCCATGCGCCTGCGTTGTCGCTGCGCGAGATGGACGTATTCGAGGATATGGCGCTGGTGCGCTGTGCGGAATGCCGCCGCCACTATGCCTTGACGGTCTCCTCCTTTGAGACACACCAGAAGTAAGATATCCCGGTTCGATTACGTCACAGGCTGGACCCACCATGAGCGCTTCCCTGTCATTCACCGAGGACGAAACCGCGTTGATTGCCGATGCGCAATTCTTCCGCAAGAAAGCCCGCATCACGGAGAAGATTCGCGGGCAGTTGGAGGCCACTCGCCACGCGTTGAAGGCGGAGCTCAGCCAGACGACGCTCGTGACCCCGCCGGATTTTGACCCGGCCCGTGTGCAATTCGTCAAAGGCGAGCATCTGGAATCGTTTCCGTACCAGTACCTCGACTGCCCGAAACATTTTGACGGGACGGAGAAATGCACGTTCCGCACGCTGTTTTGGTGGGGACACCATGTGGTCTTTGCCTGGCTGCTCGAAGGCCCGCTGGTGAAACAGTACAAGAAGAATCTGTTCGATCGGTTTCACAGCCTGGCTGGACAGAGGTTGGAACTCTCTATGGCGCCGACGCTGTGGGAATGGAAATGTGGCGAAGGCTATACCCTGCCGATCACTCGCGACCGGAAGGCGCAGGTGGCGGCGGTCGTGGCGGAACGGCCGTTTCTCAAGCTCGCCCGCTTCGTCCCGTTGGACGATCCCAGGGTTCAAGCCGGAGAACTGGCGGATCTCGGCCGAGAGGTGTTCCGGTCGATGAAGCCCCTGCTCTTGTCCTGAATCTCCTCAATTGTGCAGACACCGGGATTTCGGTAGACTAACGCGCGGCGTCGAGTTGGGCATGGCTTCTACGCCATTGATGGAGCGCTGACCCGTAAGGAGGGAATCGTGAAAAATCCGTTGGTGCGTGCGTGCGCAGGGATGGTGTTGGCGATCGGGCTGTTGACGTCCGCTGGCTGTGGCGGGACCGGACAGACTTTTTATCTCGATGTGATCCCGAAGCCGCAACCGGGGCCGCTGGTTGAGGCGGAACCCGTCAAGATCGTCGTCGAGCCGTTCGAAGATCGGCGCGTGGAGAAAAACCGCGTCGGGATGCGCACGCATCTCTGGGGCGGCTTCACCTACTTCAACGTCGCCGGCGAGAAGCCGGGAGAGGTCTATGCCCAAGCGTTGGCGGACCGGTTGAAGGCCAAGGGCTGGCAGGATCGCTCGTGGAACGTGCGCGTCGCGCCGGCCGGCTCCGTCACGGATGCGGACATCGTGATCAGCGGGCAAATCTTCGAGTTTGCCGCTCACGCAAAAAGCCGGTTCTTCTCCACCCATCTCACGGCCAGCAACAAGCTGGCGATTGTCGCGCGGAATAAAGCGGATGGCAGCAGCACGAGCCGGAGTCTGGAAGGGGCGCAGAGCGATACGGTCATCTGGTTCGGCGAAGACGATGTTCGTCAACTCCTGGCCGCGACGATCAAGGATACGCTCGATCGCTATCTCTCGGACACCACGATTGCCCAACGGGCGTTGCGGCCAAGCCGGCCATGACGCAATCGAGAGGCACAGCCTGTGCGTGAGCGCCGCTGGGAAACCGCCTCGCCGATGACGTTTGCACAGGTGCTGGCGGTCGGTGAGCGGCTGGCGGCCTTGGGGCTCAAGCCGGCTGTGCCGGCGAAGGATGTCATCTGTTACGTCGAAGAATGGACCGTCGAGTCGCCGGAAGATTTCGACGGCCTTGATGCCTGGGCGACCGAAGATGTCACGCTGGTGCATGTGCGGGAAGGCTGGCGCGGGGACTTCTTCCTCCTCGCCGGGGCATACCACACGGCATACCAGCGTTTTCAGGACATCGGGACCTACTGTTCGATCAGCCATCCCTGGCGCATTCGCGAACCCATGAAGCTGCACGAAAGCCGGAGCATGCTCTGGCTCGGATTTCGCCATGCGCATTCGTTTCTGCGCGTGCGGCTGCAAACCGTAGAAGTCATCAGCCCCGGCGAGACGCGAGGAGACGCCCGGCGGGAAGAGTGGCTGGAAGAGCGGCGCACGGCGTTTCTTGAAGCCATTACGACGGTGGGCCTGCCGATCGAAACCGCCATCGAAAAACAACAGGTGGTGCTCCGGCCGACCGATCCATCCGTTCCATTTTTTTGCTCCTGGCCCGATGCCTTCGGCCCTTGCCAATTCGAATACAACACGGCCGATGCCTATGAGTTTCTGGTTCCCGCCAGCCAGCTCGCGGCGACCCATGCGCCGGAGCCGGCGGGCGTACGCGCCTATCTGACCGGCTTTTCAGAGGATGCGCTCGGCGTATTCCAGGCTATCGAGCCGGCAGCCAGGCTGGCGTACCGCTGTTCCGTCCATTGCCCGCTCGACGATCTGCCGGAAATCAAAGCGGCGATCGAACCGGATGGACGGCTCTACTCTACGCTCTGTGAATTCCAAACCCAGGAATTGATTCCTGAAGGGGGAGATGCCTCGGCCATCATCGGCGTGGTCGGATCCGACGCGGGATTCGCCATCGAAGCCCGGTTGAATAGGGCGCCGCTTCAGGAGGAGCTGATGGCCGGATGGTTGGAGCGATTGATCGGTCATCCGGTCACGTATGCGCCGCTGCCGGCGTTTATCTAGCAGGCTGCTGAAACAAGCCGCCAGCGTCATTCGAAAGTCGGACTAAGGTTACGACCGGAACTAAGGCGGGATGGGTACGGTCCGTTCGCTCAATCTTGATCTCGGCTTCAGCCTGCTCTCAAGTTCTTGAATCCAACTTTTCATTGATCAATTGTTGCCGATTCCGCAGAGTGTGGGCATGAGCCCGCTTGCCAGAGTTCAATCGGTACTTGCCAAGCCATTCATGCCGGCGGTGTTCTTCCTCTCCGGGGTCACCTACGACACGCTGACGCTCACACGGATCGACCGGCTTCAAGACAATCTGCTGCTGCTGATCTATCTGCTGCTCCTGGGGGTTCTGGTGGTGTTGACCGGCCGGCTCGGCATTGAGCCGGCTCCGGACCGTGAGCGGCTGGCTGCACTTCCATCCTTCGCGCGCTGGGCACTTCAGAGCCGGCCCTACTATCCGATGGCCAGCCAGTTTCTACTCGGCGGCCTCTTCAGCGCCTACGCGATCTTCTACTCCCGCAGCGCGACCCTCACCGGCACGGCGGTGTTTTTCGCGGTGCTGGTCGTCGTGCTCGTCGCCAACGAATTTCTTCGAGACCGGCTGTCCAATCTTCGCCTGCTGGTGAGCCTCTATGCACTGGTCTGCTTCGGGTTTTTCACGTTCTTTCTTCCGGTGATCACCGGCCGCATGAATACGCTGATGTTTTTGGCCGGTGCCGGGCTGAGCGCTGCCGTGACGTTCCGCGTCGTGCAACTGGTCTATCGCGACAATCCGGATCGCTCCCACCGTGAAGCGGTCGGTGTCACCGCGCCGGCTTTTGCGTTGATCGCGCTCTTGGTTGGCTTCTATTTTCTCAATTGGATCCCTCCGGTGCCGCTCTCGATGAAGTTTGGCGGGATCTTTCATGAGGTCAAGAAGAGCGGCGAGCGCTTCGAACTTTCCTATGAGAAACAATGGTATGAGGTCTGGAAACGTTCGGACGATGTGTTCCCGGCCAACGAGCCGATCTATTGTTTCACCGCAGTCTTTGCGCCGGTCGCGCTGAAGACCACCGTCTATCATCATTGGTATTTTCGTCAGGACAGCAGCAAACCCTTTAGCCATGCCGACAAGATCGCGCTCAACATTTCAGGCGGGCGCGAAGGCGGATATCGGGCCTACACCTTCAAGCAACGGCTCGACCCCGGCGATTGGCGCGTCGACGTTGAAGCCGAAGACGGCCGGGTCATCGGCCGTGTCTCGGTCACGGTCGAAGACCGGGGCGAGTCCAAACCGACGTTGACGACGTTGTCGTATTAAAGGTCCTGATGAAACGACTCAGCGGACTCAAGCTGCTTGAAGAACGGGAAGGGGAGGGGGCTCCGGCACAGAAGGATGACCGCGTCGTCTATAACAGCAAATTGTTCCTCAACAGGGGCGACGAGGTGCCGCTGAATGCCAAGCAGGCGGCGTATCTTCCCAAAGACCGGACTCGCGTCGAAGGAGGCGTCACGTATATCGACCATGAGACGGTTCTCGGAAGCCGTCAGGCCATAGCCGGTGTCGAGCAGGCCCTCATGGGCATGAAGTCCGGTGGCTATCGGAAGGTGCGCATCGGTTCGCATCTGGCTTATCGCGACAAGGGAATTCCCGGTTTTATTCCTCCGGAGGCGGTGCTTGTCGTAGAAATCTGGTTGCGGGAGATTGTCCGGGAGCGTAGAGTTCCCGGCTAATGGATCAACGAACACTCCCTCCCTGTCCCTCCAGCCCCAACTGCGTATCCACCCAGGCGACGGACGACGGTCATGCCATTGCGCCGTTTTTCTATCGAAAGCCGCGGGCGGAGGCGAAGGAGGTGTTGAAGGCTGTTCTGGCGACGGTGCCGCGCACCAAGCTCGTCGAAGAAGACGAGTCCTACCTGCATTACGAGTTCACCAGCCTGCTGATGCGCTTTGTCGATGACGTCGAGCTCCTGTTCAACGACGAAACCAAGACCATCTACTTCCGCTCCGCCTCGCGTACGGGTTATGGCGATCTCGGGGTCAATCGTCGCCGAATGGAAGAGATCCGGTCGCTGGTCGCCGGAAAGCTATAGGGCCTTGCAGGCCGCGGCGGGAGCGAGTTCTGCGTCGTTGAATCGGAGGTTCGAGAGGTAGGCCCAGCCCATCAGATAGCCCAGGTGCCGATAGGCTTCGAATTCTTCCAATTCATACCATTGAAAGACGGTGCTGGTCTGCGGAAATTCTTCCCCTTTCGGGGAATCCACGAACTTCATGACCTTCTTGAGCGCGAGTTGCGCCTGTTCCTTTGCATGCTCTTCCGTAATCCTTGGCAAGAGCCAGTTGGCGTCCAGATGGGTAGGGTTCACCGGCGGGCTCATGAGGGGATGCGTGACGAGTGATCGTCCGGATTCCGGATGTTGGCTCACGAAAATCTTGCCCGGAGCGGCGAGCGAGGGGTTCTTCTTGAACAGCCTGGGATTGTAGGCATAGGGCTTCATGTAATGTATGACGGTCGGGGTGCCGTCCGGCCGTTTCACCCAGAAGCGCCGATACCACACGATCTCGTTCTTCTCCGGAATCTCTCCGCACCATTCGACCCCCTGCCCGAAGTACCCTTTAATGCGGGCCTGAAGATGATGGAGATAGTCGTACTGCCACGTGGTATCGAGCGTGGCATCGCCGACCACGATGTGCGAGACCTGCCGGCGCAGGAGCGTTTGCGTGCCGAGGTTGTCGTAGAAAGAGCCGTCTGTGATTTCGATCCAGCGGCTCTTGGTGTCCGGGAAGATCCGCTGGACGGTTACCATCAGGAAGTAATCCCAGATGGTGCTGAGGGGCGTGTTGTAACGGCGGGCGTAGTTCCAGGTCTGGTATTCATTGTTCACGTTGAGGGGTGCGGTCAGCAGCCGCATGCCAAGGCGGGCAAAGTCATTCTGGTACCATTCTTCGACCAGGCTATCGACATCGAGGCCGGCGCCGGATGCGGTCATGGCCTGGGAGAGCTTCACGCAATGCTTCGCTTCGAGGCGTTCTGCCCGCGGTAGGAAGCAGGTACCCTGGGTGTGATCTTCCACGACGACCTTTCGTGGATTGAACCAGGCCGGCATTCCATCTTCGGTTTGCGCTTCCACTACCGGCAGGCCGAATCCCGCGCTTTGGACATACCCCAGCCCGTCTGATCCGGTGTAGTCGCGGGTGAATTCAAAATTGTAGTTGTCGCGATAGGGCCGATCCGACTCGCTCTCGTACGCCCGTGGTCTTCCACGGTTGACCAGATTGCCATTGATGATCAGATAGGGGGCATCCACGTCTTTTCGATTCAGGCGGACGAGGGGCGTATCGCGCTTCCCTCTCAGGTACGTGGCTTCGATGCGCTCCTGATAGGGCGTAAACAGGTGCAGCTTGTTGCCGATCTCCGGCGGAGTTTTGATGTGGAGGACAATGTCCCACAGATAATAGGGGAGCAACCGCCAGGCATAGCCCCAGAACAGCTTTGGCCCTTCCCAGAACCCCCCCTCTTTGATAAACCCGGCGTGGTGCCGCAGGTGAGTCACGAAGTCATTGTGAGGATCGAGGAGCTTGCCCTCGTCCTGGGTCTGGACAAGGTTGCCGTAGGCATCGTCCATTTCCTTCCCGAGATGGCCCAGCATCCAGCCCGCAATATAGGATCCCCCTGACACCGTGCTGAGGTAGTCCATCTTGGGCAGCTGCTTCATGTCATGCAGGGCTTCGAGCACACCCAAATGAAAGGTGGCGGACCGAATGCCGCCGCCGGAGAAGGCGAGGCCGGTCAAGTTTTGCGGCACTTCGGTCACGGCGGGGAGGGGCTGACCGTCCGGTGTCCCATCGCCGTTGACAGCGGCCTGCCGGCGGTTCGCGATATAGGCGTATTCCTCCTGGTAGTCTTGCACCAGTGCGGCCGGTTTATACGTGAAAGCTCGCTGGCGGATCTCATAGGTCTTGGTCGGAACGGTTTGGCAGGCTGGCAGGAGGAACAGGGCGCTGAAGAAGCCGATGGACCAGGTGGCTGGGCGGCGTGGCATCTCGCTTAGTGGGACGGAGCCGGCGGCTTGGGACCCCGTCTGGTCGTGTGCTGGAACACGCATTTTGGGCAGGTGTAATGAAGGAACTGGCCGCCTGCCACGAGCCGTTTTTTCATCGGGACCTTGCACCAGGTACAGAGCCGGTCCGGGAGGTCGGAGGAGGATGGGTCTGGTTGCGAGTGCGGCGCGTTCATTGGCTGCATTGTCACTGAGGCTCGAGAAATTTGTCAACCGATCGGGCTGGTCGGCACCAAGGGCAAAAAAAGTTTCGCTTCCCTCTCGCATCTGAAAAAAATCGTGTTATAGTGCAAAAAATTCCTCGTCACTGGTTTCTTCACCCTCACACAGAAAGGCGGACTGCCATATGAGCGTCCCGGTTGGTTCCGAAGAGACGATTTTGCCATCGAGCGCCCCAACGACTTCCTCCACCGTTCCGGCTCAGGAAATGGTGGGAGAGGGGAAAGCGTGGGGACTCTGCACTGCCGTTGACCTCCAAGATTGTCACCCCGACCTGATTCGCAATGCCGACCATATTCGCCGCTATGTCGTAGAGCTCTGCGAGCTCATCGACATGAAGCGTTTCGGCGAATGCCAGGTCGTCGATTTCGGCTCGGGACGGGTTGCCGGCTATTCCATGGTCCAGCTGATCTCGACCTCGTTGATCAGCGGCCATTTCGCCAACGACACCAACAACGCGTACTTGGATATATTCAGCTGCAAGGGCTACGACCCCGCCGTCGTCGAGGACTTCTCGAAGAAGTTTTTCGGCGCACGCTGCAGCACTGCAACCGTTACACTCCGTTACTAACTGTGCGCTCAGCCGGGAGTCGCAGCACGCGGCTCCCGGTCTCTATCCGGTTGCGCTCCAGCCTCAAACGATGAAATCCGCCAGCATCAAAGAATTCTTCCAACTCCTGCCCGGTAAACTCGATGCCGATGCCGCCGAGGATGTCGATGCGGTGTACCAATTCGACCTGAGCGGCGCGCAGGGCGGGCACTATGTCTTGACGGTCCGTCAGGGCAGCTGCCAGGTCGTTGAAGGCACCCATGACGATCCGCACGTGACACTGGCGATGGCAGCAGAGGATTGCATGAAGGTGTTGAACGGGCAGCTCAGCGGTCCGGCCGCTGCCATGTCGGGGCGCATCAAGATCAGCGGCGACATTGGGCTGGCGATGCAGCTCCAGTCCCTCTTCCCTACGATCGGCTGAGCGGGAAGGTCGTTAGCGGAGGACGGTCGTCGGTTCGGCCGGGAGAGATGCAGCTGCCTGCGCATCCTCGTCCCACTTCCTCGGAAACCGTTCTTCTAAAATCATATACACCGTCGGGACGAGAAAAAGGGTCAGCACGGTTGAGACACTCAACCCTCCGACGACCGCGCGTGCCAGCGGCGCGTTGGTTTCGCCGCCGGTCCCCCAGCCGATGGCCATGGGCAGCAATCCAAATACGGTCGCGAGCGACGTCATCAAGATGGGGCGAAGTCTGGTGCGCGCCGCCGTCACGACCGCTTCATGGAGCGGTCGCCCCTTGCGCCGCAGGACATTGGTGTAATCGACCAGTAGCACGCCGTTCGAGACGACGATGCCGAGCATCATGATGATCCCCATCATCGACGTCGTGGACAACGTCGTATTGGTCAGGAAGAGGATGAGAATCACGCCGGGGAATCCCATCGGCACGGAAAACATGATGATGAAGGGATCGACCAGCGACTTAAACTGTGCCGCCATGACCATATAGACCAATGCCAGGGCCAGAATGGTGGCGAACAGCAGGCCGGTAAAGGTTTCCCGTTGCTGCTGGATTTGGCCTGCCAGTCGGATGCTGAAACCCGTTGGCAGTTGCAGCTTGGCAAAGCCGGCTTCGAGGTCGTCGGCGATGGCGCCGAGGTCGCGATTCACCGGGTTGGCCGTGATGTGAATGACCCGCTGGAAATATTTGCGGTCGATCTTGACCGGGCCGGCATTCAGTTTCAGCGAGGCCACGTTCTTCAAGAGCACCGGCTCGCCGGTTTTCGCCGTCAGGATGATGTTGTCGATGTCGGTCAGGTCTTTCCGGTGCTCTTCGGCGAGCCAGGCGCTGATGTAATACTCGTTGCCGTTCTGCGGATCGGTGTAGATAATCGGGTCGGTCTGGCCGTTGCCGTTGAGCGAAAACAGGACGGCGTTGGCGACGTCCGATTCGCTGATTCCGAGCAAGGCGGCCTTTTCTCGGTCGACCACCACGTTCACTTCCGGGTAGTTCTCCTCGCGGCTCACCTCGATGTCGGCCAGGCCGTCGATCTTGTGCATCAAGCCTTCCACTTGGCGGATGACGCCGCGCGCCGTCTCGAAATCGTAGCCATAGATTTCCACATCAACCGCTTTCTGCGAGCCGAAGCTGGTCACGCGCTTTACGAGACCGCCCGGATCGAAAAACATCGCAACTCCCGGGAAGAGCTTCAGGACCTTCGGCCGCACCTCGTTCATGATTTGCACCTGGTTCCGTTTCCGCTTGTCCGGCGAAACCAGGTACACGGAAATGACGGAGGTGTGCGGGCCCGTATTGGGGTTGAACAGCGACGAACGACCTTGGGCCAGCACGCCGGTGCTGGAGACCATGGTTTCCAATTCGTCCGCCGGGATCGTTTCCCGGATCACCCGCTCGACTTCGGCGACCTGTTGCTCCGTTTTTTCGACGCGCTGGCCGACGGGGGCGCGCAAGACGATGCGGAACTGGCTTTCATCGGAGACCGGCAGAAATTCCGTTCCGATCTTCGGGATCAATGCGAGAGAGGCGCCGAACAGGAGCAAGATGCTTGCTATGAACAGTTTGCGACGAGCGAGCACCCAGCGAAGCGAACCCTCGAATCCTCGGTCCAGCGATTCATAGCGCGTCCGGCTCCAATTCATGAGGCGGACGTACCACCGAGGCATCGCGCGATAGGCTTCCTGCTCCGGCTTGAGAAATTTGTAGCAGAGCGCCGGCGTCACGGTGCGCGACACGAAGAAGGAGGTGAAGAGGGCGATGGCGATCGTCAACGTCAGCGGAATCAGCAGCAGTCGGGCGATGCCCACGAGGAAGAAGATCGGCAGAAAGACGACGACCGTGGTGACGGTCGAAGCGAAAATCGGCATGGCGACTTCACGCGCCGCTTCGAGAATCGCCTCCCAGCGTCGCTGGTTCGTATTGAGGTGGCGCTGGATGTTCTCAAGCTCGACGATCGAATCGTCGACCAATCTTCCGATGCCGAGGGCCAATCCGCCCAAGGTAAACACGTTCAACGTCTGACCCGTGAAATAGAGCACGATGAAGGTCACCATGATCGAGAGGGGGATGGCGACCGAGATGATCAACGTGCTCGTGAGATTTCTGAGAAAGATCAAAATGACGGCGGCGGCCAGGATAGACCCGTGCAGCGCCTGTTCGATCAGATTGCTGATGGATTGGCGGATGTAGACGGATTGATCGAACGAGATGCCGAGCTTCACGCTGGGCGGGATGCCGATCATCTTGGGCAGGGCCGCGCGGAGGGCATCCACGACCTCGACCGTATTGGCGATGGGCTGCTTGTTGACCCGCAGATAGACGGCTCGGGCTCCATCCGTGCGGACGATGTTGGTTTGAATGTCCGACGAGTCGGTGACGGTACCGAGGTCCCGCACGCGCACGGGACTGCCTTGCGGATTGACCTTTACGATCACGTCCTGGATCGGCTCGACGGTTTTGAACTGATTGTTGGTGAATACGTTGTAGTCGAGGTTGCCGGCCTTGATATCGCCTGACGGCAGGATCAGATTTGCGGCCTTCACCGACCTCACCACGTCGAGGATCGAGAGGCCTCTTGCGTTCAGCAGCGCCGGGTCGAGGTTGATGTTGATCTGGCGGATCTTGCCCCCTTCGACCGTGGCTGCCGCGACGTTGGCGATCTGCTCGATCTGCGGCGCGATCGTATTGTAGGCCAGGTCGTACAGAGCCCGTTCGTCCAGATCGTCGCTGGAAACCGTGACGAAGGACACGGGGATGTTCGAGACGTCGAATTTGACGATGAAGGGCTGCAGAATCCCGGGCGGCAGACTATTGAGAATCTGCGTGATGCGCTGCATCACCTCCATTTGGCCGACATTGATGTCCGCACCCCAGTTGAACCAGATCTGTACCGCGCCGATGCCCTGCTTGGCGAACGATTCCACATGCTCCACGTTGGAGGCTGAACTGACGGCCTTCTCGATGGGGTAGACGACGCTCTGCTCGATGTCGAGCGGGGGGGCGCCTTTATAAATGACGCCGACAAAGGCGACAGGGACTTGGATGTTGGGGAACAGGTCGACCGGGAGCCGCCCCAACGAGGTCGCGCCGAGAACGACCATGGCAAGCGACAGCATCAGAATGCCGATGCGATTCCTGAGTGCCAGGAGGGTCAGCCACATGATGGAAATGCTGAGTGGTGAGTGCTGTGTTCTGAGCCGAAGATCATTTGAATAAGTCCGTCCAAGGCTAACATGCTGCCCGGTCGAAAGTTCAACTCAGCGCTCAGGATTTGGGAAGCGGTTGCGTCTGCACCGGCGTGCCGTCGTGGACGAGGTCTTTGCCGGAAACGATGACCTGTTCGGAGCCATCCAGCCCCTTCGTGATCTCGACGCGATTTTCGTTGCGCACACCGATTTCAACTGGGACCCGTTCGGCCTTCCCCTCGCGAACGACATAGACGTATTGGGCATCTTCCAGCCGGCTGACGGCATCGATGGGGATTTGCAGCGCATTCTGGTGTTTGCCCACGAGCACCTCGACTCGCGCGAACATCCCGCCTTTGAGCATGAGGTTCTTGTTGGGCAGATCCACTTCGACCGTCATGGTGCGGGTCGCGCGGTTCAAGGCTTGAACGATGCGGGTGACGGTTCCCTCGAAGATCTGGTCCGGATAGGCCTCCGCCCGCACTTCGGCTTTTTGACCGATTTGCACGAGCGGGACGTCCTTTTCGACCACTTCGATGAGCGTTCGAACCGTGTGGATATCGTGCAGGCTGACGATGCCGCGCGCGGTTGTCGAGTTGCTGGTTGCCGCTCCTGTGACATACGCGCCCAGATCGAGGTTACGCTCGGCGACGTATCCGGCGAACGGCGCCCGGATGTAAGAATAGGCCAAATTGGTTTCGGCTTGGGCGAGGGCCACCTCCATCTGCTTGACCTGGGCTCTGAGCGATTCCAGCGCGGCGAAGGCGCCATCCGAATTGACCTGAGCGTTGTCCAGGTCTTGCTGGGACACGAACTGGTCCTTGATCAAGGCCTGCATGCGGTCCAGCGTCAACTTCGCATTGCGCACGGAGGCGTCCTGCTGGGACACCTTGGCTCGGGCCGCCGCCAAATTGGCCTTGGCCTGGTTGACTGCATGAAGGTAGTCCTGATGGTCGATCTCTACGAGCAGCTGGTTGGCATTGACGAAGTCTCCCTTGTCGACATAGAGCTTTGCGATATAGCCGTCGACACGGGAGAAGATATTGACCAGCTGGTTGGGTGTGATGTCGGCCGTATAGGTGAGCCGGATATCGAGGTCCTGTTTCAGCGGTACGACCGTTCCCACCGTGATGACCCGAGATTTTTTCTGATCGACCTTCGCCCCGCTGCTCAGGCGAAAGACCACCAATGCCGTTACCGCAAAGAAGATGATAACCCCGAGGGTGACGATGGGATGTTGTTTGACCGAATTCATCGTGAACGCCTCCGCGGCGCCGGCTCAACCTGGTCCTGGACGAGTCCGGTCAGAAAGAGATCGACGTAGGTCGTCACCGTTTCGTCGTGGGGGCGGTGCATCGGGACGCCGAAAATCTCATGGAGCAGGCGGTGATGCACGACCATCCCGATGAATGCACGGGCGGCGAGCAGGGGATCGACCTTCCGAAATGCTCCCTCGGTGATCCTCGTCTCGATGTACGCGGCCAGGTGGTCGTAGAACACCCGGTGGTGTTTGCCGAAGAACATCTCGGAGAGTTCGTGGCCTTCGAGCGCGCTGAAGAGAAGCAAGCGCAGAAGGGTTGAGTCGACTCCCGGCCTGATGCGGAAACCGGCGATGAGGGTAAACACCCGGTGGTCGTCCCGCTTTTTTGCGGATTCTTCGACGGCTTCCAAGAGTTCGTTGACCGTGACTTTTTCCGCGAGGATCGCCCCGTAGAGCGCCCGCTTGGTGGGGAAGTGTTTGAAGACCAGGGCTTCGCTGACGCCGGCGGCCTTGGCGATTTCCTTCGTCGTCGTACCGTTGAACCCTTTGGCGGCGAAGAGCGAGGCAGCCGCGGCGATCAAGCCCGCCTGGCGTTCTTGGCTGGTCGGACGCGATTGTTTGGTTCTCAGAGTCATGAGCGAGACGCAGTAAGTGAGTAATTACTCACCTGTGAGGTTAGCACGAAGAGAATCGCGCTGGCAACGAACCATTATTTTGCGGAATCGGGCAAATGGACAGGAGAACCGGAGGCCGGGCCGCATGGATGGCGTGAGAAACTACCGTGCGTGTGACAGGTCCTCTGGCAGCGAGAGGACACCGTTCAGGAGCGGCATGGAGGAGGGTCGCCGCTCGTTCAGCTATCTTCGAAGCTACGTTTCAACGCGCCGGCCGTGATGCTACTTCTCGCGAAGATTCGAACTCAAGAAGTAGCGGAGCCGATTTCGCTCACGAAGGTTCATCTTGAGAATTTCCACACCGAACCGGCGACCGGCTGACCAGGCAACGCGGGTTTCCATGACGAAGAGGGGGTCTTGGCCGTCCGGCATGTACAGAAACAGGGTCATCTCCAGGCCCGGACGGACCAGTACGTTGCCGCGTATGCCCAAGCCATTGCCCGCCAAGTCCACCACGGTGCCGTCGCCCATAATGAGTTCCCCATGCTCATCCATGGCCGAGTACATCAGCCCGAAGTCGACGGGGATGCGGAGATCGATTCTACGGTTGCAAACCGGGCGGGCCTGATGCAGCGATTTTACGGAGCGGACTCTGGCATGTCGCATGGGTTTCCCTCCCTATTCTCGCGGTCAAGGTCGCTTATAATGCGGACGGAATAAGTGATTCCAGACATAGAATCGCAACTGGTTTTGGGTTTCGAGCTTGGGCGTGATCATTTCGACTCCGAAGCGGCGTCCTGCAACCCAAGAGACCCGGCTCTGTGCGACGCAGACCGGTTCCTCGACGCCGGGCAGGTCGATAAAGAGCGCCAGTTCCATTCCAAGCTTGACGATGTGATTCGCACGGATTCCGATTCCATTCACGGACAGATTGGTCACGATTCCATTGCCGATCAACATCTGTCCTTCGTGCATCCCGGAATACATCAGGCTGAACTGTGCCGGCACCCGTTCAGTCTGCCGGTTGTTCGGGCGGGCCGCTTTCTCGGTCGTTCGCTCAGGCCGCTCGATTGTCTGTAATTTCATCTCCTGTCTCCCTCCGTTCAGCAATAATGCCGGTTCCCGTATTACACGATTCGAAACGCCGCCCGATGATTTTTGGATGGGGACAAGGTGACATGTTTCCAAATGACTTCCTGGATACGCTTGCGCTCGTCGGAGGCCAACTTCGGGAATCGCACGGCAAAGACACTGCCTTTGATCCAGGAAACGGAGGCATCAGTCAGGCAGAGAGGGGCTTGCCCGTCTTCTAAGTAGAGCGTGATGGTCACCGTCCCGCCGACCATGGGGAGAATCGTTCCCAGAATTTTGCATCCGGTCTTGGACAGATCTCGCAATGACCCCTCAGTCTTGACGAGTCGAGCGCCTTCCGCTCCGGAATACGTTATCCGGTAATTGATCGGCACCCGCTCGGCATACCGCCGATCCAAGGGTGCGTGGGCGCTGCTGGCGTTGTGACTGTGACCAAGGATGCTGGTTTTCATCTGGGCCTCCCTGTGCGTTCAGTCGCTGGCTTTGGACCCGCGCGACAACTTGAGAGTACCGCAGCCTGAAAATTCAACCATCCCTAGGGAGAGGGGTGTCCGGCCCCACCAGAAGAGGGGGAGCGGGGCCGATATCGATATGTGGAGGCTCTTGATCGGAAGGGAAAACAGACGGCTACGGTGGATTTGCGAAGGAACGGAGAACGTACTACGTAGTAACGCTGGTTTCTACTGGCGGATTTTGGCCCAGGCTTTCTGGTACTCCTCGAAGGAGTCGACTTCCATCCAGCCTTTGAAGATCGGCACGGCATCGACCCGGTGGCCCTGATCGATGAGTTCTTGAATGAGGTCGGTAAATCCGGCTTTGACGAGCGTGCCGGCTTCATGGAATCCCTTGGATTTATACGTATCAAGCGAGGCGCGGTAACAATCCCGGAAGGCCTTCATGCCTTTTTCGGAGAACATGGCCATTCCGATGAATTCACCGTGAGCCTGTTCGGAAGGAAGCTGTTGCCCGATCCTGCTAATCTTGTGTTCGCCCTCCGGCATGACGAACCGCGACAGATAGCTCTTCCCGGGAGGTTCGGCTAACGAGACCAGGTCGGGATTGAGATGGGTCGGTTGCGCGCTCCGCTGCTGTTGGTCGTGCCAGGCCAGATCCACCACCAGTGAGATATCGGCCGGGCTCTTGAGCAGCTTTTCAAGAATCGTGTCGTCGAAGATGATGTCGCCGTAGAGAAGAATGGTCCGGCCCTTCATCTCGGGTTCCGCGCAGAAAATCGAGAACAGCTCACCGGTTTCTTCGTAGCGATCGTTGTCGTAGTACCGGATGTTCGGCAGCGTAATTACTTCCTTTTTATAGCCGCGCACCAGGGCGATTTCTTTGATATTGCAGTCGTTGAGCGCAGCCACCTGCCGTTCGAGGATGGTCTTGCCCTTGATGTCGAGCAGGCATTTAGGCTTGTCTTCAATCAGCGGCAGCAGTTGTTTTTCAAACCCGGCTGCCGCGATGATCGCGGTGATCTTTTCGCTGCCGACCGGGAGAAAGGCTTTTTCGTCTTTTTCCATCTGCGGGACGCCGACGATGTCGTAGACCTCAGGAAGCGTCACGATCCGGTCGTTCGCCGCGCCGGGACGCGTGTCCTTCTTGATCAGATCGAGCGTTTCGCGCATGCCGCGGATCGCCGCGCGCACCGGTTGGTTCGCGTAAATGATGATCTTGACGCCGGCGTCTTCCATCTCCGCTGCGGTCGTCTGGTCGAAAATCGTCGGGACCACCACGATCGGTACGCGGCCGGAGAAGGCTTTATAGACGGACTTGAGTTCGTCGAAGGTTTTGGACTTGGAATGGATGAGCACCGCATCGGCGCCGGCTTCGGCATAGGCTTCCGCCCGCGTGAGCGCTTCTTCCTTGCCCCAACCGGCGATCAAGGCTTCGGTCCGGGCGATGACCATGAAGTCCGGAACGGTCTGCGCGGCCTTGGCGGCTTTGATCTTGCCGCAATGTTCGTCGATCGGAATCAGTTCCCGGCGCACGCCTGCGTAGAAACTGCAGCGCTTCGGATACACGTTGTCTTCGATGCAAATAGCCGCCACGCCGGCCCGCTCCCGGTCGTTGACCGTGCGCATTACGTTGAGCGCGTTGCCGTAGCCGGTGTCGCAGTCGGCGATGATGGGAATGTCGATGGCTTCCGCTATCCGGCGCTCCACGCCCAGCTGCTCGCTGGAGTCGATGAAACTCGCGTCGGGGATGCACTTGAGCGAGGCCGAGATGGCGAACCCGCTGGCCCACACGCCGTCGAAGCCGGCGCGTTCGATGAGCTTGGCGCTCAGTGCGTCGTGTGCTCCCACGATTTTGATGGCCCCGGGCTTCTTCAGGAGGGCGCGAAGTTTAGTGGCTTGATGCATAAGGGCGCATGATGCGAAACCGCGCAGCGGTTGTCAATATAAAGTTTCTGGGTGCGGCTAAAAAACCGTGGCGGAATTGCCCTCGGAAATCTTGTTGCGCAGGGTTTGGCTCTCAAAAAAGATGATCCCACGATCCATCCGCGCCTCGTAGCGCATCGTGATTTCCGTTTCGAAACCCTGCCAGGCATAGAATTTCACCGGACCGACGGAGAATTGTCCCGGCGTGCGATCGAGCGGGCCGAAGCGTGTTTGGAGCCAGGCCAGAATTTGATCGTGCGCCTCTTTCCCCTGATAGCGCACGGTCACGCGGGCGAACTTATCGTCGAATGTGATGAATTTCATCGATTCGACCTTGGTCGGTCCCAGTGCCGGGGAGCCGGCTTTGAGCTCGTAGGTCTTGAAACGGCCGGCATCCTCGGTCTTTCCAAACGTCTCGGATTCTGACAATGCCGCGCCCCAGGGGATACCTTCGAATCCGTTCGGGTCCTCAGTCATCGGAACCGCGAGGGCCGTACCGATCACAAAGAGAACGGCCAGGACACCGCCTGCCAGGGGAAGAAAGAACGAAGCCATTCGAGTTGTTCGTAAGCGATACATGCGCTACTCCGCCGAATCGGTAATGCGATCGTTAAATCGAGGGGCCAGCGTCCGGCTGTCCAGAAAAATAAACCCCCGTTCCGTATTAGCCTGATAGGTCAGATTGATCTCCGATTCATTCCCCCGCCAATTATATTGCTGATTGAGGCCGCGCATCATCTGTCCAGGAATCCGTTCGATCGGGCCGAACTGCCGTTCGAGATAGAACATGATCTGCCTGTGGGTTTCCTCACCGTGGTAGCGAATCGTCACGCGGGCGAACTGTTCGTCGACCGCTGCGAGCCGAACGCTGTCCACCGGAATGTCGGCGAATAAAGGCGCCGCCTCTTTTAATTGATACTCCATGACGTGCGGGCCTTCGCGTGCGACTTCCACTTCCGGCCTGGTTTTCAGCGGCGACCCCCAGGGAATGTTGTGAAAGCCGCCTGGGTCGTTCGTCATCGTTACGGCCTGAGAAACGGAGTGTTGGACGAGGCAGAGCATGACTCCGAGCAGTACGGAAAATCGCCGCATCCTGGCACGCTACCACGCTGTGGCGTGAGGCGCAACTAGCCGACCGGCGACTGTCCGCGGCCGCTGTTTCCTTGAGAACCGGTCGAGGCATGGCATATAATGCGCGCGCTTTTCTTTTTATGGAGGACAAGATCCGATGATCGAGAGTGACGCCTTCGTGCAGACCATGCAGGATATGGGGGTGAACTTTTTTACCGGAGTGCCCGATTCGATCCTGGGCGGGATCATTGCCGAACTCATGAACCGGCGTCTCTACACCCCGGCGGTACGGGAGGATGAAGCGGTGGGCATGGCGGCCGGCGCCTACATGGCGGGGAAGGTTCCTGCTGTGCTGATGCAGAACTCCGGGCTGGGGACCTCGCTCAACACGTTGATTTCGCTGAACATGATCTACCGGCAACCCTGCATCTTGATCGTATCCTGGCGCGGCCAGGGAGGCAAAGATGCGCCCGAGCATCTGGTGATGGGCGAGGTCATGCCGCAGTTCCTCGACACGATGAAGATTCCCCACCGGACGTTGACCGAGAAGACCGCCGTAGACGATTTCAAATGGGTGGCGGAAACCTTCATGAAGCAGCGTATACCGGTGGCGCTGGTGATTACCAAGGGCGTTGTGAAAGGATTGCATCCATGAGGCCGGAACAGGGTACCTTGATCAGTCGCGCACAGGCCATCGCCGCCTTGCTGGAGTTGCTCACGGATCAGCCGGTGGTGATTTGCAACGGGTTTCCCTCGCGCGAGGCGCACAAGATCGCCGACCGGCCCACCCATTTCTACATGATCGGGTCAATGGGAAATGCCCCGGCCATTGCGCTCGGTGTCGCACTCGCGAAACCGAACAAGCAGGTGGTGGTGTTCGACGGGGACGGCAACGTGCTGATGGGGATGGGAACGCTCGCGACGGTCGGCGCGCTGAGGCCGAAGAATTTCATCCATGTCGTCTTTGACAACGAAGTCTACGGGACGACGGGCAATCAACCGACCATTTCGAACGTCGTCCCGCTGGAGAAGGTGGCCAAGGCTGCGGGCTATGCGAACGTCGAGCGGGTGCTCGATCGCGACGATCTGGTCTATGAGTTCAAGGACATGCTGAAGAAAGACGGGCCCAGCATGTTGTTGGTCAAAGTGAACGAGTTTGTCGAAGACGCCGGGCGGGTGTTGCATGAGCCGCCGGACATCACGAAGAGATTCATGAAGGCGATAGAATAGCCAACAGCTTTCAGCGGTCAGCCATCGGCTTTTGACCGAGCTGCGGACTGAAAGCTAACTGCTCGGAGCCGAAGGGACACGATGATTTTATTGAACCCGGGGCCAGTCAATGTATCGGAGCGGGTCCGCCAGGCACTCTTGCGGCCGGATATCTGCCACCGCGAATCCGAATTCACCGAATTGCTGCAGCGCATCAAGGAGAAGCTGCTCAAAGCGTTCGTGCCTGGCGCGGAAGCGGAGTACGCCGCCGTGATCATCACGGGCTCGGGGACCGCTGCGGTCGAATCCGCGCTCATGTCCTCCATTCCGCACGGCCGCCGCATCCTGATCATCAACAACGGCGTCTACGGCGAACGGCTTTCGCAAATGGTCGGCCTCCATCGGCTGGGCGTGTCCGAGCTCAAGTATGACTGGACGGCGAAGCCGGACCCGGAGCGGTTGCGCTTGGCGCTGAGGCAACATCCGGAAGTGCACGGCGTGGCGATGGTGCATCACGAAACGACGACGGGGCTGCTCAATCCCGTGAAAGACATTGCCGAAGTCGTCGATAGCCAGAATCGCGTGTTCATCGTGGATGCGGTCAGCGCGCTGGCCGGTGAAACCATCGATATCGCCGGATCCCACATGTATATGGTGGCCGGCACGGCGGGCAAATGCATTCAGGGATTCCCCGGCGTGTCGTTCGTCCTTGTGCGCAAGGGCTTTCTGGAACGGATGCGGAATTATCCCAAGCGTTCCTGGTATCTGCACCTCACACACTACGTCGACGATCAAGGACAAGGGACGATTCCCTTCACGCCGGCCGTGCAGGTCTACAACGCCTTCGATGAGGCGCTGAGCGAGCTCCTGGAGGAAGGTGTGGCGAAGCGCATCCTCCGGTACAAAAAAATGGCGGTATTGATTCGCGACCGGATGGCGAAGCTGGGCATCAAGCCGGTGCTCACGCCCGAGCGGCAGTCCAATTCGATCACCGCGTACTATCTCCCGGAAGGGGTCCCCTATCAGTCGCTGCACGACCGATTGAAGGAGCGCGGCTACGTCATCTATGCCGGCCAGGGGAACCTCGAGAACAAGATTTTCCGCGTCGCCAACATGGGCGCCTTGACCGAAGCGCAGTTCACCGCGTTTCTCGACGCATTCGAGCAATCCTTGGGCCCGCATCATTCATGAAGGTGTCTATTACAACCGCCGAAACGCCGCTACGACAAGCCTGCAAGCGTGTTTCACGGCATGCAGGCGGGCGGATTCGCCGCTCAGTCGGTCGACATCCTGCTCTAGGATGCCTCTCTCCCTCGCAGCTCCGCGCGCCCGTCTCGCGTGGCTTTTCGACGGTTTCGTCACGAGCCCCCATGAATGATGCGGGCAGCACCGTATGAAAGCCATCATCCTCGCCGCCGGCGTGGGCAAGCGCCTCTGGCCGGTCACGCAGCACCGTCCCAAGTGCCTGATCGAGATCGGGGGAAAGACTCTGTTGCATCGCTATCTCGACGCCCTGGCGAGCCTGGGCGTCCAGCGTGCCGAGATCGTCGTGGGATACAAACAGGAAATGATTCGCGCCGCCGTCGAGGCGAACGCGTGCGGCGTCCGTGTGAACTTTCTGGTGAACGAACAATTCCATCGCGGCAGTATTTCCTCCCTCTGGATTGCGCGGACCGCCCTCGACGACGACGTCGTCGTCATGGACGCCGACGTGCTCTTTCACCGGGAAATCCTGCGGCGGCTGGTGCAGTCTCCCTACCCGAATGCGCTGTTGATGGACGACTCGGTGAAGCAGACCGGAGAAGAATGCATGGTCGTCGCCGAGGGAGGGCGCGTGATCGCGCTGACGAAGAAGATGCCGTCGCAGTATGATCATGCCGGCGAGGGGGTCGGGTTCTTGAAGGTCCGGCATGCCGATACGCCGCACGTGGTCGCGTCGCTCAGGACGTTCGTCGACCGTGAAGCCTGGCAAATGGAGTACGAAGACGCCCTCATCGGGTTCTTCCGCGAGGTCAAGGTCGGATATGAAGTCATCGGCGGCCTGCCCTGGACGGAGATCGATTTTCCCGAAGACGTTGAGAAGGCCGAACGGGAGATTTTGCCGAAACTCTGAAATGCCGGCGGAAGCCCTGTTCAACATGCTCCTATGAGTGAAAGCCTCATACAACGACAAGCCGACGTGCAGGGACTCTCGACGGCGATTCTGCTGCCGTCCGCGGATCTTTTCGGCGCGCCCGTGCGAAAAGCGGTCGGCCCGCTGACGCAGGTGGTCGGCATCGGATTGTTTCAGCGTACGGTCCTCACCCTCCAACGTGCCGGGATCAGGCAACTCATCGTCCTGGCGGGGCCGGAAGAAGACCAGCTGAAGCAGGCGATGGGAAAAGGGCCGCGCGTCACCGTTCCGGTCCGCTGGATGCCGATCAGGGAATTTCCGCTGGACGATCCCCGGACGTGGGAGTCGCTCGCGGCGGAAGTGCGCGGGTTCTGTTTGCTGTCCGGCGTCGGCGGAGTGTTTTCACGCGCGTTGATCGAGCAGCTACGGCAGGATGTCCAAGAAGGACAGGCCATCGTCGTGGCTCGCCCAACCGGCTCGGACGGTCCGAACTCCCCGCAGCGCACAGCCGGGCTGCCCTCATTCGGATCGGCGCCGTCCGATGCGGTCGCGTCCATGGCGGCCGATCTCGTGGTGCTCCCTGAGTCAATGCTCGGCGCAGCAGGCCGGGTATCCGGGGAGCCCGGTTCGGTGCCGGTGCGTCGATGGCTTGAACGTGCGGCTGCAGAAGGCCGTTTGCGGATATGCACGGCAGGAGCCGACCCTTTAAAGTGGTATCAACCCGTGAGGGATGCGGCAGATATCCGGTCAGCGGAGCGTCAGCTCTTTTCTTCGCTCAAGGGAGAGTTCGAAGGATTCGTCGATCGCTACTTCAATCGAAAGCTCTCCCGCTGGTTCACGCGGGTCTTTCTCGCGCTCGGTCTGTCTCCCAACGCGATTACGATGGTAGCGACCGTCGTCGGCCTCATGGCGGCGGCCGGGTTCGGGCTCGGCGCCTACGGCGCGGGAGTTGCGGCCGCATTGCTGTTCCAGCTGGCGGCGGTGATCGATTGTTGCGACGGCGAAGTGGCCCGACTCACGTTCACCGAATCCCCCTTCGGAGCCTGGCTCGACATCGCGATGGACAACGTGGTGCACATGGCGATCTTCGGCGGCATTGCCGTCGGGGCGTATATTCAAGGTGCCGGCGCTGAACCGGCCTGGGTTCCGCTCGCGCTCGGCGTTGCGGCGATTCTGGGCAATGCCTTGTCCTTCACGCTGGTGAGCAAAGCGCAAAAAGTCAAACAGGCGAGCGGCTGGAAAACGCCGGATCATGCAGCCTGGTCCGATTTCATGCTCAAGAACGTCGCCAGCCGTGATTTTTCCGTCATCGTGCTGATCTTTGCCCTGCTCGGTAAACTCGACTGGTTTCTCTGGATGGCGGCAGCGGGCTCGATGGTCTTCGTGGTCATTATGATCTGGGTCGTTCGTCCGTCAGCGGTCACCCGTGCTTAGCAGCGGGATGCTGAAAACATCCTCCAGCTTCGTTCTCAGTCGCTCATTCCCCTTGACGTACGTAGGAGGCTACTTGAGGCAACGTAACTCTCCGCTCGCATCTGATCGAAGCGAGCGGCTCAAGCGAAGCCTGGTATGTACCTCCTCGGGGCCCTCGCTCCCTGCGGCCTCGCTGGAAGGCCGTTTTGAGCATCCCGTCAATGATGGTTTCTAGCCCAACGTGCTCAGGCTAATACTTCTCACTGTCGGTCTCCTCACTCTCGGTCTCCTCGTTTGGCATATCGGTTTCGGGAACATCTACGACGCGGCGGCACAGCTCGGGCCGGCCGCGCTCGTCGTCATGCTGATTCCGTCCCTCATCATGTATGTGATCGAGGCTTATGGCTGGAAGGTCACGCTCGGGCCATCGGCGCATCACGTGCCCTTCTGGCGTCTGCTCGCCATTCGTACCGCCGGTGAAGTCGTGAACATGACGACGCCGACGGCCTATGTCGGCGGTGAACCGCTCAAGGCCTATCTGCTGAAGAAAGACAATGTGCCGATGGTCGATGGCATGGCCTCCGTCGTCATTGCCAAGACGACGATGACGATTGCGGAGGTGCTGTTCATCCTGCTGGGCATTACGCTGACGGTGTGGCTGCTCGGGGATAACGGCTCGTCCGGACAGACGGTGGCGGCGGCGCTTTTGAGCGTGGGTCTGCTGACGTTCGGCACCGCGGGCTTCATCTTCGTTCAGCGGAAAGGGCTGTTCACCTGGATCTTGGAATGTCTGCGAAAGTTCGGTTTGACGATCCATTTTCTGGAGTCGCGCGAGGAGAAACTGCGGTCGCTGGACCGGACCATTCTCGAATTTTATGTGCACCATCGCCCGGCGTTTTACACGTCGACGGGCCTCTTCTTTTTAGGTTGGATGGCGGAAGCCTTGGAAGTGTATGTGATCATCTCCTACTTGGGCGGGCCTGCCATGGCGTTCTCCGCGATCGCCATCGGCGCATTGTCCGTCTTCATCAAGGGCGGCACGTTCTTCATCCCCGGCAGCCTCGGCGCGCAGGACGGCGGCAATCTGCTGCTGCTGAAAGCCTTCGGCTACAGCGACGTGACCGGTATCACGTTTGCCTTGCTGCGGCGCTTCCGAGAACTGGTGTGGATTGGAATCGGGCTGCTCTGTCTGGCGGCAATCGGGAAGGGCGGGGTGCGGGCGGATTAGGACGACGCACTCGACCGTTGCTGCTGGATGTTCTGAATCCGTTCGATCATTTTATCCCACACGAACCCGTGCAGGCGAAGGTTGGCTTCGCGCTGAACATGCAGAAATTCCACGCCGGCCCTGGTGCCCTTGACCCACCGCACCTGAGCCTCGTCGATCGGCAGTGACTCGCGCTGATCAGGCAACAAGAGGCGTAATGCCACCCGGTGATCTTCCGGCAGCGGCTCATCGGTTTCGATCGTGCATCCCACGGCGGAAAGATTCGTAATCGTGCCTTCCCCCACCGTGGAGACCGCGCAATACATCGCCGGATAGGTCACAGGAAGCCGATAGAGACCGCGGTGATAGGGTCTGATTTCGTCCATAGTGTGTTGAGTCTAGCTCGTGGCAGGGGGCCATATAAATCCCTCCTAAGGGGGGCTGCGCGCCCGTGAGGATGCGCGCTGCCGCAAGACCTCCTGAATCACACAACTACGCCTTGCGCGCGCTCGCCTATAAACTTGCCGGGCCTCGAACAGTATAGGCTTCGCCGTTGCCACCGGAGAGCAACGGCCGCGCGCTGCGGCAAGTTGTGTCCCGATTCATCCGGTCAGCATTGGCAACGATCCTCACGAGCGACTTGGGGAGGAAAACGAGCAAGCTTGGAAGGAAGAGAGACGGCCTAGTTGTCCCTGTGCTCGCGGAACGCGGCACGTGGGAGTGGGTTTTATCCCGTCGCCGAGATCAAGGATAAGGGCTCCGGGTCGAACAAGTTCTGTTTGGTGCTCGTCCACGCGCGTACGATGGGACAATCTAGGCCGCCTTGAGGAGAAAGATCAGCGAGCTATGATAGGATGCCGCGCATGTCGGTGTTAAAGCTGGTCTTGTGGGTGTTCCTCGCCGTTCTTGGTTCGGTCGCGCTCGCCTTTATTACTGGTTTCGTCAATCCATCTGAAAAAGTAAATGGGCTCTGGCTGGTCGTGGCGGCGGCTTGCATCTATGTGCTGGCTCACCGATTCTATGGCCGGTGGCTGGCGCGGACTGTGGTTGAACTGAGCGATCAGCGTGTGACGCCGGCTGTTCGCTTGAACGACGGCGTAAATTTTCACCCCACGAATAAGTATGTCCTATTCGGCCATCACTTTGCGGCGATTGCTGGAGCTGGCCCGTTGCTGGGTCCGGTGCTGGCGGCGCAGTTCGGTTTTCTTCCAGGTTTTCTCTGGCTGGTGATCGGTGCGGTGCTGGCTGGTGCGGTGCAGGATTTCGTGATCCTCGTGGCTTCAATGCGGCGTAATGGGCGCTCGCTGCCTGAAATCGCCCGCGACGAATTGGGACCGATCACCGGGACGGCGACGGCGGTGGCGGTGCTGTTCATCGTGGTGGTGGCGCTGGCGGGGTTGGGGTTTGCGGTGGTGAATGCGCTCTATAAGAATGCCTGGGGCACGTTCACGATCGGGATGACGATTCCCATCGGCTTCATCATGGGCTTCTATCTTCAGAAGTTTCGGCCCGGCGCAGTGGGTGAAGTCTCGGTCCTTGGCGTGGCGCTGCTACTGGCCTCGGTGATTGCGGGCCATGCGGTGGCCCATTCGTGGATTGCGCCCTATTTGGAATATGAACGGACGACGTTGGTGTGGCTGTTGGCGGGCTATGGTTTCTTGGCTTCCATCTTGCCGGGCTGGATGCTGCTGGTGCCGCGCGGGTACCTCTCGACTTTTATGAAACTTGGCGTGGTGTTTCTGCTCGGCTTCGGTGTGATTCTCATGGCGCCGACGATTGAGATGCCGCGCGTGACGAGCTTTGCAAACGGCGGTGGGCCGATTATCCCCGGTACTCTGTTCCCTTTCCTCTTCATCACGATTGCCTGCGGGGCTGTCTCGGGCTTTCATTCGCTGGTCTCGTCCGGGACGACGCCGAAGATGATCGAGCAGGAGTCGCAGGCGACGGTCGGCTATAGCGCGATGCTGCTGGAAAGTTTTGTCGGCGTGATGGCGTTGATCGCGGCGTCGGTGCTGATTCCCGGGGACTACTTCGTGATCAACACGATGCTCTCGCCGGAACAATTGGCGGCGATGGGATTCCCGGTTGCACGCATTCAGGAATTGTCGCAGCTGGTTGAAGTGGATGTGGCGGGGCGGCCTGGCGGCGCGGTGTCGCTGGCGGTCGGCATGGCCTCGATCTTCTCGGCGCTGCCCGGCATGGCGGGGTTGATGGCCTATTGGTATCAGTTTGCGCTGGTGTTCGAGGCGCTGTTCATCCTGACGACGATGGACACGGGCACGCGGGTGGCGCGCTATCTGCTCCAGGAGATGGGCGGGCGGTTGTATGCCCCGTTGAAACAGATCAATTGGTGGCCGGGTGTGTTGGTGAGCAGCGGCTTGGTGGTGAGCGCCTGGGGCTACTTGATCGGCACGGGCAGCATCTCGACGATCTGGCCGATGTTCGGGGCAGCTAATCAGTTGCTCGGCACCCTGGCGCTCTGCGTGGGGACGACGGTGCTCATTAAGATGTGGAAGGCGCGGTTTCTCTGGATTACGGCGCTGCCGATGCTCTTTGTGGCTGCGATTACGCTGACCGGGTCCTATGAAATGTTCTGGATGTTCCTGAAGAAGGCGGCGACGTTGACGGATGGTGGACAGGCCTTCGCGCTTTACCTGGATGCGGTGCTCGTGGCGGCAGTGGCGATTCTGGGCCTGATCGTCTTGAGCGACAGCATGCAGCAATGGTATGGCTATGTCGTCCGGAAGAAACCCTTCACGAGCAGCGAAGTGATCGTGCTGGCGGGCGGAGGTTCGGCGGGACGGGTGCAGACGGCAATTACTCCTGATGAACCGTCCAAGGGGTTTCGGTTGCCACAGGGTGGCGGCTGCTGCTGATATTGAATTGAGAGGAGGGAGCCGTGGCTGATCAGTTTTCGTTCGACGTGGTCTCGGAAGTGAACATGCAGGAGTTGAAGAACGCGCTCGAGCAGGCGACGAAGGAGATCAGACAGCGCTTCGATTTCAAGGACTCGAAGACGGACATCACGCTGAAGGAGAAAGAGAAGGAGCTGGTCGTCGTCTCGGACGACGAGTACAAGCTCAAGGCGGTCATCGACATCATCAAGGCCAAATGCGTGAAGCGCGGAGTGTCGCTGAAAGCGTTCGACTTCGGTGCGGTGGAGCCCGCGTTGAGCGGCACGGTGCGGCAGACCGCCAAGATTCAGAGTGGGCTGGTGTCCGAGAAGGCGAAGGAGATTGCGAAAGCGATCAAGGATTCAAAGTTGAAAGTGCAGGCGCAAATTCAGGGTGAGCAGGTGCGGGTATTGAGCAAAAGCAAAGACGAGCTGCAGGCGACGATGACGCTCTTGAAGGGCAAGGACTTTGGAGTAGATTTGCAATTTACGAATTATCGGTAGGTAATAATAGGCTTACGTCCAGCATCCTCTGTGCTCGCGGAACGCGGCACACAAGAATGATCGTATTGTTAGATTAAGGGCGGTGCTCGTTCGACGCGCGCACCTGAGGACTGCTGGACGCCGCCCCAAGAACTCCATGCGAATTCTGTCGCATACTCGTCACCTACCTGCTTGGGGGGAGGGGAGAGAAAGGCGCGGTTGTTCATGATGCCGCTACTATCTAACCTGCTCCTCCTTCTGGTTGTCTCTCTCGCTGGCTGCAATCGCAGCGATGCCATCGTCTTGATCCAACTCCATCCGAAGAATCCGGACATCATCTACGTCGCAACGAACGACTACATTTATAAGACGCGCGACGGCGGGCAGACCTGGACGAATCTGTCAAAGGGCATGAGCCATTCCCGCGTGATTTCGATGGCGATCGATCCGACCTATCCGGCGACGGTCTATGCCGGCACGAAAGGCGATGCGGTCTACAAGAGCCACGATGGCGGGCAGCGCTGGATGTCGATGCGTTCGGGGCTGGACGATGCGACGATTTCCTCGGTGGTCAATCAATTCATCTTCGATCCGACGGACAGCAATCATATCTTTCTCGCGACGACGATGGGCGTCTCCGAAACGAAGGACGGCGGCGAGCATTGGACCAAAAAGATGGAGGGGATGAAAGAAGTGCTGATGGTCGTGACGCTCGGCATGGATCCGACAAGGCCGGCGATTCTCTATGCGGGTACGAGCGGTGGCGTGTACAAAACGATCAACGAAGCCGGCCATTGGGAGAAGGTGAACAATGGCTTGGTGTCACCCGATATCGTGAAGAGCTCGCGGGCGCTCAACGTGACGTCGGTGATCGTGGATCCGTTTGAATCCGAGACGGTCTATGCAGCGACCCTGGCAGGGCTTTACAAAACAACCGATGGCGCGAAATCCTGGACCCGCATCGGCGAGTCGCTCGCCGATCAGATGATCATCGCCATGGTTCTGGATCGCACGAAGAAAGGCATGATTTATCTTGCCGGGCGCGACGGCGTGCATCGCAGCGACGATGGCGGTGCGACGTGGAGCACGTTCAATCGGGGCCTCAACACGACGAACGTACGGTCGATCGCGCAGAGTCCCACGGATCCGAAGTTGCTCTACGCCGGGACGAACGGAAGCGGATTGTACCGGAGCCGCGATGCCGGTGAGACATGGGAGCCGATGCCTTCGATCGGCAGTTCAGCGGCGCGTTCGCAATGAGCGTGCGCGTCGTTGTGATGCGCCGAATCAGCGATTTTGCAAGCTGGAGCCGACGGATGAGCCGCGGAAGGACGATCCCACGGAGGTGTCTTGGAGGCTGGAGCCAACGTTCGAGGAACCGATGCTGGAGCCGACCGTCGAATCGGAAATGCTGGAGCCGACGGTGGATCGCTGGAGCGAGGAGTTGGCGGTTGAAGAATTATCGCTGTTCAACGTGGATTCCCCGATGGACGGACCTGCCCTTCCTGTTGCGCCGATGTCGAATCCGGTCGGCCCGCTCCCGCCGATATCCCAGCTGCTTCTAGGAGAAGCTCCGATTCCCTGACCGGTGAGTCCTTCGCCTCCGATGTCGGCGCCGGTCTTTGGGCTTCGTCCGATGGCGGGACCGACGGCAGGCGCCACGCCGATATCCGGGCCGGTCTTGGCGCTTGCAGGGAGCTTCCGTGCGCGAATGTCCTTCTCGATCGATTCCTCGATCTCGCGAACGCGTTGTGCCTGGATTGCTTCCTCATCGGAACTGAGCGAATCGCGCCGGTTGGACAAGTCGCCGATTCTCTCCAGTCTGGCGCGCAAGGTCTTCAGGTCCCCCCTCGCTCTCGCCACCGGTGAAATCATTTCGCGCAGCATGATCCCCCTTGAGGCTAACGAATTGTTCGAGAGGTTGGTTTGCGTGAAGGCGAGGAGTTCGCCGACTTCGTCGCCAAGCTCTTCGACCTGCTGAAGTTCCGCGAGATCGGCTTTGCAGCAATCGAGAAACTGCCGATATCTGCCGAGAAACGTCGTGACGTCTCGTTGAAGGTTCTTGATCTTGAAGTCACGCGGCTGCTTCTCGCTGGCGTTCTGGCCTGCTTCGCGTTCCTTTGTCTCCACGAGAGGCACACAGCCCGGCCCCGGCTTGGCTGAATATTGCCGATCGGCTTTTTGGTCTGGGCAATAGTAGAGAGGTGATGCCGCCTGGAGAGGCGATGCCGTAAGGCCGGAGAAGATCACCGTGCCTGCCAGCAGAACCGACGGAAGATGCGCGCGCCGTACTGCGGATTTCATAGAGTCATTCTCATCCCGACTCGAAGCCTTGTCAACGAAACGGAGGAATTTCGTGTTCATGGCAAATCGCCCAGGCCGCATGACGAGCATTGATTTCCCGTGATTTCCGAAGGTGGATCCGGATGGAGGATGGATCTGCGGCTCGGAAGACATGCGCCCATCAATTCCTTTTCGATGGCGACGCACAGAGAAATTTTCCTGCCGGGTTCTCCGGGGATGTTTCGCAATGGGGCCCTCAGTCCTCACGCCCGAGAGGCTTTTCTTATACCCTCACAGGGCCCGTTTCCCCTGCGGATTTCTCGTTCGAAATACGGCATTTTCGCGGCCAAGGAAAAATTCATAAGCCCATGAATTTCCTATTGACAAGGTCTAAACGAGGAGTATACTGCGCCGCTAAGTGGGAGAAAGTGGGTGAAGCTGGGAATCAAAGTCTCGGTGGTGCTCTTGGGCATTGGCCTGTCATGCCCGAGGAGCTGCTGTTTTGGCTTAGGCCGCATGAAGGGGGCATTTTTCTCGATTGTACCGTGGGGTATTGTGGGCATGCGGAGAAGGTTCTTGAGGTCAGCAGTCCCAGCGGCATTGTTGTTGGGATCGATCGAGACATCCAGGCCATTGAGGCCGGTCGGAAACGGCTTGAGCGATTTGGGCCGCGAGCAGTCCTCGTCAAGGGGCATTTTGTGGAATTAAAACGGCATCTGGCAGAACAGGGCATTTCGTCGGTTCGGGGAGTGTTGTTCGATCTGGGTGTGTCGTCGCCGCAAATCGACGAGCCGTCTCGAGGTTTTAGTTTTCAAACGGCTGGTCCGTTGGACATGCGAATGGATCAATCCGCGGGCAAGACGGCAGCCGACATTCTCAACCGCACCGACGAAGTTGATCTTGCGAATTTGATCTATGAATTCGGCGAAGAGCGGTACTCACGGCGTATTGCGCGCGCGATCGTCCGGGCGCGCGCAGACCGGCCGTTCGAGACGACGAGCGACGTGGTGTCGGTGATCGAGGCCGCGGTGCCCGCGCATTATCGTCGCGGACGCATTCACTGTGCGACCCGCACGTTTCAGGCGCTTCGGATCGCGGTCAACCAGGAGCTGGAGCACCTTGAACCGGCACTGCGCGCTGCGGTCGATGTGCTGGAGCCCGGCGGGCGGCTTTGCGTGCTCTCGTTCCACTCACTCGAGGACCGCATTGTGAAGCATACGTTTCGGGCGCTGTCCGCCCAGGCCGGCGGCGAGCTGGAGATTTTGACGAAGCGCCCGCAGATTCCTACGGACGAAGAGATCGGTCGCAATCCCCGATCGCGCAGCGCAAAGCTGCGCGTCATTCAGCGGATGCCAAAGGAGGGACACGCATGAAAGCCCTCATGATCCTGGCTGGGATGTGCTTGGTTTTCCTGTTTGTGTGGGAGCGGGTCGACGTCGTGCGATTGGGCTATCACATCGAACGGCTGAAGTCTCAAAAGCTCTTGCTGGAGCGCGAGCGGGATCAACTGCAAGTCAAGTTTTCCGCCCTGACGGCTCCGGAACGTATTGCAAAAGTCGCCACGGACAAATTAAGCCTGGTGCCTCCGCAGCAAGGCCAAGTCTTCATCGTACATGCTCAGCCGGAGCAGCCGGCGCCGTCGACTCCCTCCGTCGAGCAGATTCGAGTGGCCCGTAATCTTGAGAAGGGGAGGGCAGGCGAGTGACGGCAGGCCCCTCTCGGTCCAGGCGCTATGTGATGCTGCTCCTGCTGCTCTGCGGGTTCGGCATCGTGCTGTTCAGGCTGGTCACCTTGCAGGTCTTGCAAGCGGCGGAGTTGACCGCCAGGGCCGACCGCCAGCATCAGAAGAGCGTCACGCTCGAAGGGGCGCGGGGAGCTGTCATGGACCGGCATGGAAAGGTGCTGGCCATGAACATGGAAGTTCCGTCGGTCTTCGGCGTTCCGGCTTCGCTCGACAATCCGTCCCAGGCGGCCCGCACGCTGTCACCCGTGCTGCACGTCAAGCGTGACGAGATCGAGAAGAAACTCCGCCAGGACAAGCATTTTGTCTGGTTGGCGCGGAAAGTAGAGCCCGAGCAGGGCCGGCGGTTGGAGCAGCTGTCCATCGATGGGATTGGTACGGTGATGGAAGGCCGCCGATTCTATCCGAAGGGCCCGCTCTTGGCTCATGTCCTAGGGTTCGCTGGCATGGACGGGCTGGGGCTCGAAGGTCTCGAGCGCCGGTATGAGTCGCAATTGCACGGAGAAAAGCGTGTCACCATTCTCCAGCGCGATGCGTTGGGGCGGACGGTGTTTCCGAAAGGATTGGCCGAACAGGTTCCCGCGCCGGGCCATGCGTTGGTGCTGACGATCGACGAAGTGATTCAGTACATCGCCGAGAAGGAATTGGAAGAGGCGATGAATCACACGCATGCAAAAGCGGGAACTATAATTGTGACAGAGCCGCAGACAGGCGCGGTCCTCGCGTTGGCCGTCAGCCCGCGATTCGACCCGAACGCGGTCGCCGCCTTGACGCCGGACCGATGGCGCAACCGCGCGTTGACGGACACGTACGAGCCGGGCTCGACGATGAAGATCGTCGTGGCAGCGGCGGCGCTCGAAGAAAAAGTCATGATGCCCGGTTCGATGGTGTTCGGTGAGAACGGGAAAATGACGATCGCGAACACCACGATCCACGATCACGAGAAACTTGGATGGATGACGTTTTCACAAATGATTCAGAAGTCCAGCAACATCGGCGCGGCCAAGACGGGCATGCTGCTGGGCGAGCAGCGACTCTATCGCTATCTGCAGGCTTTCGGTTTCGGCCAGCGGACGGAGATCGATCTGCCCGGCGAAGTGAGCGGCTTGTTGAAGTCTCCGAAGGAGTGGGGGCGGCGGTCGCTGGCTTCGATTTCAATGGGCCAGGAAATCGGCGTGACGCCATTGCAAATGGTGTCAGCGATGGGGGCCATTGCCAACAACGGCGTCTTGATGAAGCCCTATGTGGTGTCCGAAGCGCGGGATCAGAAGGGCCAGCTCACGAAAGAGGTTTTGCCGCATGTGAAGCGACGTGTGGTGTCTCCGGACACGGCGAGGGCGCTCACGACGATTCTGGAAGGCGTGGTGACGAGCGGGACCGGATCGAAGGCGGCGGTTCCGGGGTTTCGCGTCGCCGGAAAGACCGGGACTGCGCAGAAGATCGATCCGCGCACCGGCACCTATTCGAACACGCAATTCGTCGGATCGTTCGTCGGTTTCCTGCCGGCCGATGCCCCCCGTCTGGCGATGATCGTGGTGATCGATGAGCCGCAAGGGGAAGCCTGGGGCGGGACGGTGGCGGCGCCGGTGTTTCGGCGAGTCAGCGAGCAAGTGCTGACCTATTTGGGAGTGTCGCGCGACGATCAGGTGAAAATCGCCATGGCGGCACGAGAGTAACGACTGAAATGGAACGCGGGTCTATGACGGTGGGACAATTGATGGCTGCGCTCGAAGGGCAGGTGGAAATCGTCGAACGGCGCGGCGGCTTGGATCGCGCCGTGACGGCGGTGACGGATGATTCCCGGGCCGTCGCGTCGGGCAGCCTCTTCGTCGCCGTGAAAGGCGAGCGTGTGGACGGACACACCTTTATCCCTCAGGTTGTACAGGCGGGCGCGGCTGCGATCGTTGCGCAAGGCCCGGTTGAAACCGGAACGATTCCGCTGGTGCGGGTGGCCGATTCACGCAAGGCCTTGGGGCTGCTCGGCAGTCGATTCTACGGTGACCCGTCCGCGCAGCTCTCGATGATTGGCGTGACCGGCACGAACGGAAAAACGACGACGACGTATCTCTGCAAGGCCTTGTTGGAAGGGATCGGCCGGCGCGTCGGATTGATCGGGACCGTCGCCTATCAAATCGGGGCGGAAACCATTCCTGCCTCTCACACGACTCCCGGAGCCCTCGAACTGCAAGGACTGTTGGCGAAGATGAAGCACGCGGGACTGAACAGCGTGGTCATGGAAGTGTCCTCTCACGCGCTGGCGATGGACCGCACGGCAGGCTGCGAATACGACGTCGCGGTCTTTACGAATCTCACGCAGGACCATCTCGATTATCACCGGACAATGGAGGAGTACTACCAGGCCAAGTTGCGCCTGTTCACGGGACTTGGCGTCGGGAAGAAAACCGGCCGGCGGGCCGTCGTGAATATGGATGATCCGCGAGGATCTCAGATTCGCGCCGCGTGCGCTGTGCCGGTGTGGGGCTATGCCGTCACGAACAGAGCCGATCTGAAGGCCGAACAGGTTCGCCTTTCCATGAACGGGACGGCATTTACGGCGGCCACGCCTGCCGGGACGTTCGCCGTGGAGAGCCGACTCGTCGGCGAACACAACGTCTATAACTTGCTGGGAGCCATCGGTGTGGCGCTGCATGCTGGAGCAACGTGCGACCAAGTGCGCGAGGCTGTGGCAGGCGTGACCAACGTGCCGGGCCGCTTCGAGCGTGTGTCGGCCGGCCAGGATTTCACCGTCGTCGTGGATTACGCGCATACGGAAGATGCCCTCGTGCGTTTGCTCAGCGCGGCGCAGGCGTTGAAGACCCATCGGATCATCACCGTGTTCGGCTGCGGCGGCGATCGCGACCGCGGCAAGCGTCCAAAAATGGGACGTGCTGCCGTCGAGCACAGCGACATCGTCGTCCTCACCTCCGACAATCCGCGGACAGAGGATCCCATGGCGATTCTTCGGGAGGTTGAGGTCGGCGTTCGTGAGGCGCTGCAGAGCCGCAGTCAGGTGGAGTACCGCCTCGTGCCGGATCGTCGCGAGGCGATCGGGACGGCGGTGGGGCTTGCCCGGACCGGCGACATTGTGCTGATCGCCGGTAAAGGGCACGAAGACTATCAAATCGTTGGCACGAAGAAATTTCATTTTGACGATCGCGAAGTGGCACAGGAAGCGATCCAGCGGTTGAGGAATTGCGCGTGACGCTGCATTCATGGGCGAGAGCGGGGCAGTGCGAGGAGTCGATGGCGCTTTTTACGGTTGAAGAACTGCGCGAGGTCATCAGCGTCAAGGTGTTGGCTGGTGATCCCTCGCCGTCGGCGAAACGGCGTATCCGTGGCATCAGTACCGATTCGCGGGCGATCCGCCGGGGCGACCTCTTCGTGGCCTTGAACGGAGAGCGGTTCGACGGCCATGAATTCGTGCCGGCGGTGCTGGCCAAGGGGGCAGTCGGCGCGATCGTTCACGACGAGTATCGTTTGCCGCAAGGCAAAGGCGCCGCGGCCAAGTCCGGCAGCCGTACCGAACCGTTTCTGTTCGGTGTCCGGGACACGCTGTTCGCCTATCAACAGCTGGCCACGCACCATCGGAGCCGGTTCGAAATTCCGGTCGTTGCCGTGACGGGAAGCAACGGGAAGACTACGACCAAAGAGATGGTCGCCAGCGTGCTCGCGCAGCGCTGGCGGACGCTCAAGACGGAAGGCAACTTCAATAACCGCATTGGCGTGCCGCATACGCTCTTTCGTCTGACGGCCCGGCATCAGGCGGCGGTGATCGAAATGGGAGTCGACCAGCAGGGGCAAACAACGCGGTTGAGCGAGATCGTCAGGCCGACGGTCGGCATCATCACCAACATCGGTCCGGACCATCTGGAGTTTTTCGGAAGCATGGAGGGTTCGGCGCAGGCCAAGGCGGAGCTGTTGGATCTGCTTCCGGCAAACGGCACGGCGATTTTGAATGCCGACGATCCCTACTTCGACTATCTCGCGGCACGCGCCCAATGCCGGGTCGTTTCGTTCGGACTGTCTGAAAAAGCAGACGTGCGGGCGACGCACGTGACGTTCGATCCCCGGAAAGGCACGACGTTCCGGTTTCTGCTTCCCGGAAAGAGCCGCCACACAATGGCGACGATCAAAGTGCATGGAACGCACAACGTGACCAATGCGTTGGCCGCTGCGGCCGTCGGGTTTGCCCTGAATCTGTCCGGCGCCACGATTGCGCAGGGGCTGGCGCGCTTTCGCCCCGCGGCGATGCGTTCACAGGTCGTCACGCATCACGGCGTGCAGATCATCAACGATTGTTACAACGCCAATCCGGCTTCGATGAAGGCGGCGCTCCAGTTATTGGCGCAATGGAGCCCGGCTCGCGAGCGGGTGGCGGTATTGGGAGACATGCTGGAGCTGGGACCGAACACCCAACAGATGCATCGTGAGGTCGGCCAGTTCCTCGCGGGGCTGTCCCTCTCTCGGCTGATTGTGTGCGGGGCGCTCGGGCGTGAGATTGCCGAAGGGGCTAAACGGGCGGGAATGTCGGAATCGAGCATCATCGAAACCTCCGATGCAGCAGGAGCGGCGGACTTCCTGCTGACAACAATTCGGCGGGGTGATGTGGTCCTTGTGAAGGCCTCACGCGGCATGAAGATGGAACAGATCGTGCAGGTGTTGACCGGCATGAGAGCGGTGTCGAGGCAGGCGTCGTAGCGAGCGGCGCAGTCTGTACGGAAGGGGTGCATGCTTTACATCTGGTTGTATCCGTTTCATACGGAATATGGATTTCTGAACGTCTTCCGGTACCTCAGTTTCCGCATTATCTACGCGGCGGTGACGGCTTTTCTGATCGCGTTCGTCTTGACGCCCTGGCTGATTCGCAAGCTCCAGGAAATCAAACTTGGGCAGCAGGTCCGCGACGACGGGCCCAAGCGCCATCTGGCGAAGAGCGGGACGCCCACCATGGGTGGATTGCTCATCATCTTTGCGGTGCTGCTGTCGACACTCCTGTGGGCCGATATTTCGAAGCCCTATGTCTGGCTGGTGATGATCGCGACCTTGGGGTTCGGAGCCATCGGATTCGCGGACGACTACCTCAAGTTTATCAAGACGCAATCGAAGGGATTGTCGCCGGCGCAGAAGTTTTCGGCGCAAGTCGGCGTCGCCTTCCTGATCGCGATCGTTCTCTACTATTTCATACCCGGCTACAGTACGAAGCTCAACGTGCCGTTTTTCAAGAATTTCATGCCGGATCTCGGCTGGTTCTACGTCGTCTTCGTCGTGCTCGTCATCGTCGGCAGCTCCAATGCCGTGAATCTGACGGACGGTCTCGACGGGCTCGCGATCGGGCCGATCATGATCGCCGCCCTGGCCTACACGATCGTCGCCTACGTCGCAGGCCACCGGATCATGTCCGACTACCTGCTCATCCCCCATATAGAAGGCGCCGGAGAGATCGCCGTGTTTACGGCCGCCATTCTGGGATCGAGTTTGGGCTTTCTCTGGTTCAACACCTATCCGGCCACGGTCTTCATGGGGGACGTGGGTTCCTTGCCGCTCGGCGCAGCGCTCGGCACGGTGGCCGTGATCAGCAAGCATGAGTTGCTGTTGCTGCTGGTGGGAGGAGTGTTCGTGATCGAAGCGGTGTCGGTAATCTTTCAGGTGGTGTCGTTCAAGTCGAGAGGCAAGCGCATTTTTCTCATGGCGCCCATCCACCATCATTTCGAGATGAAAGGATGGGAGGAGCCGAAAGTCGTCGTTCGACTCTGGATCATTGCAATTCTTTTGGCCCTATTGAGCCTCAGTACGCTCAAGCTGCGGTGATGTCGATGGTGGAGGTCGATCAAGTGGATGTGGCGGGAGCGCACGTGACAGTGCTGGGCATGGCCAGGAGCGGTGTTGCGGCCTGTCATCTGCTGCAGGAGGCCGGCGCGCGGGTCACGGTGGCCGATCGAAAAGAGGCCGGTGAATTGGCCGCGGTTCTCGACAAGATCGATCGCAGCCGGGTCACTGTCAGCATCGGCGCGCAATACGAAGCCTCTCTGGATCATGCCGACCTGGTGGTGATCAGTCCCGGCATTCCCTATCGCATGGACGCGCTCGAGAAGGTGCGGCGCCGCGGCGTCAAGGTCATCAGCGAGCTCGAATTGGCGTCGCGCTTTCTTTCTGCGCCGATCCTTGCGGTCACCGGCACGAACGGCAAGAGCACGACGGTCACGTTGATCGGAAAGATGCTGGCTGAGCAGGGCAAGCGCGCCTTCGTCGGAGGGAATTTGGGAACGGCATTGAGCGAGGCAGCCTGGACGACGCTGCAAGCGGCCAAACAAGGAAAGCCCACTCCCTTCGATTATCTGGTGGTGGAGGTGTCGAGCTTCCAGCTGGAGACGATCGACCAGTTCCATCCGTGGATCGCCTCGCTGTTGAATGTGACGGTCGACCATCAAGACCGCTATGACTCCCTCGATGAATACCTCGCAGCCAAACGCAGGATTTTCGAGAATCAGACGGCGACGGATTTTGCCCTGTTCAATCTCGACGATGCTCGCGTGGCTGCGCTCCGGCACCATGTCCGCGCCAAGCGATTGGGCTTCAGCAGAACGCAGGCGATTGCGGCTGACATGGACGGGGGAACTTTTTTGGACGGCGACAGGATTATCACGACGGTGACCGGATCGCGCCAGGAGATTTGCCGCCGGAGCGACATCCGCATGTTGGGCCACCATAACGTGGAGAACGTTATGGCCGCCGCCACCTATGCGGCATTGTGGGGCTGTCCTTTCGATGCGATCCGCCGCGTGGTGTCCACCTTTCCCGGGCTCGAGCATGCCCTGGAACTTGTCAGGGAGCGCCGCGGGGTTCGATTCGTCAACGATTCAAAAGGCACGAATGTCGACGCAACCTTGAAGGCGTTGGAAGGCATCGACCATCCCATCTGGCTGATCGCCGGCGGGCGAGACAAGGGCGGAGACTTTTCGCGATTGACCGAGTCGGTCCGGCAACGGGTGAAGCACGTGATTCTGATCGGAGAGGCGGCGCCGCTGCTTAGGCAGGCCTGGGCGGGTGCGGCGGCGATGAGCGAAGCAGGCAGTCTCCGCGAGGCTGTCGAATTCGCCGCCCGGGAAGCTGCGACAGGCGATGTCGTGCTGATGTCGCCGGCCTGTGCAAGCTTCGACATGTTTCGGGACTATCAAGACCGTGGGCGGCAATTCAAGGCGGTTGTCCAACAGCTGCCCGCGTAAAGTGAGGGAGCGAAAAGGAGTGAATCTAAGCGATGGCGTCTCGATCCGCAGGGACTTTGTCATTGCCCTGGCCGGCGGCCGGTCAACGGCCGGGCAAGCAGCAAGTGGCGATGGATCACACGCTGCTCTTCGTGACTCTCACGCTGGCCTTGGTGGGATTAGTCATGGTGTTCAGCGCGAGCGCGATCGTTGCAGGCAATCGGTTTCAGGATCCCGAATTCTTTCTCAAGCGGCAGATTGCCTGGTTGGGGTTCGGGTTCCTGCTCATGCATCTCACGTCGCGGATCGACTACCAGCTGTGGAAAAAACTGTCGATTCCCATTCTGTTGTGCATGCTGGTGTTGTTGGTGATGGTCCTCGTGCCGGGGCTTGGCGTCGCGGCGAAAGGCGCCCGCCGCTGGCTGCGGATAGGGGTCATTTCGGTTCAGCCGGCCGAGATGGTCAAGCTGGTCACGGTGATTTATCTGGCGGCCTATCTGACCAAGAAAGCGGACAAGCTTACGCTGTTCCGCAGCGGACTCGCGCCGGCCCTGGTCGTCGTCGGCGTGCTCAGCGGGCTGGTCTTGCTGGAACCGGATCTAGGGACGGTGGTGGTGATGGGGCTTGTGACGGTCAGCTTGCTCTTTCTCGGCGGCGCGCGAATCTCTCATCTCATGGCGCTGGGGCTCTGCGCCATCCCGGTCGTTCTGGCACTCGTGCTGGGCTCCAGTTACCGGCGGCAACGCCTGATGACGTTTCTCGCTCCCTGGAAAGATGCTTCGGATGCGGGGTTTCAGATCACGCAATCGTTCTTGGCGTTCGGCAGCGGGGGTCCGTTCGGCGTCGGGCTGGGCGAGGGGAAACAGAAACTCTTCTTCCTCCCCGAAGCACACACGGATTTCGTCTTGGCGCTGGTCGGCGAAGAATTGGGGCTGGCCGGCACGGCCACGGTGATTCTGCTGTTCGCCGTTTTCGTCTGGCGAGGATTTCAGATCGCGGCGCGTGCGCGGATGCCGTTCGGCAAGTATCTCGGCATGGGAATCACGCTGTTGATCGGCCTGCAAGCGCTCGTCAATGCTGCGGTCGTGACGGGGCTTTTGCCGACCAAAGGCTTGACCCTTCCGTTCGTCAGTTACGGCGGTTCGTCGCTCGTGGTGAGTTGTGTGGGCGTCGGGATATTGCTCAGCATTTCTCGGGACCGGCATGCCGGTGGATCCAAAGGCGGACGTGGTGAGTCGGATCACTGATGACCATTGTGATTGCAGCCGGGGGAACAGGCGGCCATCTCTATCCTGCCGTGGCGTTGGCGCGGGAGTTTCTCCGGCGCGACCCTTCGGCGAAGCTGCTGTTCGTCGGCACGTCGCGGGGCCTCGAGTCCAAGGTGCTGGCTCACGAAGGATTCGAATTGGCCTTAATCGGCGCCAAGCCGGTGATGGGGACGGGCTTGCTGGGCATGGTGAAGGGGCTTTGCGCGATGCCTGTCAGCCTGTGGCAATGCCGGAGAATTTTGCGTACGCGGAATGCGCGGCTGGTGATCGGAGTGGGCGGCTACACCAGCCCTATGATGGTGATGGCCGCGGCGTTGTCTGGCGTGGCGCGCGTGATTCTGGAGCCGAATGCGAATCCCGGACTGGCCAACAAAGCGGTCGGGCCGTTCGTGCAGCGCGTGTTTCTGGCCTTCGAATCCGCGGCTGCATCGTTCGATCAAGCCAAGGTGCGCGTCGTCGGGACGCCGATTCGGCGAGACTTTTTGGAACGCGCGAAGCCAAACGACGCGCTTTCGCGCGAAGCGGGGCGGCAGCATCTGCTGATTTTCGGCGGGAGCCAGGGAGCGAAGGCGATTAACAGTGCGGTGATTGAAGGATTGCCCGCGTTGATGAAGCAGCGCCCACAGATGACCGTGACGCATCAGACGGGAGAATCGGACCATGCGCGCGTGGCGGACGCCTATCGCGGGGCCGGGGTTTCCGTGACGGCGACACCGTTCCTCTACGACATGCCGTCGGCTATTCAAGCGGCGGATCTGGTTGTGGCGAGGGCGGGAGCCATGACGGTGGCGGAACTTACGACGTGTGGCAAGCCAGCCATTCTTATCCCGCTGCCGACGGCGATCTACGACCACCAGACGAAGAACGCCAACGTGATGGAAGCCGCCGGTGCGGCCGTCGTCCTCCCGCAAGCGGAACTGACGGGAGTCAGGTTGGCGCAGACGATCACGGCGATTTTGGACGATCCGGGGCGCGTGAGAGCGATGGGTGCTGCAAGCATGACGTTGAGACGAACCGACGCGGCCGAATCCATCGTCCGCGAATGTTATGCACTCATAGGAGACCACCATGATGTCAACCAGCCTCTTGGAGCGACAGGAGTCTAATGGTGTCGGGCAACGGAGCAGCCATGGGTTCGATCCTTCACAACCGGTTCGTGGGTTGAGGCGCACACCGATGTTTCGTAAGACACAACAGATTCATCTGGTCGGCATCGGCGGATCCGGAATGAGCGGCATCGCCGAGGTGTTGTTGACGCTCGGATACAAAGTGACCGGCTCCGATTTGCAGGCATCCGACACGACGCGGCGCTTGGAAGAGTTGGGCGGGCGCATCTTCATTGGACATCAGGAATCGAACGTCGGCGAAGCGCAAGTGGTCGTCATCTCGTCGGCCGTGTCGCCGCAGAATCCGGAAGTGCTCATCGCCAAGGCCAAACAGATTCCTGTCATCCCGCGCGCCGAAATGCTGGCGGAGCTGATGCGCCTGAAATTCGGCGTGGCGATCGCCGGCGCGCACGGGAAAACTACCACGACCTCCATGGTGGCCAACGTCTTAGCGCAGGGTGGTTTGGATCCCACGATGGTGATCGGCGGCAAGGTCAATGCGCTGGGGAGCCATGCCAGATTGGGACGAGGCGATTTGCTTGTGGCGGAAGCCGACGAGAGCGACGGGTCTTTCCTGCGCCTCTCGCCCACCATCGTGGCCGTGACGAATCTCGACCGGGAACATTTGGATCACTACGGCAGCATGGAGCGGATCTATGAGAGCTTCCTCGAATTCATCAACAAGGTGCCGTTCTACGGTTTGGCCGTCCTGTGCGCCGATGATGATCGGCTTCGCGCGCTGTTTCCGAAGATCGTCAAGCGCTATCACACCTACGGCTTGTACGAACGTGATGGAATCACACCGGATTTCAGGGCCACCGATATCAGCCTGAAGCAATGGGGCGCGGAGTTTCGTGCGTTCTTCCGGGGGCGCAATCTCGGACCGTTCCGTTTGTCGGTGCCCGGGATCCATAACGTGTCCAATGCGCTGGTGGCGATCGCGGTCGGCATCGAGCTGGACGTGCCGGTGGATCTGATCAGAAAAGCCTTGGCGGCGTTCAACGGCGTGGAGCGGCGATTCCATCTTCGCGGAGAAGCCAACGGCATCATGGTGGTGGACGATTACGGCCATCATCCGACGGAAATCAAGGCGACGCTGGCGGCGGCAAAGCAAGGGTGGCCGGACCGTCGGCTCGTCGTGCTGTTTCAGCCGCACCGCTATAGCAGGACCAGGGACCTGCTCGACGAGTTCGCGCAGGCGTTCAAGGATTCCGACCAACTGTTTCTGACGGAGATCTACGCCGCGAGCGAGCAGCCGATTCCCGGCGTATCGGGGGTCAAGCTGGCGGACGCGATTCGCGCCGCGGGCCATCCCTCGGTGACCTTCGTCGAGCGGAAAGATCAGCTGATCGATCAGGTGCTGCCGCATTTGAAATCCGGAGACCTTGTGTTGACCTTGGGGGCAGGCGACATCTGGAAATTGGGCGCCGGCATATTGGCGAAGCTGGCTCCTGCGACCTGATGCAATGAATGGCGCCGAGCGACGAGCGACGAGGACGCGTGAGGGAGCGAGATTTCAGAAGAAGGATCTCCAGGCGGCTGTGGCGGGTCTCCGTGGCTCCGTTACGTTCGATGCCTCGCTGGATGCCTATACGTCGTTCAAGATCGGTGGCCCGGCCGATGCTCTGGCGGAGCCGGCCGATGTGGACGATGTGCGAGCGCTCGTCCGGCAGGCCAAGGCAAAAAGGATTCCGCTGTTTGTGGTGGGAGGGACGAACTTGCTCATCCGTGACGGAGGCATCCGGGGCATTGTGGTCAGCCTCGCGAAGCTCCGTGCGATCAAGGAAGAGCCCGGATCGGTCCTCTATGCCGAAGGAGGCGTGGGCATGCCGACGTTGATCGGCCATGCCATTCGCCGGTCTCTCGCCGGCCTCGAATGGGCCGCCGGCATCCCCGGCACGGTCGGAGGCTGTCTGGTCATGAATGCGGGCACGAGATTGGGAGAAATGAAAGATTCGGTGAAAGCCGTTCGACTCGTCACGATGAAAGGCGACGTCGTGGATCTTCCGGCCGCTGCCATTCCGTTCGAGTATCGGCGGGCCCGCCTTCCGAAAGGAATTGTCGTGGGGGTTTGGCTCCAGCTTCGACAGGGTGTGCGGGCTGAGTTGGAACGAGTGGTGAAAGACTATCTGCATTATCGGCGGGATACTCAGCCGCTCACGATGCCCAGCGCTGGTTGTGTCTTTAAGAACCCTCCGAAAGATTCCGCGGGACGGCTCATTGAAGCGGCGGGGCTGAAAGGGTTGCGGGTCGGCGATGCGGAAGTTTCGCCGAAGCACGGAAACTTTATTGTGAACCGCGGGTGTGCCCGGGCAGCCGATGTGATCGAACTGATCGGGAAGGTTCGGCGGGCTATCAAACGGAAAGCGGGTGTGCGGCTGGATCTCGAACTCAAGATTGTAGGCGAGGCGTAATTCGTCATGGCAGATCGACCGTTGCTGACTCAAGCTCGAATCGGCGTTCTGATGGGCGGCCAATCGTCCGAACGCGACGTGTCGTTGCGGACCGGCGCGGCCGTGCTTCGCGCCTTGTGCCGTCGGGGATATGACGCCGTGACGATCGATGTCGGACCGACGCTGAGTCGTGATTTGCAGGACCAGAAGATTGCCATCGCTTTCCTGGCCTTGCATGGTCCAGGCGGAGAAGACGGTGCCATGCAGGGGTTTCTGGAAACCTCGAGGATCCCCTATACCGGCTCCGGCATCCAGGCCAGCGCTGTCGGTATGCATAAGGTCACGACGAAAACGATTCTCGCGGCGCACGGCATTCCCGTACCGGCGGGGACGGTCATTCAGCGGGGAGAAAAAACTTCGAGTGCGAAGGCTCTGCGGGCCGCAGGGCTTCGCTGGCCGGTGGTGGTGAAGCCGGCGTCCGAGGGATCGACGATCGGGGTAACCATCGTGAAGAAACTTTCTCAATGGAACGACGCGCTCGCACTCGCGCACAAATACGATCGCGACGCGATGGTGGAGGCGTACATCCCAGGCCATGAAGTGACGGTGTCACTGCTCGACCGCCAAGGCGAGGCGCCCATGGTACTGCCGGCCGTCGAGATCGTGGCACCGGGCGGGTTTTACGATTTCGCCGCCAAGTATGAAAAAGGGAAGACCCAATATCTCTGTCCGGCTCCGCTGCCACCGGCCGTCACGAAGCAGATCCGCGCGTTCGCGCTAAAGACATTCGAAGTCCTGGGCTGTGCTGGCGCCGCCCGCGTGGATTTCCGCATTACGCCGCGCGGCCGTCCCTACGTGCTGGAGATCAATACGGTGCCCGGCATGACGGAAACGAGTCTCTTGCCGATGGCGGCGAAACAGGCCGGCATCGGTTACGAGGAACTGACCGAGCGGATTCTCGAATCCGCCGTGGCCAGAATGAAAGGGAATCTGAACGCGGCATGAAGATTTGGCTTCGAAAACGATCGGCCAAGGCGGCCGGCCATCGCATGAACCAGTGGAAGGGGCCGCGGGCTACGCAGGCAGCGGAACAGCGGCAGCACGTGCGCCGGTCTCAGCTGGCGACAAGATGCCGCCGCGCGTTGCGGGTCGTAGGATGGCTTGCCGTGGTTGCGGTGACGGTCTGGGCGGGAATGGTGCTGTCGCGTGAGATCGGCCCGATCGTCCAGCGCGGCCTCGAGATTCGAGATGTCCGCGTCGAAGGGATCCATCAAGTGACGAAACAGGATGTTCTCGATCATTTGGCGTTGAAGAAGGGGCTCGCGCTCCACCAAGTCAGTCTGTCGCACCTTGCGGAGCGGTTGCAGGCCCATCCCTGGGTCAAAGAGGCCACGGTGGAACGGCTGCCGTTGCACGAATTGCGTGTGACGATTCTGGAACGGAGACCAGCCGCAGTGGCCCGCATCGGAAACGAACACATTTTGACCGATGGAGAGGGCGTTGCCCTGGCTCGTATGGGCGGGCGGGATGACGCGGCCTTGCCTTTGCTGACCGGATTGGATGCAAAGGCTTTGCTCCAGGGGGATAGACGGCTGCGTCAGGCGATTCAGTCTTCAATCGAACTGGCCAAGGCGATGGCCCATTCCGTCGAGGGTCGCGTGGAAATCGATCTCGGAAATCCCGCCCGCCTCGTCGCGTCGGCCAAAGGGGTACGGTTTCAGTTTGGAAGCGACGCGCTGCTGGATCAGTGGGACCGGTTTACGAAAGTGAAAGCGGCATCCAGGATGCCGGCATTCGAAGGCAAGAAGCGCGAGGGAAGCGAAGTGGACTTGCGTTACGACAACCGCGTCATCGTTCGAGAGAGGGGGTGAGGCTGTGGCGAAACGCGATCAGATTCTCGTCGGGTTAGACATCGGCACCACGAAGATCTGCGCCATCGTCTCGGAAGTCTCCGAGGAAGGGGCGCTCAACATTATCGGGGTAGGGTCGAGTCCATCCCGTGGCCTCCGCAAGGGGGTGGTGGTCGATATCGAGAGCACGGTCGAATCGATCAAGAAAGCGGTCGAAGAAGCGGAGCTCATGGCGGCGGTGCAAATCAACTCCGTTTATACAGGCATCGCCGGCAGCCACATCTCGGCCGAAAATTGCAAAGGCGTGGTGGCGCTCAAAAAGGCAGAGGTCACGCGCGAGGACATTCAGCGCGCCATTGAGAGCGCCAGGACGCTCGCGGTCATCCCGCATGAGCGCCGGATTCTTCACGTGCTGCCGCGGGAATTTATGGTGGATGGTCAGGAAGGCGTGCGGGAACCGCTCGGTCTCTCGGGCAACCGTCTGGAAGTGAACGTCCACGTCATCACCGGAGCAGTGACGTCGGCACAGAACATCATCAAAAGCGTGAACCGCGCCGGGCTCGACGTCGTCGACATTATTCTCCAGCCGCTGGCTTCCAGCGAAGCGGTCCTCAGCCAAGAGGAGCGCGATCTTGGCGTCGCGATGGTGGATCTCGGCGGTGGCACGACCGATCTCGCCATTTTTCTGGACGGGAGCATTCGCCACTCCGCGGTCCTGCCCATCGGCGGACAGAATTTGACGAAGGACCTCGCCATCGGGCTGCTCACGTCCCAAACTGAAGCCGAGAAAATCAAGGTGCAGCACGGCTTGGCGAGGACTGATCTTGTGCAGGGCCATGAAACCGTGGAGGTGCCGTCGGTCGGGGATCGTCCGGCCAGGACGTTTTCCCGCCGCGACATCGCCGAGATTCTCGAGCCGCGCGTGGAAGAAATGTTCGAGCTGGTTCGCCGTGAGATCACCCGGGCCGGCTATGAAGGCATGCTGGGCGCCGGCGTCGTCGTCACAGGGGGAACTTCGTTGCTGGAAGGCATGCCGGATGCGGCCGAGCATGTCTTGAATTTGCCGGCCCGCCGCGGCGCGCCGTCTGGAGTCGGCGGCCTTCGCGATATCGTGAGCAATCCCATGCATGCAACCGGAGTCGGTTTGTTGCTCCATGCGCGGCGTCATACGGAAGAAATGGCCACCGCCGGCCTGCGAAGCGGTCGGCCGATCGGGAAAGTATTTGATCGCATGAAGTCCTGGATGTTCGAGTTCTTTTAACCTTTGCGCGCGGCTATATCCCGCGCGGTTGCTCCAAGGGAGGTGTCCTGATGTTCTCATTCCAAGAAGATGTGCTTTCTCCGGTCCGCATCAAAGTCATCGGTGTCGGGGGGGCTGGTTGCAATGCCGTCAATACGATGATCACGTCGGGCTTGGCCCGAGTGGATTTTATCTCCGCCAATACCGATCTCCAGGCGTTGGATCGGTCGCGCGCCGCGTACAAGGTGCAACTTGGACCGGAACGGACCAGGGGACTCGGTGCCGGCGCCAAGCCGGAAATCGGGAAGGAGTCTGCGCTGGAAAGCAAAGATCAGATCCGGGAATGTCTCGAAGGCGCCGACATGGTGTTCGTGACGGCCGGGATGGGTGGCGGGACCGGAACCGGTGCCGCACCAGTCGTGGCAAGTATCGCCCGCGAGCTGGGGATTCTTACGGTCGGGGTAGTGACGAAACCGTTCTCTTATGAAGGACATCGCCGGATGACTCACGCCGACGAAGGAATCCGCGACCTCAGACGGCATGTCGATACGCTCCTGGTGATTCCGAACCAGCGTCTGCTCGGGATCGTCGACAAAGCGACGCCGTTGCTCGAAGCCTTCAAAGTGGCCGATGATGTGCTGCGCCAAGCGATTCAAGGCATTGCGGACGTGATCACGACGACCGGCCACGTCAACGTGGACTTTGCCGACGTCCGGACCGTCATGTCGCACACGGGTCGGGCCGTGATGGGGATGGGCGTGTCGCGGGGCACCAATCGCGCGATCGAGGCGGCGCAAAAAGCCATCTGCAGCCCCTTGCTCGAAGAAGGCAGCGTGGAAGGTGCGCGCGGCGTGTTGCTGAACATCACCGGCGGACCTAATATGTCGTTGCATGAGATCGAAGAGGCGGCCTCGATTATTCAGCAGACCGCAGATCCCGAGGCCAACATTATCGTCGGCCAAGTGATCAATCCGGACATGGGAGACGATCTCGTTGTGACGGTGATTGCGACCGGGTTCGAGCGCGAAGAACAGCCGATGCCGGTTGCGGTGGCAGCCACCAGGACGGTTCGTGCAACCCAGCAACTCTTGAATGGCGTCGGCGCAGCGGTAGCCGAGCGGGGACATAAAGATCTGGATCGGCCCACCTACCTGCGGCGGATGGGAGAATCGCGCGAGACGATGGAACGGATGACGGCAGTTGCCGACGATGAGTGGGATGTGCCGACGTTTCTCCGTAAACAGGCTGACTAACAGGGGAACGCATCGTCGATGGGCGCATCGGTCATCACAGTGCCGGCATTTGCTTCCCCCCGCGACGGGGTACGGCATTTCTTCGGCACGCGAGGCCATGCCGAGACGGTGGCGCTCGATGTTGGGATCCCGGCGTACGCGGGAGGTTCGCGCAGCCGGGGCTGGATGCTGTCGGTGAAACAGGTTCATGGCACGGATGCGTTGGTGCTGGACCGTCCCCTGACGGAGCGAGACCGGTTCGACGGAGGGTGGGACGCGCTTGTGACCGATCAGCCCGGTGTGACGGTGGCCGTGCGGACGGCCGATTGCGTTCCGGTGCTGGTCTACGACCGCCACCGACGGGCTGTGGCCGCCATTCACGCCGGTTGGCGCGGAGCAGTGGCTGGAATCGTGCCGCGGACGATCGAACTCATGGTCTCACGTTTCAACGTCGCCGAGCACGACGTGCGGGTGAGTATCGGTCCTTCGGCGGGACCCTGCTGCTACGAAGTCGACGAGGCGGTGCTGGCTCCGTTGCGAAGCGGACGGTCGGACTGGCAAGCTCTCCTACGGGATGATCGCGGTACGAAGGCCAGGCTGGACCTCAAGGAATTGGTCCGGCGACAACTTACCAACATCGGCCTCCGGTCCGAACAAGTGACCGCGGTCAATCTCTGTACCATTTGTCACGGTGATCTCTTCTATTCGTACCGGCGGGAGGGACGTGTCAATGGGACGATGCTCAGTGGCATTGCGTTGGCACCGCGTCGCTAGTGGTTGTCCTGGCAGATTGGGTAGAATGAACCGGCGACCTCAGACGGTGGCCCCTGCGCAGGCACTATGGATTCACCGGTGGGCGGTTCAATCGGCGATCGTGTCAGCTTCGTGTCGGAGCAAATCCGTCGTGCCGAGCAAGCCTCCGGCCGCCCGAAGGGCAGCGTACGGCTTGTCGCTGCGACAAAGACTGTTTCGCCCGAACAGATTCGCGAAGCCATTGCTGCCGGGCTGACGCTGGCCGGCGAGAATCGCCTGCAAGAGGCGCTTCCGAAGATCGAGGCCTTGCGAGGGGAACCGATCGCATGGCACTTTATCGGGCAGCTCCAGCGCCGGAAAGCGCGCTTCGTAATCGGGGTGTTCGAGTTGATTCATTCAGTCGACAGCGTTGAACTGGCACAAGAGATCGATCGACGCGCCGGAGCCGCCGGGACTCAGCAAAAAATTCTTCTCGAGGTGAACATCGGCGGAGAGAAGACCAAGGCCGGTTTCCAGGTCGATGACCTGGAGCAGACCTTGCCGGTATTCGGATCGTTCGCGCATGTGACGGTGAAGGGGCTAATGGCGATCCCTCCGGTGGTCGATGTTGCGGAACAGGCGAGGCCCTATTTTCGTGCACTCCGGGAACTCGCCCGTCGGCTGTCACAACAGGCGGTTCCTCGGGTTTCGATGGATGAATTATCCATGGGTATGTCGAATGATTATCAGGTGGCAATAGAAGAGGGTGCCACGTTGGTGCGGGTGGGCGCAGCGATTTTTGGAGCCCGGCATGTCTAAGGCGGTGACAAAGAAGATTGCCTTCATCGGAGGCGGTCAAATGGCGGAGGCCATTATCGGCGGTCTCCTGAACGGGCGATTGTGCAAACCCGAGTCTCTGTGGGCCACGGATCCACTGGCTGCGCGCGGTGACTGGTTGAAGAGTCAATTCGGCATCCACGTCGGGTCCGACAATCGGCAAGCCGCGGCCTGGGCGGAGGTCGTCGTTCTGGCGGTGAAACCGCAGTCGATGCCGGATGTCTTGAAAGAGATAGGGGCCGATCTGGGATCGGTCCTGGTCATTTCGATTGCGGCGGGTGTGACGCTTCGCTCGATCGGTGAACAGGCGTCCGGCGCAAAGCGAATGGTTCGCGCAATGCCGAATACTCCGGCGATTGTGCGTGAAGGCATGACGGCACTCGCCTTCGGCGCGGGAGTTTCCGAAGACGATCAGGAAGTCGCTCGGGCGATTTTTGAAGCGGTGGGGCGCGTCGTCCTCGTTGAAGAGCGACTGATGGATGCGGTGACCGGATTGAGCGGCAGCGGGCCGGCCTATGTCTTTCAAGCTATTGAAGCGCTGGCGGACGGAGGCGTCAAGATGGGATTGCCGCGCCAGACGTCCGAACTCTTGGCCGCGCAGACGGTCTTGGGCGCCGCCAAATTGGTGTTGGAGTCCGGAGAACATCCGGCTAAGCTCAAGGACCGCGTAGCGTCACCGGGCGGTACGACGATTGCGGGGCTTCACCGGCTTGAGCAGGGCGGGCTCCGTGCTACACTGATGGGTGCTGTCGAGGCGGCAACGAAACGGTCGCAGGAGCTGGGCCGCTGATGTTCGTGATGGGAAATGTCTTGCAGGGTCTGGCCACAGTGTTGGATACGGTCTTGTGGCTCTATATGTGGGTGATCATTGCCAGGGCATTGATTTCCTGGGTCAATCCGGATCCGTGGAACCCGATCGTGCAATTCTTGGAGCGGGTGACCGAACCGGTGTTGGCGCCGATCCGCCGCTGGATCGGATTTCGAATGGGCATCGATCTCTCACCGATCATCGCTATTCTCATTATCAGTTTCTTACAGATTGCGCTGGTCAAGACGCTGAGCGATCTGGCCCGACAGATGAATTGAATCTTTGAAGGGGGACACCATGAAGATTACACCGCTCGATATTCAACAAACGGTGTTCAAGACCGGTTTCCGCGGCTATGACAAGGAAGAGGTCAATCGCTTTCTCGAAGAGATTGCAGAAACGGTTGAGTCGCTGAACCGGGATAATGCCGTGCAACACGAGAAGATCGTCTTCCTCGAGCAACAGCTTACCGAGTTGAAGCGAACCGAGGTTACGCTCTCGAATACGCTGGTGTCCGCGCAGTCTCTCGCGGAGGACGTGAAGCGCAGCGCACAGCGTGAAGCGGAGCTGGTGGTCAAGGAAGCCGAGCTGAAGGCCGGTGAGATGATGCGCCAGGCACGGGTCGAGTTGACGAACACGCAGCGTGATTTATCGACGCTGCAGAAGCAGCGGCTGCTCATGGTCGAGCGGTTGCGCGCGACTCTGCATACCTTCGAGCGGATGCTGGAAGTGGAAGAACAAGAGGCCTTCCACGACGGCGCAACGGCTTCGGAACACAAGCTCGAAGGAGAGTCGAGCCCCGCGCTATAAACGGATTGATGGTCTGTCCATCCTGTTGCCGCTGGAACTCTTAGACCGTTCACGGAGCAGGGGCTTGCGCGCTGCTCTTCCAAAGGCCTTCCCTCGTTTTCTATGACAGAATCGGGAACAATTCAAGCGGCGATGAATCAGGCCGTTCAGGACGGGGTGTTTCCCGGCGCAGTTCTGGCTGTTCGGTTGCACGGCTCGATGCGTTGTCTTGTCGCCTCCGGTCGGTTGTCCTCGGACCCTCCTGGCCAGCCGGTGGAGTCATCGGCGGTCTACGATCTGGCCTCCCTCACGAAACCATTGGTCACGGTCACGTCGGTTTTGTTGCTGATTCAAGGAGGAAGGCTCCTTCTCGATGAGCAAATCCAGAAGTACTTGGGTGAACTGGAAGGAGCTCCGGTCGGCCAAGCCGCCGTGCGAGATCTGTTGACCCATAGTGCAGGACTGCCCGGCTGGCGGCCGCTCTATGAGCGTCTGGAAGCAATGGGGATGGGAACGGGGCAGGGCCAACCTGCAGCCATACGGCAGGCCGTGTTGCAACTCATACGGGACGAGCCTCTTCTATATGGAAGGGGAGAGCGGAGTCTCTACAGCGATCTCGGATTCATTCTTCTTGGATTGGCCGTTGAACGAATCACGGGGCTTTCTTTGGACCGGCAATTTCAAGAAATGGTGGCAGGGCCGCTCGATGCCTTCCCGCTTCTGTTTAATCCATTGACGGTGGTTGCCGCGAAAACCCCGCTGAAACAGTCTGTTCAGCTTTCGAATATCGCGCCGACAGAGCAGGATGCTTGGCGAGGACGATTGTTGCATGGCGAGGTTCATGATGAGAATGCGGCGGGAATGGGTGGAGTCGCCGGCCATGCCGGCTTGTTCGGAACGGCGGAAGCTGTGCTCGCCGTCACAGGGGCTTGGCTTCAAGCCCACCGAGGACAATCGTCGCTTCTGAATGGTGAGCTGGTCCGGGAGTTCAGTAAGCGGCGGTCTGATTTACCGCAGTCGAGCTGGGCATTGGGGTGGGATACCCCCAGCGCTCCCTCTTCATCGGGCGCAGGGTTCTCTCCGGAGTCGTTCGGACATCTCGGCTATACAGGAACGTCGATCTGGATCGACCCGCAGCGGGAGCTGGAAGTGGTATTGCTCTCGAATCGCGTGCATCCAAGCCGGAGGAACGACATGATCCGGGCGTTCCGCCCAAGAATCCACGATCTCGTTTTTCAAGAATTCGTCTGACCGGAAGAGCGGTGGCGAACTAAGCCGGATCCTGGTAATCGACCCAGGTTTCTTTCTCTGCCAGGTACTTGGTCCCTTTGAAATTCGCCCGAGTCCGCAGACGGGTGAATCCGAGCGGATGAAGTTTTTCGACGAGTTCCTTGACGGCGGCGGCAATCGTGGGGTGCGAAGGGCCTTCCACGGTGAGCGCTTCATACATCACTTTGGCGGCGTAACCCGAGGGTGTACGATTCACAAGAATTGCTCGATTAAAGTATCGAGCGCTGGGATCAATCCCTTCAATTTGATGTTTTTCAATCAACCCTTCTTTCTTAAAAAGAGAAGACAGGGAACTCATGCTACCTCCATACATCCGGGAACCCCTGCATGGTCGAACGATGCCAGTATAGGGGAGCTTCCTGGTCGACTGCAAGACGTTGACATCGTTCTCGGGGGCCCCCTATCATCACTTGAGTTGTGCGGCCAACACTCTCCATACCGGCATGAATATCCCCAACAGTCTCACGATCCTCCGCATTCTTCTCATCCCCGTCTATATTGGGTTGCTGGTTTATGAGCGGTTCGATCAGGCGTTGATCGTCTTGCTCGTGGCGGGATTGACCGATGCGCTGGACGGGACTATTGCCCGCGCGGCGAATCAGCGGACCCGCCTCGGTGCTTTCTTGGATCCTCTTGCCGACAAGCTCCTTCTGACTTCCGGATTTATCACGCTGTCGACGATCCACCTGATCCCATCCTGGGTAACCATCATCGTGGTCAGCCGGGATGCCATATTGTTGTTGGGCACCGCCGTGGCGCAGTTTACGGAATCTCCCATCGATATTGCCCCGACATTTCTTGGAAAGGGGACGACGTTTCTCCAGCTCTCGTACGTGTTGCTCGTCATTTTCCTCAGCTCTCGCCATATCGACCTTACAGTATTGAATCCGCTGCTCTTCGGCATGGCGGCCTTCACCATCTGCTCCGGCTTTCATTATCTCTATCGAGGATATCGGCACACGGGGTCCTCGAACTCCTGATTCTCCCTTCCGGCAGTTTTCGCAATCCTCTCGCCGGCGAACCTGCGGCGCGCATATTGTGCATTTGTTTGACAGCTTTTCGGGTCGCCAGTAGACTCGCGTTGTAATTATTATGTCCGGAAACAGGCCCTTGTACGGCCACACTGAAGGGTGAGCGTGATGTATGGCGACATTTGCGTATGTCGGACGCACCAAGTCCGGGGCTGTTAAAAAGGGCGAACTCTCCGCCAAGAGTAAAGATGAGGCGGTGGATCAGCTCCGCAGGCAAAGTGTCGTCGTCACCAGCCTGGAGGAAAAATCCGGCAAGGGCGGATTTAAATTCAGCCTGGGCTCCGGCCTTACAGACAAAGACTTGGTGGTCTTTACCAGACAGTTCGGCACCATGATTACGGCCGGGCTTCCCCTTGTACAATGCCTCGAAATTCTCTCCACGCAATCTGAAAACAAGGTGCTCCGCGAGACCATTGGCGAAGTAAAAACCCAAGTTGAAGGCGGCTCGACCTTTTCGGATGCCTTGCGGCGCTATCCGAAAGTTTTCGACGAGCTCTATGTCAATTTGGTACATGCGGGCGAGGTAGGTGGTTTGCTCGACACCATCTTGACGCGTCTGGCCAAGTACATCGAAAAAGCCATGAAGCTGAAGGGGCAGATCAAATCCGCCATGGTCTATCCCTCAGCGATTCTCGGTGTTGCCGGGATCGTGATCACCGTCTTGATGCTCTGGGTTATTCCTGTTTTCGAGAAAATGTTCAAAGAAATGTCCGGTGGGAGGATGGGATTACCCGGGCCGACCCAGCTCGTCATCGATTTCAGTAACGCGTTCCAATCGTATTGGTACATCGCCCTCGGCATCGTGTTCGGCTCTGTCATCGCACTCAAGAAATATTACGCCACGCCGAAGGGGAGAATGGCCATCGACAAGCTCTTGTTGAAAACCCCGATCTTTGGCGACCTTATCAGGAAGGCCTCGGTCGCCAAGTTTACGCGGACTCTCGGCACGCTTCTTTCGAGCGGAGTTCCGCTGCTCGATGGCTTGACTATTTGCGCCAAGACTGCTGGGAACAAGGTGATTGAAGAAGCGTTAGTCAATGCTCGTGTGAGCATCAGCGGCGGTAAGACCATCGCTGATCCCTTGGCATCAAGCGGAGTATTCCCCAAGATGGTTACACATATGATCGCGGTCGGCGAGTCGACCGGTGCTTTGGACGCGATGCTGGGGAAGATCGCCGACTTTTATGAGGATGAAGTCGACCAAGCCGTCGCTTCGCTGACCTCCTTGCTCGAGCCCATCATGATGGTGTTCCTCGGCGTGGTCATCGGATTCATCGTCATTGCCATGTACTTGCCGATATTCACCATGGCTTCAGCGATCGGCTGATGCGCCTAATGGGCGGATGAGCGGCGCAAATGGATCGTCGTGCTTGTGTCGTCGGGAATCACAAAACCATCCGATTGTCTGTTCCATCCATTTGTTCCCAATCCGTTGGATCTCGACGATACTCCGGTCCGTCTCCGCTTCGAGAGGACCATGTTCCCAGACCTCGCCCAGGAAGAATCGCCGCCGCCATCTTGTGAAATAGTTGCCAATTGCTATGGATGAGTTGCGAACCAGGCTTCATTGGTTGATGGGGCTCAGGGTAGCCATCGTTACCCTGATGCTGGGGTTATCGCTTGCGTTTGAAGCCACAAAGGGTGAGCGGGTCTGGACATTCTATACGCTCATCATTCTGACTTACGCATTCACCATTCCCTCGGCGCTGGTCCTTCGCCGGCTCAATAGCCCGTCGAGACTCACTGCATTTTTCTGGATGCAGCTTAGCATCGACTTCTTTCTGGAGACCGTGCTTGTCGCACGTACCGGTGGAGTCGAGAGTCCATTCGCGGTTCTCTACATCGTAACGGTTGCAGTCGCCAGTCTTATCCCGCACCGGCGCGTAGGGCTTCTCGCCGCCTGCGGATGCATTATTGTGTTCGGTGTCGTGACAAACGTTCAGTTGTACGGTTTTGCCGATGACTGGGGATGGTTCGCGCATAGCCATTTGACGGCGCCGGAAACGTTTCAGACCTTTGGCGCCTACGCTCTGGCGATTCTGGTCGTAGGACTCCTTGGTGGAACACTGGCGGACCAACTCCAGCAAGCCGATCAATCATTGCGTGAAAAAGAGCAGGGACTCCATCGTCTTCAGGCATTTCATGAAAACATTGTGCGGAGCATCAGCAGCGGCGTGTTCACGGCGGATGCAAAGGGGGCGATCACGTCTTTTAACCCTGCCGCGCGCGAAGTGATGGGGTATGCGCTGGCCGAGGTCATCGGGCGTCCCTGGAGAGAATTGTTCAATTGGCATCCCAACCAGTCCTCCGACGACCGGGAAATCTCGGCATTTCGTGTTATGACCCGCTTTGAAGTGGAATGCAAAGGCTCGCAGGGCAATCGGCTGGTGCTTGGCATGACAGTCGCTCCGTTGCATGAGCGGGGAGACCAGGTTGGATTGGTCGGAGTCTTTAAAGATTTGACGCAAATCAGGGACATGGAAGAAGAAATGCACCGGAAGGAATGGCTCGCCAATCTCGGCGAAATGTCGGCTGGCATGGCGCATGAAATTCGAAACCCGTTGGGGGCATTGGCGGGCGCCATGCAGATGTTGCGGAAAGAAGCGGTCGCCGACGAAACCGATCGCCGCCTCATGGATATCGCGATCAGAGAAGCGACCAGGCTGGATTCCATCATTACCGAGTTTCTGCAATATGCCCGTCCCCCCGCGCTTCACTTGGCCGAGTGCGATATGAACAAAATTCTTGCCGAGACACTCGATCTGGTACAACATGAAGCTCGATCGCGAAAACGCATCGCCATTGTGACGTCGCTGACCGCCGACCCGCTTCCCGCACAGGTCGATCAGGATCAATTGCGGCAGGTGTTCTGGAATCTCGCGGCGAATGCATTCGACGCGATGCCGGGCGGGGGGCAGTTGACCATAACCACCGGCTGTCGCCATGTCGATGCCGGCGGGCGTCAGGGTGACGTCATCGAAGTAGCTTTTCAGGATACGGGAGAAGGCATCGCCAAGGAGAATCTGGACAAGATTTTTCTTCCTTTCTTCACGACGAAGAAGCAAGGGTCCGGGTTGGGCTTGGCTGCGGTCCATCGCATCGTCGATCTGCATGGCGGATGGATCAAAGTGGAAAGTCATTTGCAGCAAGGCACTCGCTTTGTGGTCTGTATGCCGCGTTCCGGAGATGCCGGAGTGCGGCTGTGGCATGAGGGACGCACGCCGTGGAAAAGATCTTAGTCGTCGACGATGAAAAGAGCCTTCGCGAAGTGATGAGCATCATGCTCAAGCGGGCGGGATATGCCGTCACGGAAGCTTCCGACGGAGAAGAAGCGATCGGCCAGGTGAACAAGGAGATTTACGACCTGGTGATCACGGATCTCCGCATGCCGAAGGCGGACGGCATGGATGTGCTCAAGGCCGTGAAGTCGTCATCGCCCGAGACGGTGGTGTTGGTCGTCACGGCGTTTGCAACCGCTGATTCGGCTGTGGAAGCGATGAAGCACGGGGCATACGATTATCTGACCAAGCCTTTCCAGGTCGACGAAGTCCAGCTCATCATCCGAAACGCCCTGGAAAAGCGCCGGCTGTCGACCGAAAACATTCTGCTCAAACGCGAGATGGCGAGCCAATCGTCGTTCGCGCAGATCGTCGGGCAAAGCGAGGCGATGCAGAAGGTATTCGACGTCGTGCGCAAGGTTGCCGATGCGAAGAGCAATGTGCTGATTTGCGGCGAAAGCGGAACGGGCAAGGAGCTCGTTGCCCGTGCCATCCATTATAACAGCGCGCGCAACGCGATGCCGTTTGTGGCGGTCAACTGCAGCGCGGTGCCGGAAACGCTGCTCGAAAGTGAATTGTTCGGACACATGAAGGGATCGTTCACTGGGGCCATCGCCAACAAGGCGGGTTTGTTTGAAGTTGCCAACGGGGGGACGATCTTTCTGGACGAGATCGGGGATACGACGCCGACCATTCAGGTCAAATTGCTGCGCGTGATTCAAGAACGGGAATTCCGTCGCGTCGGCGGCAATCAGGACATGAAGGTCGATGTGCGGGTTATTGCCGCCACGAACCGCGATCTTGAGAAGGCCGTTGCCGATGGATCATTCCGCGAGGACCTCTACTATCGGCTGGACGTCATTCCTATCCGACTTCCTCCGCTGCGACTTCGAGCCGGAGACATTCCGCTGTTGGTCAAGCATTTCCTGGAAAAGTTTTCTCAGGAAAGCGGGAAGTCCGCGCCGGTTCTCGACCAGGAGGCCTTGCACGTCCTTTTGCAGCATGAGTGGCGCGGCAACGTACGCGAGTTAGAGAATTTGATCGAGCGGGTTGTCGCATTTTCGACCGGAGCTCCTGTCACCGACTCGGAGGTCAGAGGGTGGCTGCATCCGCCCGTGACGCCGCAACAGTCGCAGGGGGTGCCAACGGACCTACCTGAAGACGGGCTAGATCTCGAGGGGCTCATTAACGGGATCGAAAAAGACCTGCTGGTCAAGGCCTTAGAGCGGACGAGGTGGGTCAAGAAGAAGGCGGCGCGCCTGTTGAAACTCAACACGCGGTCCTTCCGCTACCGGCTGGAAAAGTATGCTATAAAAGGAGGTCGTGACTAAACGCCTTTTAGATTCGGACGCGCCTCCATCACCCGCTGTCACCGTTTCCGCCCCCGCCAAGGTCAATCTCATCCTCCGCATTTTGGATCGCCGTCCGGATGGCTATCACAATCTCTGGTCGATCATGCAGACGGTCGGGCTTGAAGACGAGTTGCAGATCCGACTGGCACCCCACCGGCAGGATATTCAGCTGTACTGCGATACAGACCGGCTGGCCTCGGATCGAAGCAATCTTGTGCACCGTGCGGCTGTTGCTGTGCTGGAACGTGCTCAGCGATCGATCGGCCTGGAGATTCAACTGTTGAAGCGGATTCCCATGGGAGCGGGTCTTGGCGGAGGAAGCAGTGATGCCGCCGCGACCATTCTGGGGCTGAACCGGCTCCTGCAACTTGGCTGGTCCACCGCGCAGATGGCCGAAGTCGGACAGCCGTTAGGAAGCGATGTTCCTTTCTTCCTCTTCGCCCCTTCCAGTGTAGTTGCCGGGCGAGGAGAAGCGGTGAAACCGATCGCCATTGACGGACGCCGCTGGGTGGTGCTGGTCAATCCAGGATTCGGTGTGGAAACCAAATGGGCCTATCAAGAACTGGCCAGGACCAGAGAGACAGTCCGTCCGTTATCGCAGGCCCATGTGGACTTAGATCGGCAGGCTCGCGCGAACTGGGCTCAACTCATAACGGCCGGAGAGAACGATTTTGAGGCGCCGGTGTTTGCACGACACGAGGGGCTTCGGCAAATCAAGGAATCCCTTCTCAGTCAGGGGGCTGAGGTAGCCCTTCTATCGGGAAGCGGGGCTACGGTGTTCGGGCTGTTCTCAGATGAAGCCACGGCCCGCCGGACTCAAGCCAAATTTGCCGAGGAGAAACAGCATAACGTCTTCGTTGTCCCCACCTGTTCAGGGCCGTTGATCGTACGCTAGGGAGAGGAGGGGCGGAGTCTCGCTCGGTTGACAAGCCGCCACGAAATCCGTTACAGTTCGGACCCTTAGTTGGCTTCCTCAACAGCGCGTAGCGAACGAGGTAGGCGGGTTCAGATTACGCCCACCGACGCCCGCCGTCGAGACGAACCACGTACGAGAGCAGGACCGGCACCATTATATCCGAGGACCATTCGAGGGATCGATGAGCAGAGAATTGATGATTTTCTCTGGCAACGCGAATCCGGCCCTCGCCCACGAGATTTGCGCCTATCTTGGCATCAAACTCGGTGAGGCGACGGTGTCGTCGTTCAGCGACGGAGAAATTCGCGTCAAAATTGAGGAAAATGTCCGCGGGGCGGACGTCTTCGTCGTCCAATCCTCCTGCGAGCCGGTCAATGACTCCCTCATGGAGTTGTTGATCATGATCGACGCCCTCAAGCGATCTTCTGCGAATCGGATTACAGCCGTCATTCCCTATTTTGGTTACGCCAGACAAGACCGCAAGGACCAGCCGCGGGTGCCGATTTCCGCAAAACTGGTGGCCGATTTGATCAGCACGGCTGGAACCGACCGGGTCCTCACGATGGACCTCCATGCCGGACAGATTCAGGGCTTCTTCAACGTACCGGTCGATCATCTGTACGCCTTGCCGGTGCTGTTGGACTACATTACGAAAAAGAAAGTCAGCGACCTGGTGATTGTGTCACCCGATGCCGGGGGCGTGGAGCGGGCACGTGCCTTTGCCAAACGGCTCCAGGCCAGTTTGGCAATCATCGACAAGCGGCGCGAGGGGCCGAACCAAACTCAGATCATGAATATCATCGGTGATATTCGGGGGAAAAGCGCCCTGTTGCTCGATGACATGATCGACACGGCCGGCACGATCGTCCAAGGCGCCCAGGCTTGCGCCGACAAGGGCGCGCGGGAAGTGTGGACTGCCTGTACTCATGCGGTGCTGTCCGGGCCGGCGTTGGAACGGCTTCAGAATTCCTGCCTGACACAAGTCATTGCGACGAACACCATTCCATTACGGGGCAAGGAAAAAGCCTGCCCCAAGATCCACCAATTGTCGGTTGCTCCGCTACTGGGTGAAGCGATCCGGCGTATTCACGAAGATGAGTCGGTGAGTTCGCTGTTTGCCTGAAGCGGGCCGAGGCATCTGGAACGAGAAGAAGGGGACGGAGGAAGATCATGAAATTCGATTTGGCGGTCAACGTGAGGGAAAAGTCAGGGAAGGGCGCGGCGCGCCAGCTGCGGCGCGATGGGAAAGTCCCCGGTGTGTTGTACGGGCAGGGCGAGTGCCTCTTGCTGACGATCGAGCCGGAGCCGTTGGTCAAGATTCTGAAGTCGCAGGCCGGCAGCACCGCCTTGATCTCGCTCACCATCTCCGGCGCCAAATCCAAGCCCAAGCGGACGGCGCTGCTGCGCGATTTCCAGGTCGATCCCGTCGTCGGGAACGTGCTTCATGCCGATCTGTTCGAGATCTCGATGGAAAAGCCCATTCGCGTCAAGGTGCCGGTGCATGTGATCGGCGGCACGCCTGCCGGCGTGAAAGAGGGCGGGATTCTTCATCACAACATGCGCGAGCTGCACGTGGAATGTTTGCCTGCCGCATTGCCGGACTACATCGAAGTCGATGCCTCGCCCTTGAACATCAATCAGGGCATTCACTTGAAAGATATCGCCAAGCGCGAAGGCGTGCGCTTTCTCGATGATTCTGAACTGATGGTCGTGAGCGTGGCCGTGCCGATGTCCGAAGCCAAGCTCGAAGCCCTCCTGACGAGCCAGGCGGCGGGACCGGAAGGCGCGAAGGAGCCGGAAGTGGTGGCGAAGGGCAAGGCTGCGGTGGAAGGTGCCGAAGGTGTGGCCGCAGCGCCTGGAGCGGCAGCACCGGCCGGTGAAGCCAAAGCCGGAGACAAAAAGGAAGCGGCCGCGGCTCCCAAGGCTGAAAAGAAAGAAGCCGAGAAGAAGAAGTAACGTTGCGTCTCATCGTTGGACTGGGCAATCCTGGCGCGTCCTATGCCCAGACCCGTCACAATGCCGGGATGTGGGCCATCGAGCGGGCCGCCGCTCGGTGGTCGATCCGTCTTTCCAGGCGCGGCATCGCTCAGCGAGGGGCAGGGCGGCTCGGTTCCGAATTGATCGAGCTGGCCGGCACCCTCGACTTCATGAATGTCACGGGTCCCCCGCTTAAAGGTCTGCTTCGCGAGTTGAGACTCACCCCCGACGATCTCATCCTGGTGCACGACGATCTCGACCTCGAGCCGGGGCGTCTCCGGATCAAGCTTGCCGGCGGGCATGGCGGGCATAACGGCATCAAGTCCGTCGTGGAGGCCCTGGGGACGCCGCAGTTCGTGCGGATCAAAATCGGGATCGGGCGGCCGGCTCCGCGGCAAGACTCCGCAGACTACGTATTGGAGCACGTCGGCAAAGCGGAAATGGACATTTTCGAGCCTTGCTTGGAGCGGGCTGTCGACGCGCTCGAATGTATGATCCATCGGGGTACGGAAACGGCGATGAATCAGTTTAATGTGCGGGAGAAGCCTGAAGAGGGAGAGGAGCAATCTGACTGACTTTGTGCTCGCGGAACGCGCACGATAAAGCCGTGCTCGTTCGACGCGCGCAGTGAAAGCCAGCCAGACTGCTCCTCATCGAGGATCGGTTCTCCGCAACGGGGGGAGAGAGGGAAAAAGAAATGGGATTGTGTTGCGGGATGATCGGGTTGCCGAATGTCGGGAAGACGACCGTGTTCAACGCCCTCACGGGCGGCGGCGCGCTGGC
>CAZOUA010000007.1:0-19346 GCA_964582865.1 uncultured Nitrospira sp. | reverse complement strand
CGCGTCGTGACCATCTGCGGTCAGCTCGAAGCGGAGCTTTCCACGTTGCCCGAAGCCGAGCGGGCCGATTTTTTGAAAGAGATGGGTCTCACGGAGTCGGGTCTTGTACGCCTCACGCGCGAAGCGTACACGCTCCTCAACATCATTACCTTCTTCACCGCCGGAGAAATCGAATCCCGCGCCTGGCCGATCGTGAAAAATACCAAGGCGCCGCAAGCAGCCGGCAAGATTCACTCCGACATGGAACGAGGCTTCATTCGCGCCGAGGTCTATCACTACGACGATCTGCTGGCTTGCGGGTCGGAGGCGAAGGTGAAGGAGAAGGGGTTGTTCCGGCTCGAAGGCAAGGACTACGTCATCAAAGAAGCGGATATCGTCTATTTCCGCTTTAACGTCTAGCAGGCTGCTGAAAAAGGCGGCTTACTGTGTTCTCGATCGCCCGTCTCCTTGCGACGTACCCAAAGAGCACGCCTCAGTCGCCGTGCTCCTGCGGCCTTGTCATCCGCTTTTTGAGCAGCTTGCCGGTTGTAATTCTTGAATTGCAGAGTGGAGGATGCCGGTACTTTCAGGCGAGGATGCAGAGAGCCCCCTAGAGATCCTGCTTTCTCGCAGAACAAGCTTCACGGCTATCTAGTCGCTGAAGTCCTGCGAGGGCGGCTCGGAAGGGCTAGATACAAAGCAGACCCCGTCCGGCCTTGGAACCCCCGAGAAATTGACAGCTTTCCCTCGGCTGTGATACCTTCCACCGTTCTTTACGCCATATAGGCGCCCTACACCTCGCTCCCGACTGGTTCGGGGGCCTTTGTCCAGGAGGATCTCTGCATGGAGCTCTACGAGTCTCTGTTCATCATTCGTCCGTCCATCACTGATGAGGAAACGACTGCACTCATCGAAAAGATGAAGGCCGTGGCCGGAAAGGCCGGCGCGCAATTCATTAAAGCCGAAAACTGGGGCCGCAAGAAGCTCGCCTACGAAGTACGGCGGGAACGGAAAGGCACGTACGTGTACTTCTACTTCAAGGCGCCGAACAACACGGTCGGCGAACTGGAGCATGCCTATCGTCTCGAAGACAACATCATTAAATTCCTCACGGTCCATCTTGAGAAGGAATTAGTGCCGCGGCGCGTGGCCGAGGCCCCGTCTGAGGAGTTTGCCGGTGGCCGGATTTAACAAAGTCATTCTGATCGGGAACCTCACACGCAACCCCGAATTGCGCTATACGCCGAACGGGACGCCGGTCGCGTCGCTGGGCCTGGCGGTCAGCCGCCGGTACAAACAGGGCGATGAGTTGAAGGAAGAAGTCTGTTTCGTCGATATCGTCGTGTTCGGCAAGCAGGCGGAACATTGCGGGCAGTATCTCAGCAAGGGGAATGGCATCATCGTCGATGGCCGCTTGCAGCAGCGGCGCTGGGAAACAGAAGACGGCCAGAAGCGCAGCAAGCATGAAGTCGTCGCGCAGACGGTGACGTTTCTCCCAAAGCGAGGCGAGTCCGGTATGAGCGGTGGAGGCGGTGGCGAGGCCGCAGCGCATGAGGAACCCAATTACGATTACGAAGAACCGCAGTAATTTTTGATTGAAGGGGTGATCTTATGGAACGCGAACATGGTGGTGGCGGACGAGGCGATGGCGGCGGCAGCGGAGGAGGCGGACGGTTTTTCCAGCGCCGCCGGCCGTGCCGGTTTTGCATCGAAAAGGGTTCCATCGATTTCAAAGACGTCGGGCTTTTGCGGAATTTCCTGACCGAGCGGGGGCGCATTGTTCCTCGCCGTATTTCCGGCAATTGCTTGGGGCATCAGCGCGAGCTGACGACTGCAGTCAAGCGCGCCCGTCACATCGCCTTGATCAGTTTTGCCGAAGAGCGGTAAGCAACGGCCTTGGGAATGACGATGCAGGCAGGTGTCACGATGGAGTTGCTCACACCGCTGGTCGCGGATATCACAGCTGAGGGGCTGTCATTGGTGGGCGAGGCGGCGGCCGAGGAACTCGGCCTGACCGAAGCCGATGCGACGCTTCGCGGTCCGCTCTCCGTGAGCCTGGACCTCATCAATGCAGACGGCATGGTCGCGGTGACCGGCGTGTTGGAAGGCACGGTGGTCCGCCAGTGCGTCCGGTGCTTGAAAGAATACGACGATGCGCTGGCTTTCTCGGTGCGTGTTGCATTTGCTCGTGAGGGGAAAGAGCCGAAAGGTGTGGCGCGTCAGCCGAAGGCGGTCGAACCACGCAAGGGACGTCTGGCGCCGGCAAAGGTCGAATCAGACGTCGAGGAAGAAGCCGAGGGCGATGATCGCTATTTCTATCAAGGCGATCACATCGAACTGGCTCCCATGTTGCGCGAACACATCATTCTGGCGGCGCCGATGCAGCCGCTCTGCCGGGAAGATTGCGCCGGGTTGTGTGCGCGGTGTGGAGAGGACTTGAATGCGGGGCCTTGCCAGTGCCCTGCAGAACCGCCGGTGACGGCGATCCGGGTGATCCGGAGCACGAAACACTAAATCGGCTGTGGCCGGATCGAGCCGGAAGGCTTCCCGGCAGCCGACTGTTTGGAGGAAGAGCCATGCCAAATCCGAAACATAAACATTCGCGGGCCAGACGGGACAAGCGCCGGACTCAGAAACTGCGGATCACGCCGCCGGGGATGTCGGTCTGCCCGCAGTGTCACGAACTGAAGCTCCCGCATTATACCTGTCTGAATTGCGGCACCTATAAGGGCAAAGCGGTCATTCAGGTCGAAGAAGTCTAGTAGGCTGTTGAACGATCCGACAGCCCGCCGTCCGCGGCCGGGCTGTCGGTACAGGGCTGAGCCTCTTTCACCGATCTGTTGCGTCGCTGCCCATACTCCTCTAAACTTCCCCCGATTCGAGCCCGTTAAAGGGTCTCCGCTGCATGTTCGTTCAAGGAGCGTCGAACTGCTTGTGAGCACACCACCGAGGATGAAAATTGCGCTTGATGCCATGGGGGGCGACCATGGCCCGGCACCCTGTATCGAGGGTGCGCTTCAGGCCGCCCAAGAACTCAACGTCGACGTCATTTTGGTCGGTGATGAGAAAATCCTTTCGGAAGAGTGCCACCGGTTGGGTTGTACGGACGGCCGGCTCTCGATCAAGCATGCGCCGCAAGTCGTGGAGATGCACGAATCACCGGCCGCGGTCGCCCGCAAAAAACGGGATTCCTCCATTTGGATTGCGACCGAACTGGTCAAGAGCGGGGATGCCAATGCCGTGGTCAGCCCCGGCAATACGGGCGCGAGCATGGTGGCGTCGTTTTTCGTGCTGGGATTGACCAAGGGCGTGGAGCGGCCGGCCATTGCGACAAGTTTGCCGACGCTGACCGGCGAAGCCATCATGCTGGATGTGGGCGCCAACGTGGACTGTTCGGCCCAGCATCTGGCGCAGTTTGCCATCATGGGCAACGAATATGGAAAGCATCTCTTTCGCAAACCGAATCCACGCGTCGGGCTCTTGAGCATCGGAGAAGAGGACAGTAAGGGGAACGAGGTGACGAAAGAGGCCTTCAAGCTGCTCAAGAACACCCCGTTGAACTTTATCGGGAACGTCGAGGGCCGCGATGTCTATAGCGGCGAAGCGGACGTGGTGGTCTGCGACGGGTTCATCGGAAATGTGGCGTTGAAAATTTCCGAAGGGGTCGCCGATACGATCAAGAAGCTCTTGCTCAAAGAGATTTCCGGTTCGTTCTTCGGACGCCTCGCCTATCCGTTGATCGCATCCCCGCTGATCAATCTGAAACGGAAGATCGACTATGCCGAGTTCGGCGGCGCGCCGCTGCTCGGCGTGAACGGAATCACGATGATTTGCCACGGCCGTTCATCTGCCAAGGCGATCAAGAATGCAATCCGCCGGGCAAAGGGATTGGCTGAGAGCCGAGTCGATGATTTGATTCAGCGCGATATCGAGGAAAGTCTCGCGCAACGCCGGCCGGCGGAGGAGCCGCCTACGTGAAGGCGCGTATCACAGGGACTGGATCCTATGCTCCGGCGAAGGTGCTTGCCAATGCCGACCTCGAAAAGATGGTCGCAACGTCGGATGAATGGATCACGGAGCGGACGGGCATCCGTGAACGCCGCATGGCCGGCGCCGGTGAAGCCTGTTCCGATCTGGCGATCAAGGCCGCGCAGCGGGCGTTAGAGGCGGCCAACATCGGCGCAGCCGACCTCGACATGATTCTGCTCGCCACCTGCACCGGTGATTATCCTCTTCCGGCCACAGCCTGTTTGATCCAGCATCAGCTGGGCGCGACTCGCGCGGCCGCCTGCGATCTGTCGGCGGCCTGTTGCGGGTTCGTCTATGCCCTGTCGGTGGCGGATGCCTACGTCAGAACGGGCATGCGCCATGTGCTGGTGATCGGGTCGGAAGTGATGTCGGCGATTACCGATTGGACCGATCGCAATACCTGCGTGTTGTTCGGCGATGGAGCCGGTGCGGCCGTCGTCAGTGCCAGCGAAGGCGAACGCGGAATCCTGTCGACGCATCTGCGGTCCGATGGGGCGCTATGGGAACTGATTGCTGTACCGGGAGGCGGGTCTCGGCTTCCTCCATCCGAAAAGGTCGTCGCGGAAAAATTGAACTGCATCAAGATGAAGGGCAACGAGACGTTTAAGGTGGCGGTACGCACGCTGGAGGAGGTTGCCCGTGAAACGCTTGCCGCCAATTCGCTCCGCGTGGAGGATCTCGACCTGTACGTGCCGCATCAGGCGAACGTGCGTATTCTGAAAGCCGTCGCGGATCGTTTGGGGCTGCCGCTCGAAAAAGTCATGCTGAATTTGGATCGTTATGGGAATACGTCTGCGGCGTCGATCCCCATCGCGCTCGACGAGGCGGTTCGGCAAGGGCGTATCAAGGAAGGCTCGCTCGTCATGTTGGGCGCATTCGGAGCAGGGTTGACCTGGGCCTCGGCGCTTATCAGATGGTAGCGAAAGAAGCGAACGGTAGCCGGCAAGCAGCTTGAAAATTGGTCGTCGAAGGTTCATGGCTGACCGTACGCTCAAAACTTTTTCTCGTTGACTTTCCAGGGCGTTTCTAAGATATCTAACCTCTTATGAATTCAGGAATCGGCCTGGTCTTTCCCGGCCAAGGATCGCAGTCTGTAGGGATGGGGAAGGCGCTGTGTGAGGCCTGTCCAACTCTCAAGAAGGTCTATGAAGAAGCCTCGTCGGTTCTCGGCTACGATGTCGCCACGCTCTGTTTCGAAGGACCGGCGGAGAAGCTCAATCTGACGGAACATACGCAGCCCGCTTTGCTGGTGAGCAGCATGGCCGCACTTCAAGCCTTAGAACCGGCCGGAGTCAAGGCGATCGCAGTCGCAGGCCATAGTCTCGGTGAATACTCCGCATTAGTCGCTGCCGGTGGTATGACCTTTCGCGACGCCGTTGGCATCGTACAGAAACGTGGACGGTACATGTCGGAGGCTGTCGCTCCGGGAGCTGGGTTGGTGGCGGCACTGTTGGGCCTTGCCCCTGATGTAGTGAAGGATGTGTGCCGCGAGGCGGCATCCGTCGGGGTGGTGCAGGCCGCCAATTTCAATTCGCCCGGCCAGGTGGTGATTGCCGGTGAAAAAGCTGCGGTGGAACGAGCGATCGAGATTGCCAAGACGAAGGGATGCAAAAAAGCCGTACTGCTGCCCGTGAGCGTTCCGGTCCATACGCCGTTGATGCAGAACGCGGCAGACCGGCTGGCGCAGGATCTGGCCGCCGTCCGATGGTCTGACTTGCAGATGCCCCTCATCAACAACGCCGAAGCACGAGCGATTTCCAAGGCCGCTGAGATCCAACCGTCGCTGGTTCGGCAACTCCCTTCATCCGTACGGTGGGAAGATTCCGTCAAGGCGATGGCGGCGATGGGTGTGAAGACATTCATCGAAGTTGGGCCGGGCACGGTCTTGACGGGTTTGATCAAGCGCATCGTCTCGGACGCGGTGACACTGAATGTCAACGACCCCAAGTCGCTGGATGCTACACGTCAGGCATTGGCGATACAGGGTGAGTCGTAAGGGGTCGGGAGAGAACGGAGAGGAATCGAACTATGTCATTAGCAGGTAAAGTGGCGATCGTGACGGGAGCGGCGCAGGGAATCGGACGGGCCATTGCGGAAACGCTGGCGGAAGCAGGCGCGGACATCGTCGTAGCCGATCTCGATCCGACGCGGTCGAAAGATACCGTGGCCGCAATCGAGAAGCTGGGCCGCAAAGCGCTGAACGTGAAGGTCAACGTCGCGGATGCCAACGACACGAAGGCGATGGCGGAGCAGGTCATCAAGGAATGGGGCAAGATCGATATTCTCGTGAACAATGCGGGCATTACGCGCGACGGCTTGCTGCTGCGGATGAAAGAAGAAGATTGGAATCTGGTCCTGCAAGTGAATCTGAACGGAACCTTCAACTGCACAAAGGCGGTCTTGCAGCCGATGACCAAACAGCGCTATGGTCGCATCGTCAACATCGCCTCGATCGTGGGGGCCATGGGGAACGTCGGGCAGGCGAATTATGCGGCGTCGAAGGCGGCAGTGATCGGATTCAGCAAGACGGTCGCGCGCGAGTACGCCAGCCGCAACGTGACGGTCAACGCGGTGGCGCCGGGGTTCATCGATACGGCGATGACGCAGGGGTTGTCGGCTGAGGTAAAAGACGCGCTGCAAAAACAAATTCCGTTGGGGCGGTTAGGAACCCCTGCCGACATCGCGAACGCGGTGCGCTTTCTTGTTTCAGAGGAAGCGGCGTACATTACCGGGCATGTGTTGCATGTCAACGGAGGCATGCTCATGTCGTAAGGGGGTTGAAGGAGAGAAATTGGGACAGGCACCGATGCCAGGGAGCGGCGGTGCACACGAGACAACAGTACGGAGAAGGAGGAGAGTAAGTCTATGGCTACAGTAGATGAACGGGTGAAGAAAATTATCGCGGAGCAGCTTGGAGTCGAGGAGGATGAAGTGACGCCGGAAGCCAGCTTCGTCGAAGACCTCGGGGCCGACTCGCTCGATACCGTCGAGCTCGTGATGGCGCTCGAAGAAGAGTTCGGGATCGAGATTCCCGACGAAGACGCCGAGAAAATTTTGACCGTCGGGAAGGCGTTGGATTACATCAAGGAAAAAGCGTAGCCGTCGGGGGTGCGATGAGCGATCGTGCAGCCAGACGCATTGTCGTTACCGGCCTCGGGTTGATCACTCCCCTCGGGACCGGTGTGGAGAAAACGTGGAAGGCCATCTGTGCCGGCGAGTCCGGCATTGGCCGCATCACGAAGTTCGATCCCACCGGGTACGACGCGCAGATTGCGGGCGAAGTCAAAGATTTCGACCCTGCCCAGTTCATCGAGAAAAAAGAAATCAAGAAGATGGACGCCTTCATCCACTACGCTGTGGGTGCGGCGCAATTGGCGACGGATGATGCGGGATTGAAAGTGCTACCGGAAGAGGCGACCAAAGTCGGCGTCTACATCGGTTCGGGTATCGGCGGGCTGGGATCCATCGAGCATTATCACAACGTGCTCAAAGAAAAAGGCCCGGGCCGCGTCTCTCCGTTTTTCATCCCCATGACGATCATCAATCTGGCGTCCGGCCAGGTTGCCATCCGGCTTGGCGCCAAGGGACCAAACTCCTGTGCGGTGACGGCTTGCGCGACGGGGAATCACTGTATCGGCGATGCCTTTCGCCTCATTCAGCGGGGTGATGCCGATGTCATGGTAGCCGGCGGCGCAGAAGCGGCGATTACCACGCTCGGAGTCGCGGGGTTTGCCGCGTCGAAAGCGCTCTCGTTCCGGAACGACGAGCCGACTAAGGCGAGCCGGCCGTTCGACAAGGACCGCGACGGGTTCGTGCTCGGTGAAGGCGCGGGGGTGGTGGTGCTGGAAGAGCTCGACCACGCACGCCGGCGAGGTGTTCGGATCTATGCCGAGGTGATCGGGTACGGGATGAACAGCGATGCCTACCACATTACCGCTCCTTCCGAAGAGGGCGAGGGGGCAGTGCGTTGCATGGAATTAGCGCTGAAGGATGCGGGGATCAGCAAAGAGCAGGTCGGGTACATCAACGCGCACGGCACTTCGACGATGGCGGATGTCATCGAAACGAAGGCAATCAAGCAGGTCTTCGGCGAGCGGGCCTATCGCATCCCGGTCAGTTCGACCAAGTCGATGACGGGACACTTGCTCGGCGCAGCGGGCGGGATCGAGGCGGTATTCAGCATTTTAGCGCTCCACCATGGCATCCTTCCGCCGACGATTAACCTGGACAATCCCGACCCAGCGTGCGATCTCGACTATGTCCCGCACAAGGCCAGACCGGCATCGGTCAACGTTGCATTGTCGAATTCGTTTGGATTCGGCGGAGTCAATGCCTGCCTTCTCTTCAAGAAGCCCGACGCCTAACCGTCCACATCCTTGGGGCGTGCATCTATGACATCGGCTCCTTCCGTCGATGTGCTTCAGTCAGCTCTCGCCTATCGATTTCAGACTACTGCCTTGCTCGAAGAAGCTCTCACGCACAAGTCGTACGTCAACGAACAGAAAACGGCCGGCGGCCTGCACAACGAACGGCTTGAGTTTCTCGGCGATGCCGTCTTGTCTCTCATCGTCAGCGAGCGATTGGTCGCGCTGCTGCCCCAATCGTCCGAAGGTGCCCTCTCCAAACTCAAGGCGAGACTCGTTAGTGAAACGGTGTTGGCGGCGGTCGCCAGGCGGCTCAAGCTCGGGTCCTGCTTGAGACTGGGACGGGGCGAAGAGCTTTCCAAAGGACGCGAAAAAGATTCCTTGCTGGCCGATGCACTCGAAGCCGTCCTTGCCGCCGTCTATCTCGACGGAGGAGTGGATGCAGGACGTCAGGTCGTCCTTCGGCTGTTTGACGAAGAGTTTGTTCGAGTGGCGACGCAGCAGCACATGCCCGGGGCGGAGGATTACAAGACGCAATTCCAGGAGTGGTGTCAGAAACGTTTCGACGGGCTGCCGCACTACGCAGTCGTGCGGGAATCGGGGCCGGATCATGACAAACTCTTCGAAGTGGAGTTGCGCATCAACGGAGAAGTCGTCGGCAGAGGGGTTGGGCACAGCAAGAAGGAAGCGGAGCAACTGGCGGCTCAGCAAGCGTTGAGGCAAGCCGGTGCATGAAACAGTCAAAGCCATGGTATGATCAATCGGCCGGGAACGGAAAGCCAATGAAGGAGGAGACGATGCAGAGCAAGCGCATAACCATTGCCATTGCGGTATGTGTGATCCTGAGCGGTGCGGTATGTCTCGGGGGGGGACTCCTGTTTGCCGCGGACAAGGCTCCGGCAAAAGCGCCGAAGGCCATCATCAAGACGAAATTCGGCGAGATGGAAGTGGCGTTTTCCCCGGAGAAAGCTCCCAAGCACGTCGAGAATTTCATTGCGCTGGCGAAATCCGGCTTCTACAACGGAACCATCTTCCATCGCGTGATTCCCGGTTTCATGATCCAAGGCGGAGATCCCAACACCAAAGATCCGAACAAGCCGGAAACCTACGGCCAGGGTGGACCAAGCCAGCGGCTCAAGGCCGAATTCAATGACATCCCCCACCGGCGTGGCATTCTCTCCATGGCCCGCACGAACGATCCCAACAGTGCGGGCTCGCAGTTCTTTATCGTGGTGAAGGATTCGAATTTTCTGGATGGGCAATACACCGTGTTTGGGGAAGTCGTCAAAGGGATGGAGGTGGCCGATAAAATCGTCAGCCTTCCCAGAAATGCCCGGGATCTTCCGGCTGAACGGGCGGAAATCACCGTGGTAGTGGTGGAATAGCCTATGAGTCGAGCCCGCACGTCCGGGAGTCATGCGGCAGCGTTAAGCGGGACGTTGCTGCTGCTCGTCTGTGCGGCGCTGAGCGTCGTGACAGCCTGTGCTGCGAAAAGCGAAGTAAAGACGACGCCCCTTCCTCCACCGGATACTCATCCGAGGGCGATCATCACCACCAAGTTTGGAACGATCGAAATGAAATTGTATCCCGAGCTGGCGCCGAATCACGTGGAGAACTTCATCAAGCTGACCAAGTCCGGTTTTTACAACGGGACCATCTTTCATCGCGTGATTCCTGGGTTTATGATCCAAGGCGGGGACCCGAACACGAAGAACTCACTGCGGAAGGAAACCTACGGCCAAGGGGGCCCAAAAGACGAGAAAGGGAATCCGATCCTGCTCAAGGCGGAATTCAGCGACACGCCTCACAAGCGGGGGATTGTGTCCATGGCGCGGGCGAGCGAGCCGGATACGGCGGGCTCGCAGTTCTTCATCGTGGTGGAGGACTCTCATTTCCTGGACAGAAAGTATACGGTCTTCGGGGAAGTGACGAAAGGTCTGGGTGTGGCGGACAAGATCGTGAATCTTCCGAGAGACGATCGCGATCTGCCGAACGAACGCATCGAAATGAAAATCTTTATCGTGGAATGAGGAAATCTCCGGCGCAACGCTACTGAATGGTATCCAGATATGATTTGAGGCGGGCGCGTTCGGATGGAAGAAAGAGGATGAAACTCATGCCGAAGGCATCGCCCGTCACCCAGCGCACGGCTGCCCGCTCGATTTTGACCGGCGAAGATTGTCCGGGGAGCTGCAAGAGCACCTGAAATTCGAGCCCTTCGGCCAGATTGATGTCCGATTCGGCCCGGCATCCCCCGGTCGAAATGTTGGTCACGCGGGCTTCGCCCTCCATCTCGCCGGACGAAAAGCCCAGCTGGCACTGCAAGTTCACCCGGCGCGACTTTCGAATCTTCCTTTCCTTCTCAGCGGCCATGGTCTCGCATCTCCCGATAGACTAATGTTGATGGTGTTGGCAGCCCGGTCCATGGGTGTGGGGTTCCGGTGCGGCCGGGGGCATGAACGACTGTCCCGGCAGCACGATATGGCCCGGCTCCTGCTGTTTGGTGAGATGGGCGGCGATCTCCGGATGGTACGCCCGCACATAGCCGACCAATCCGCTCAAGAACCGTTGCGACTGAAAGTCGGTTCCTGAAAATGCGGAGATGAATTTGATGGCGCGATCGAGCACATCGGGGGCGGTCGAGGCATCCGCGATCTGCTGCGGGTTCTGCTTCTTGAAGCTGTCGTATTCTTTCTTGAGGTGTTCGGCGAACACCGGCATGGGCGCCGACGGCACATGGAGCGGGCTGAGCGTGCGCCGCAATGCTTGAACGGCCGCGACGACTTCCGCGTCCTGGCCGTCGCGTCGGCCTTGGAAGTAGCTGAACGTCACCACCTCGATCAGGTTGTACAGCGCCACGGCCTTCTCGCCGCCGAGTTCGGCGAGCTCACGATAAAACTCGCGCCGCACCGGCATGAACTGTTCGCTCAGGCGCTTCTGCTGATAGTCGCTCCCCGTTCCGAGATAGACACAGTCTGTGGGGCAGGAGACCCGGACGATCCGGTGCTCACCGCAGCATTGGCTGCAGATGAGCCCTGCCAGGGCAGGACAAGGCCGCTTGCCCTTTCGTTGGGTGCAATACGCGCATTGGCTCATTTCTTCGTAGCTCCCTCGGCTGCCGGCTTGGGTGGCGGAGGGATGAACCCATAATCCGCCAGGGTGCGTTTTTCCTGTTTCGGTCTGCCGTCGCTGGGTGTTTCCAACCCGTTCATCTCCGCTGCATGGGCGAATTCATAGGGAACGAGAATCAAATTGTTGACGCGATCGATGCTGATGTCTCCCGGCGAAGGCAGATATTCCGCGATCACTTGAAACCGTTTGTCCCAGCTCATGCGCCAGACTTTCCCCGTCGTGAAGTCCGAGACATACATGTTTCCCCAGCGGTCGAAGTCGACCCCGCGTAAGTTCGTAAAGCGACTGGAAAAGAAGCCGTTGGAAAACAGTTCGGAGAGCGCGCCATCAGGAGAGATTTCGAAGATCTTTCCTTTGTTCCAGCTCACGGCGATGAGCTGGCCGGATTTCGGGTGAACGGCCAGTCCTGCCGGACCGGCTAACCGTTCATCGGTGATCAGGACGGATACCTTCTGTGTGGCCACATCGATTCGATAGATCCGGTTGGCCCTTTGATCGGAGCAATAGAGCAAGCCCTTTCCATCGAAGGCGACATCGGTCAAGTGCGCTCGAGCCCGATCGGCTCCGTCCGGCATGGTAATGGCCGCCACGGATTTTCCGCTGCTCATGTCGAACGCGCGCAATGTCTCGAGGTCTGCGACGTAGAGGGTGTGGTCGACAAGCGCCATGCCCTTCGGCGCATGCAGCGTGACGTCGGCCTTGCCTCCCTGGATGAATTTCAGATTCAGCAATTTCCCGTTCGCGTCGAGTTTGGTGATGAAGCCGTTGTTGTCAGCGGACTCCGGTTCTCCGTTCACGCTCGAAATAAAATACTCTTTCCCTGACTGGCTGCCGATAAAGCTATAGGGGGATTGCAGCTCCGTCACGGTGATCTGAGCCCAAACCGGGGGCGCCAGCAGGAAAAATACAAGTCCCGCGGAACATACGGGAGAATAGTTGCGTGCACGATTCATAAAGGAATTGATCAGGGAAAGATTGTTCAAGGGTAGATTGAAGCCGGTACGATGGTCATCATTGTCATCGTAGCCGTCAGGAAGAGAAGCTGTCAAGAAAAGTGGGCGAGCGGCGCGGGGGAACTGGCGAGGGGTGAGATGAAGGCGCATCGCAGAATCCCTGCCTTTTGCCCTTAGCCTCTCGCCGCCGGCCCGCCGTCGAAGCGTTGACTTGCATAAAAATGCCCTGCTAATGTGCCGTGATTTCTGAGTCAGGTTAAGGTTCACGCCAAAGCCGGGTGGAACGCGCTGGCGCTGAATTCCTCGACCTTAGCCGCAACCTACGGTCTCGTGTGAGGAGGGAATCGTGGCAGCTCGATTGATTGACGGAAAAGCATTGGCGCAGCAGGTACGAGAACGGTTGGCCGTGGAATCGGCCGCCGTATTGGCCAAGACAGGGATAAAGCCCGGTTTGGCCACGATTCTGGTCGGGGATGATCCCGCTTCCCATGTCTACGTAAAGAATAAGCAGAAGGCCTGCGAGCTGGCCGGCATTTATGTCGACGACCACAAATTGCCGGCCAGTACGACGCAAGCTGAGTTGCTGGCCCTGATTGAAAAGAAGAACGCGGATTCGAAGATTCACGGCATTCTGGTTCAGCTTCCGTTGCCGAAGCACATTGACAGCAGAGTGATTCTCGAGGCGGTGTCTCCGAACAAAGATGCGGACGGATTCCATCCCTACAACTTCGGCCGTCTGGTCGAAGGGCATCCGGTGTTCGAGGCCTGCACACCGAAGGGCGTGATCAAAATGATCGAGTCGGCCGGTGTCGCCATCGAGGGCAAGCGTGCCGTGGTGCTGGGGCGCAGCAACATCGTCGGGAAGCCGCTGGCGCTGATGCTGTTGCAGCGCAACGCAACCGTGACGATCTGCCATTCAAAAACGAAGGATCTGCCGGCGGTCTGCCGAGAAGCGGAGCTGCTGCTGGTGGCGATCGGGAAGGCCAAGTTCGTCACGGCCGATATGGTGCGGGAGGGTGCCGTCGTCATCGATGTCGGGACCAACAAGTTGCCGGACGGCAAACTCTGCGGGGATGTCGATTTCGAACCGGTCAGCCAAAAGGCCGGGTGGATCAGTCCGGTGCCGGGCGGCGTCGGGCCCATGACGATCGCGATGCTGTTGGAAAACACGGTGGAATCAGCGAAGAGAATGGCTGAGAAGATGTAACAGTGGTACAAAGGAATTTGGTTCCCGAGCGATGAGCCAGCAATGAGTAAAGAGCCAAGACGACTGAAGGATGTGCTCGATCAAGGGCGGTTTGCCGTGACGATCGAGTACAACCCTCCCAAGGGGACGAACATCAGCGGCGTGCTGGACAACGCCAGGCAACTGGTAGGTCGGGTGCACGGCGTGAACGTGACCGACAATACGGCGGCGGTGGTGCGGGCCGGTTCATTGCCGGTCTGCCGCTTGCTCTACGAGTTGGGGCACGATCCGGTCATGCAGCTGACCTGCCGCGACCGCAATCGCATCGCGATGCAGTCGGATCTCATGGGCGCGCATATGCTGGGGATCCGGAACATTCTCTGTCTGACCGGCGACTATCCCACGGTCGGCGATCACAAAGAGGCGAAGCCGGTGTACGACTTGGATTCCGTCCAGGTCATGCAGCTTGTCCAGGGTTTGAATAACGGTCGGGACATGGCCGGGAACAAGCTCGATGGCCCCACGGCGTTCAGCATCGGCGCGGCGGTGACGCCCGAAGCCGATCCCGTGGGCCCGATGCTTGCGAAGTTTGAAGTGAAAGTCAAAGCCGGTGCCCAGTTTTTCCAGACGCAGGCGATCTACAATCCGGATCAGTTTGCGAGCTTCATGAAAGCGGTGCGTCCGTTCAAGGTCAAAGTACTGGCCGGGATCCTCTTGTTGCGCAATGCCAAGATGGCGGAGTTCATGAACGCCAACATACCCGGCATGTCGGTTCCGCAGGCGATGATCGACGAACTGCGCGCGGCCGGCGACAAATCGGAAGACGTCGGCGTCGAGATCGCCGTCCGCACCATCAATGCGGTGCGGCCCCATTGCGATGGTGTCCACATCATGGCGATCAAGGGCATCCATCGGCTTGGTGAAATCATCACAAAGGCCCAACTCGAATGATGACGGTTCCCGAACTCAGACAATATAAACGCGGCAAGAAGCTGATCGTCGTGACAGCTTACGACGCACTGTTTGCCCGGATCGTCGAACAGGCGGGGATCGAAGCGATTCTCGTCGGCGACTCGCTCGGCGTGGTTGTACAAGGGAAAACTAATACGCTTTCCGTGACGATGGACGACATGCTGTACCACACGAAGCTCGTCGCGGGAGCCGCACAGCGCGCGATGGTCATCGGCGACATGCCCTTCATGTCCTACCAGGCGAGCAAGGAGGATGCGCTGCGCAATGCGGGCCGATTGCTCCAGGCCGGGGCCCAGGCGGTCAAGCTCGAAGGTGGGGCTGCGATGATGGATCGTGTTCAGGCTATGACGCAGGTGGGCATCCCTGTGATCGGTCATCTCGGCATGACACCGCAGTCGGTGCATCAGTATGGCGGCTACAAAGTGCAGGGCAAAGGCAAGGACCAGGCTGAAGCGCTTCTGTCAGATGCGAAGGCCCTGGAAGCAGCCGGGGCGGTGGCAGTCGTGCTGGAAGCGATTCCGGCTGCATTGGCGAAGACGATTACGGAGCAGGTGGCGATTCCCACGATCGGGATCGGCGCAGGCCCTCACTGCGACGGACAGGTTCTCGTGCTGTACGATGTGCTCGGCATGTTCGACGAGTTCGTTCCCAAGTTCGTCAAACCCTATGCCCATCTCAAGGCCGATGCCCTGCAGGCGCTTCGACGCTATAAAGAAGAAGTCGAGCAGGGGAAATTCCCGTCCGACTCCGAATCCTACCACTAGAAGGCTGCTGAAAAAGGCTCCCAACTTCGTTCTCGGCTCGAAACAAGCCTCAACGTACCCCAGAGGGTACGCCTCCGGTTCTTTCTCGCCTGCGGCCTCGTTGGATAACCTTTTTGAGCAGCCTGCATGATAGGGCAATGACCTCGGGAATCTCCAAAAGTGTGCACTTTTAACGAGTGCTAAGACATTTTAGAAGCTCTCCTCGATCTAGCCCGGCAAGGCTAAGCGAATGCAGGGCGCCGGCTCTTCCCGGTTCCTCGCACATTGTTGCAGAGCTGTGACGTAGCCGGCCACGGCGATCCCCATGTAGAAATCCGGCACGCGCTTCAGCCGGACCAGGCCACGGTGCAGCAGATTCCGCGCCGCCTGTTGGTTGCCCATGAACAGTTTTAGATTGGCTGCGGCCAATTGAATGAGGGCTTGAAAGAAATTCCCCTGTTCGCTGTGATGCCCGGCGCTATTCCACAGTCCTTCGAAGACTTCATGGCACTCCCACCAGTACGCGTAATTGTAGAGATCGATTCCATACAGGTAGTCGTCCGACCCAGCCCATTGTTCAGGAGGGAGCAGCACCGGCCTGTGTTCTTCCTGGCCGTAGGAATGGCCTCCAGGGCTGTGTCGTGGGTGCAGGCTCGTTCCCGGCACAAAGCGGTAGGAGGGAAAGGGGCGTGCTGAATAACGAGGCCATGCCGGATCGGCCGGTCGCGGTTCAGTCACGGCGAAGCCTGTCCGCACAATCGACTTGAAAGACGGAGCGATCTTCCAAGCGAACCGCCGTCAGCTGTCTGCCCCAGACGCAACCGCTGTCGATCGCAAGGTGAGTCGGCTCCAACTGCAGGCCGAGCGCAGCCCAGTGGCCCGTAACAATGGTTGCGTCCGTACTGCGGCGATCCGGGATACGAAACCATGGGATGAATCCTGCCGGAGCGTCCTCAGGCGGTCCGGAGAAGTTCGACATCTCTCCCGTCGGTTTGCAGGTTCGAAGCCTCGTCAACACGCGCGCAATGCTCACGAGGCGTTCAGTGCCTTTGAGCGAAGGGCTCCAAGGCGGAGTGGGTCCGTGGAAGAGCGCTTCGAGGAACCGGCGGTAGTCGGGGCCGCGCAGCGCGGCTTCGACCTCACGCGCCAGTACCGTTGCTTCCTCAACAGTCCATTGCGGAAGAAGCCCGGCATGGACCATGAGACACGATCCTTCCCGATGATGCAGCGGCTGATGTCTCAACCAGTTGATGAGACCTGGCCGGTCGTCTGCAGCGAGGATGTCGTGAATCGTGTCTTTGGGCCGGAGGGGCGCGATACCCTCAGCAACCGCCAGCAGAAAGAGATCGTGGTTTCCCAGAACGGGACGGACGGATGTGTCCAGCTCCTTGATGAACCGGAGTGTGGAGAGGGATTCAGGCCCTCGATTGACGAGGTCCCCGACAAGCCAGAGACAGTCGGCGCCCGGCGTGAACGCAATCCGGTCGAGCAAGTGCCGGAAGGATACGAAACAGCCTTGGATGTCCCCGATTGCGTAGGTAGCCATCAGTGCATGCGCATGGGACCGATCGATCGGCGCAGGAGCCGGCTAGGGGTAGCGGGCCTCGATCACGCTTCGGAGGCCGCCTCTGGCGGCAAACGTGCCAGTGACTCTTGCCCAGACAGGACGGCACGCTTTTGCAATGTCTTGAAGGATGCGGTTGACGGAGTTCTCGTAAAAGATCCCGATGTTCCGATAGGCGTGAATGTACATCTTGAGGGACTTGAGTTCGAGACAGGCCTTGTCCGGCATGTAATGGACGGTGATCGTGCCGAAGTCCGGTAATGCGGTCTTGGGGCAGATGGCCGTATATTCGGGAATTTCTATCGTGATCTCATATCCCTTGTATTGATTCGGAAAGGTCTCGATATCCGGCAACGGGGCTGTGATGCCGCTTTTCGCATGCCGCTCGTTGTAGCCGAGCGTTGAGGTTCGCTTCGTTCTTTTTGACCTCTTACTCTTCACCGTTCACCCCTTACATCTTCGACTAGACTTGTTTCATCCACTCCGTTTGTCCGATCTTTTCCAGCTCGATGTACAGCGACACCCAGGGGCATTTCATTTCCGGGTAGACCTCGCAGAGGCCTCCTTTGCGAACCCCTCCGCAAGGGCCGTGGCTCATGAACTTTGGACATTCGGCCTTGAGGGAGTTGTCGGGAATCGGTGGGCGTTTGTGCACGCCGCCGGCTTGCTGTGCCCCCTCGTCTTCGCCTGGAATAATCACACGCAGTGCCATACTGCGCTAGTGTAGACAGATTTTGCGGCAGGGGCAATGTCCCTCTGCATTTTTGAGTTACTCACGCCTGGAAATAAAACCCAACAATCTCCTGAAAAATCCGGTTTGGTTAGGGCGAATGGCCTATCAGGCCGGAGGGAGCTAGGCCTTCTTTCGGGGAAGGTGGGCCTTCTGAGAAGTTGCGTTGAATTTCAGGAAGTTATAGACTTTCGATGCGTCGATGATTGAGACAGGGTTTGCAGGGCATTGTCATTGACAGTCTTTTTCAGGCTTTGCTAGGATGGCCCCGCAATTAATCGGGTGAGTGCGGCGGTCTTCCGTTTCCATCCTCGGCTTCCTGGTTGTTCGATACGTACATCGCGTTTTGGAAGAATCTCAGGCCGGCGTCGGCGTTGTAACGAGAGAGGGAGGTGCCCGATGAGTCTCGATTATGTCAAGTTTTCGAATGGATTCGAGAAGTTCATGCCGAAAGAGTACCGAGATATGGTTGAGCATGGACCCTTCGGCAAGAAGATTTCCGTGTCTCAGATGGGCAGCTTCAAGGAAGTGCTCGAAGAACATCCGATGTGCGCCGGCTGCGCCATGACCCTCTTTATCCGCTTGGCCATGATCGCGTTCCCGAACCCCGAAGATACCATCACGGTCGGCACGGCCGGCTGCGGCCGGTTGGCGATTTCCCAGGCAGCGATTCCTTTCGTCTACGGCAACTACGGCGACCAGAACGGTGTCGCGAGCGGTTTGTCACGCGGTCTGCGCCTCCGCTTCGGCGACAAGCCGAAGGACGTGGTCGTGATGGCCGGCGACGGCGGCACGGCGGACATCGGCTTCCAGCAGGTGCTCCATTCCTGGTTCCGCAAGGAACGGTTCACGACGATCATGCTGGACAACGAAGTGTACGGCAACACGGGCGGACAGGAGAGCGGCATGACCAACCGCGGGGCGGTGCTGAAAATGGCCCCGCTCGGCAAGAAGTTCGAGAAAATGGACATGCTCCAGATGGCGAAGGTCGCCGGGTGCGCCTACGTCGCGACCGTCGTCCCGAACAATCCGCGCCGCGTGGAAAGCGTCATCAAGAAGGCGGTGCTCATTGCCCGCGAAGTCGGCTCCACCTACATTCAAGCCTATACCTCCTGCAACATCGAATACGCGATTCCGACCGACAAAGTCATGGAAGATGCCAAGACGGTCGAGAACGACCGGTATGCATTCTCCGAGTACATCAGCGATGAAGCCAAGCAATACTTGACCGAGCGGTATGGCTACAAGGAATTTCTCCCGAAGCCCGCTGCTCCTGCCGCGGCAATTCCCGGCAAGGCCTAAGCCGACAAGAGGAGGCTGAATCATGGCGAAGCGTTTCAACATTCGGATGGCGGGTGTCGGGGGCCAGGGCGTCGTGACGGGATCCCACATTCTGAGCACGGCCGTCATCAATGCCGGCGGCGAAAGCACGATCGTGCCGTTCTACGGGTCGGAGAAGCGGATGGCGCCGGTTGAGAGCTATGTCCGCGTGTCGGATGAACCGATCTATGAAATCGGCGAGATTACGTTCCCGCACATCATCATCATTTTCCACCCTCAGGTCATCACGCACGGCAAATCCTACACGATGCCGTTTTACTTCGGCCTGAAGGAAGACGGGATCGCGTTGATCAACAACGATGGGCCGATGAATCTCCACAAGGATCAGGCGCGTGAGCTTCAAGAACGCCGCG
>CAZOUA010000006.1:90463-93318 GCA_964582865.1 uncultured Nitrospira sp. | reverse complement strand
CATGAGATCTGTCGCAGCAATGATGTGGTTCAGACGATTGTGCGGCATTGCCGCGTTGTTGCCCGTTTTCTCGCCGGCGGTTCAGGTTCCTGCCACTGCCGATGCAGCCGACGCCGGTCGCAAACTCAATATCGTTGTCATCGTTGCAGACGATATGGGGTTTTCCGATATGCCGATGTTCGGCGGAGAAATTAGGACCCCGAACCTCGATGCGCTGGCAAAAAGTGGTGTGCGGTTCACGGATTTTCATACCGCTCCGCTCTGCTCGCCGACGCGCGCGATGTTTCTGTCGGGAACCGACAACCACGTCGCCGGGATCGGGAACATGGACGAAACGGTCGCGCCGAATCAAAAAGGCGTACCGGGTTATGAAGGGCACATGAATCATCAGGTGGTTAGCCTCGCCAACCTCCTGCATGACGGCGGCTACCACACGTACCTGGCCGGGAAGTGGCACCTCGGCCACGAACCTGACCTCATCCCGCGCGCGCGCGGTTTCGAGCGGGATTTTTCCATGATGGAAGGAGAAGCCAGTTATTTCGCCGACATGACCGGCGTGAGTTCGGCGCAGCCGACGGCCACCTATACCGAAGACGGCAAGTACGTCACGAAGCTGCCGAGCGACTTCTACGCGACCGAGACCTATGTGGACAAGATGATCGGATATATCGAATCCAATCGGAAGGACGGGAAACCCTTCTTCGCCTACTTGGCCCACGTTGCGCCACACGCCCCCTATCACCTGCCCGATGAGTGGCTGCGAAAATACGAACGGCAATACGACATGGGCTGGGATGAATTGCGTAAGCAGCGGCTGGCACGCATGAAAGAACTCGGCATCCTTCCGGAGCATGCCGAACTGGCCGAACGTCTCTGGTATGTGCCGGCGTTCGACGTGCTGGCTCCCTTCGTGCGCGTGCTTGCCGCCAGAAAGATGGAACTCTATGCCGCGCTGGCCGAGAACATGGATTACCACACGGGCCGGTTGATCGACTATCTCAAGAAGACCGGAGAATACGACAACACCTTGTTTATCTTCTTCGCGGACAACGGAGCAGAAGGCAACGACTTGGCTCGTCTCGTCGCAGGCAAGCCGGGCACCAAAGACTTTTTGCTGTATTCCCAACGATACAATCAGACCCATCCGAACATGTGGGGCCGTCCGGGAACGACGACGACCTACGGGCCGAGTTGGGCACAGGTCTCAACCACCCCGTTTCGCGAGCACAAAGGATTTCTCGCCGAGGGCGGTATCAGAACGCCGCTCGTCGTGGCCGGCGCCGGCGTGCAGATGAAAGCGGGAAGCATCAATCACAGCCTGCTGCATGTCATGGACATCGCGCCGACCCTCCTGGAACTGACGGGAATCAACCATCCGGCCACCTATAACGGTCATCCCGTCGCGCCGATGCAGGGGAAATCCTGGCTGCCGATGCTGACGGGCAAGACCGAAACGGTGCGGGGCGCAGACGATTGGCTTGGGTGGGAGATGATGGGGTACCAAGCCCTCCGTCAGGGCGACTGGAAACTGCTGTGGGAGTGGAAGCCATGGGGCAAGGGCGATTGGGAACTCTTCAACCTTGCCCAGGACCCTGCCGAGCAACACGACCTGTCCGCTCAACAGCCGGAAAAAGTCAAACAGCTGCTGGCCCTCTGGGACCAATATGCAAAGACCAACAATGTCATTTTCCCCGACCGGTTCATCTATGAGACTGCCGAAAAGGATCTCCCCAAGCGCACGCGGGTCGACGAAGGGTGGCCTGCACTCATCTTCAAGGCGCCGTTCGTGCCGCCCCCGGATTTAGTGAAGGAGAAGGAGGAGAGCCGATGAACGAGTGGAGGATGAAAGTTTCGCACGGTATCTGCCAGCGCGCTGCGCTCGTTGCGTTTGTGCTTCTCTTCTCCTGGTCCGGCGATGCATCGGCACAGGGCGATGGACCCCGCGTATTCGAGCACGGATTGTCCGGCACCCAGGTCGTCAACTTCTGGTACGTCAATATGTCGGGGAATGCCAACCCGCTCGACTCTGCCCATGTCGTGAGACCGAACGCGAGCTTCGACGCCAATATGGCCATCGCCGGCTACTCCGTGATGTTTCCGCTGCTCGGACGTTCCGCCACGGCCTCGATCTTCCTGCCGGTCGGAAACCTGGACATGACCGTATCAGGGGGGCCGGTCGTCTCGCAGCAAACAGGGGCGAGGGGATTCGGCAGTCCCATGTTGCAACTCAACACTAATTTGGTCGGGGCGCCGGCCATGAACAAGCTGGCCGACATGGCGAGGTACGAGCCGAAGTTCAATCTGGACCTACTGACATCTCTTATCCTGCCTGTCGGAACCTACGACAGCAGCCAAGTTGTCAACATGAGTCAGAACCGGTGGATCGGCCGGGTCGGCACACCGATGATGCTGTCGTTGGGTCCTTGGGTGCCGGGGCAGAAAACCACGCTGGAATTCCTGCCGGCCGGCTGGTTTTTCGGCAACAACAACGATTACGCCGGGCAGAAGTTGAAGAACGATCCGATGCTGCAACTCGAAGGGCATCTGACCAGAGACTTGACCGAGACCCTATGGGCGTCCGCCGACATCGTCTACCTATACGGGGCATCACCGACCCTGGTCGGGACGCCGCCACCCTCGTTAAGCACGTTCCCCGCTCCCAACGGCCGAAGATTGGAAAACTTAAGCACCGGTTTTACCGTAGGCTTCCAGGCGACGCAAAACTTGCTGATCAGCGCCAGTTACTCCGCGACGGTCAATGGAGGCTCTCAGGATCTGAAAATCGACCAGTTCCGCCTGATGTTGACGTATGGGTGGCATCCGTTGATCGAAGGAATGAAGCGGCTGAAGGAAGC
>CAZOUA010000006.1:87945-90363 GCA_964582865.1 uncultured Nitrospira sp. | reverse complement strand
GCGGCTTGCGCGCACAGCAAACAGGCCGGAGGTTTAGGGAAGGTGGAGCCGTCCGGCTTCTTAGGGGATTACTCCAAGCTGCACCCGGCAAAAGGTGAGGAGGAGGCAACACTGGTGTACTGGACAGAGGACAAGGCAAAGTTTGGCACGTACAAGAAGGTCTTGCTCGAACCAGTTCAGGTCTGGCGAGGGGAAAAGTCAGACGCCAAGGATTTGGACAAGGAGGATGCCGAATACCTCTCTCAATATCTGTGGTCGCATCTCGATGAAGAACTGCGGAAGGATTACAGCATGACCAGCCAGGCAGGGCCTGGCGTCATCCGTCTGCAGGTGGCGCTGACAGAGGCCGGCAAGGGCGTTCCCTTTATAGATAACGTAACCGCCTTGCATCCGGGAGCCAGACTCATGTCGGAAGTGAAAAAGATGTCCTTCGGAACGGAATCCTTTGTCGGCAAAGCCTCTGTGGAGGTGAAGGCTACGGATTCACAGACCGGGGAATTGCTGGCCGCCATGGTCGACCGGCGAGGCGGCGGCAAGTATTTCTGGAAGTCATTCCATCGCTGGACTGACGCCGAGGAGGCCTATGCCTACTGGGCGAAGAAAACCAGATGGCGCGCCTGCACGATGCGAGGCGAGGCCAACTGCGAGCTGCCGAAAGAATAACGCTCCCTCACCGCCGGAGGCCTCTGGCTACAGAGCGAGGGGCCTCCCCTGCATATCCCCGCTACCACATCTGCAACATCACGCCTGTTTCGGGAGACCGGCGAAGTAATGGGTGGCAATGGCCACGGTGGCCGCCACATTCAATGACTCAACCTGTCGGCTCAACGGAATCGTGAACCGGCAGGAAGCCCCCTTGATCGTTTCGGCGGAAAGGCCGCGGCTTTCGTTTCCTACGGCGAGAACCATGCGCTGCGGAACAGTATGAATGGTTTCCATCGGCACGGTCTCGCGACCTCCGGCCTCCGCCGTAAAAATCGCGCAGCCTTTGCCCGCAAATCGCGTCACGTCGTGAGCGACAAAGATCGGAAGCGATAATAATGCTCCGCTCGTTGCGCGGACGACTTTGGGATTGTACACATCGGCCGAGTCCGGCGTGAGCCACAGCGCGCTGACATTCAATGCCGCCGCGGTGCGAATGATTGCTCCGACGTTCGCCGGATCCTGCAACTGCTCCCCGTACAGCCCGAACAGCGTCGGGCAGGCAAACAGCTCCTCCTCGTTCCAGATCGGCTGCCGCACGACGGCAAGAATCCCTTGCGGCGTATCCAGTTCCGATATGACGGCAAAGGTGTGATCCAGACAGCCATAGGACGGGACACCGGCCGATTGCCGAACCTTCCGGTCATCGTCGCATTCGCGCTGCTGATAATGGGCGGTCAGCACGAGCATCTGGATCTGGGCAGGATGGTTCAGGAGAAGATCGCGAACGGGCTTGGCGCCTTCGACGACGAAGACGCCTTCTGCCTGCCGAGTCCGCTTATCTTTGATGAGATGTCGCACGCGCGCGGTTTGCGCGCGCGTTACGGGTGGGATGGACAAGGACACGCCGGGGTGCGGTGCCGATTCAGTGCCGATTATCGACGCTTGCGTCCGGATGCAGCCTCTGCCGCTCTGATCCGCTGCGCCCGAGCCTTGGCCCGCTTCAGCAGGGTCAGCTTCCCGCGCGTCCGATCGTCCTCATGCTGCAACTGTTCGAGCTGAGACTTGAGGTGCGCCTTCTCCTGTTTGTGCAGCGTTGCACATTCTTCACGTGAGAGTTGCATCCAATCGCCGCCGCTCTTCGCCCGCTTGATCCGTTGTTCCAACGACTCACGCAGCTGCTTCGCCCGCATGGAAAGAAGCGACTTCAACGCCTGTCTGCGGCGCTGAACTTCCTCTTCCTCGGCCATGATTCCACGAATATCGGTTCCCAACATGATGCGCCTCCTCACAACTTCGAGAATAGACTGACGGCGCTATTGTACCTGATTTGATTGCTCATCTTCCACTGCGAGAAATCATCTGCAACACGTTGATTTTATTTATAGAGTTCGACATTGAGCCCGCGACGACCGCTTGCAGAGCCGTGCCGATTTCAGTACTATCTGCCATGGCCATCGGCTCACAAATCCAAGCCTGGCGCCTCTCGCGAGGCTTTTCCATCGATCACCTTGCGCTCGAGGCCAATTGTTCTCCCCAGGCCTTGGAAGACATCGAGGCAGAAACGGTAGATCCCTCCACCGCCACACTCGAATTGCTCGCGACCGCGATGAAGATTCCCGTTGCCTGGCTGTTTACACATCCCAGCGCGTTTCAACTGCTTTTTCACGAATCCGATGAAACAGAAAGCGCCATTCCGAACGACCCGGACCCCGTGACGGAGAGAATCCTCACCGGCTCCAGAATGGACCGCGCCCTCTATGTCATGCTGACCGC
>CAZOUA010000006.1:1357-87845 GCA_964582865.1 uncultured Nitrospira sp. | reverse complement strand
AGAGAATCCTCACCGGCTCCAGAATGGACCGCGCCCTCTATGTCATGCTGACCGCGTTGATCCAAAGCGGTGAGCCGAAGCTGCTCCGGGCCGCGGAGGTGAGCCTCAAGAGTCTGGTCAAGCAATCGAAACAGTCGACCGTTCCTTGGCAGAACCGCCCCTCAGGCCACTTCGAACCGCCCAGCGACTGATCACAGCACTTGCAGAATAAAACACTTGAGATAGCGTGTCTCCGGCATGGAGGCTAAAACGGGGTGATCGCTCGCCTGCCCCCGCTGCTCCAGCAATCGAACCTGCCGTTTCGTATCCTGCGCAGCACGCCCGATGGCCTTCCAAAGATCCTGCTCCGACACGTGGTGAGAGCAAGAACTTGTGATGAGGACTCCCTCCGGCCTCGTGAGCCGCAGACCGAGGAGATTGACGTCCTTGTACCCCGCCAATGCGCGCGGCACCGCCTGCTTGCTCCGGGCAAAGGCCGGCGGATCGAGTAACACGAGATCGAACCGGCGGCCGGCCCTCTCCAATTGACGCATTTCGTCGAAGGCATCTGCCGACCGATAATGACAGCGATCCTGAACCCGGTTCAGTTCGGCATGCCGGCGAGCCAGGACAAGCGCTTCTTCGCTCACATCCAACCCTTCCACATGCTTCGCACCGCCCAGCGCCGCCTGGACTCCGAATGCGCCGGTGTGGCAGAACACTTCCAAGACCTCGCTGCCGGAAGCGAATCGGGCCGCGGCATGCCGGTTTTCCCTCTGATCGCAAAACCAGCCGGTTTTCTGGCCGCGAGCGATATCCACGAGAAACCGTGCGGCCCCCTCGAATATCTCCAGCGTCGTCGGGCCTTCACCGCGTAAAAATCCCGTGGCGACCGGAAGGCCTTCCAGCATCCGGCTCTTGGCGTCATTCCGGAGATAGACCCGGCTCGCACCGGTTTCCTGGCACAGGAGATCGGCCAGGAGTTCTTTCCTTTGATCCATGCCGGCTGACAGTGTTTGCATCACCAGAACGTCGCCGTAGCGGTCCACAATCAGGCCCGGCAAGCGATCGGCCTCTCCGTACACGAGCCTGTACGCATTGGTTTCGGTCACCACCCGCTTCCGCAACCGCACCGCCTGCGCGATCCGCCCCCTCCAGAATGACTCATTGACGGGCTCATCTTCGAAGGTGAGGATGCGCACTCGGATTTTCGAGGCAGGATTATAGAGGCCGCGCGCGTAGAACCGTCCGTTCGGTATCACGACATCGACGAGATCGCCGGCCGCTGGCTCTCCGCTTACGGCATGAACATAGCCGGCATAGATCCACAAATGCCCTGAGTCGGCTATCTCATTGGCCCGCGCGAGCGTAATACGCCCTGCGGGACTTTCCTTCGAATCAGACATGACCTACTTATCCGATGGTACGAGCCGAAGGTCAAGCCCTTCCGCCAGCCGGTTACTGTCTATATGCAGCTTGACGGCTCGCGCCCTCTATGGTTTGCTGAATCTAGGGGCTGCATGATTCGCTCTATCGCGACGAGCAAGGAGAGTCGAGCATGGGAACGGGGAAGACGGCAACGATCGGCTCAGCGGTCATCGATCGGCTGCATCAGCTGGGCGTTCGTCACATCTTCGGTATCCCCGGAGACTATGTCCTGACTCTCTACCAACTGATCGAGCAGTCCCCCATTCGACACATCGGAACAACCCGGGAAGACAGCGCCGGATTCGCCGCGGACGCCTATGCGCGCATCAATGGAATCGGCGCCGTATGCGTGACCTATTGCGTCGGCGGTTTGAACTGCGTCAATGCCATCGCCTGCGCCTATGCTGAACGCTCGCCCGTCGTGCTGCTCACCGGTTCTCCGGGACTCTCCGAGCGGACGCGAACGCCGTACATGCACCATATGGTGCGGGATTTTTCGACGCAGCGCGAAGTCTTCGAAAAAATGACCGTCGCCGCCGTCTCGCTCGACGATCCGTTGACGGCCGAGCGTGAAATGGATCGAGCCTTCGCCGCACTCCTGCGCTATCGTCGACCGATCTATCTCGAAATCCCTCGCGACATGGTCCATACCCCGCTTCCGTCCTCGTCCCATCCCTCCTGTATTCTGGATGAGCCGAGCGATCCCGCCGCACTCGAAGAAGCGATCGGCGAAGTTCGCGCCATGCTGGCCGCAGCTAAGCGGCCCTGCATCCTCGCCGGGGCCGAAATTGGACGGTTCGGCCTGCACGACGATCTAGCGCGCCTCGTCGAACGGCTGAACGTGCCGATCGCCTCGACGCTGTTGGGAAAGTCCATCATCCGGGAAGATCATCCGCTCTATGTCGGTGTCTATGGCGGACTCATTGCCCGCGACGAAGTGCAGCAATTCGTCAACGAGTCCGATTGCCTGCTGATTCTCGGATCGATTCTGTCCGACGTCGAAGACGTGGACGCACAATCGCCGCTGCTGACGGAAGGGCGAACGATTCACGCGACCGCAGATCGGATCGCCATCAAGCACCACCGGTACGACGCAATCAGATTTCAAGACTTCGTCCGAGCCGTCGGCCAGGCCTCGCTCCCCTCGTTCCCCTCACGATTGCTGCCGGCCCCGCCGCCTGCCGTATCGAAGACGATCGCCTCCGACGCGCCCATCACGTTGAACGGACTGTTCCTGCACGTGGACCGCGTCTTGAACGACAAGACGATCGTGATCGCGGACGTCGGGGAATCGTTGTTTGCCGCCGCAGATCTCCACGTCCATCGCCGATTCGAGTTTTTGTCGCCGGCCTACTATACGTCGATGGGCTTTGCAGTTCCGGCCGCCCTGGGCGCATCCTGCGCCGACCCGTCGCTCCGCCCGATCGTCCTCGTGGGCGACGGTGCATTTCAAATGACCGGTTCCGAGCTGTCCAGCTGCGTCCGGTACGGCCAGTCTCCCATCATCATCGTTTTGAACAATCGCGGTTATTCAACCGAGCGCGAGATCCTCGAAGGCCCGTTCAATGACGTCCACGAATGGCAATACGAACGGATCTGCGACCTGATCGGTGGTGGAGTCGGAACTAGGATCGCCACACAAGGTGAGTTCGAGCAAGGACTCGCCGCGGCTCTGACCGACAAGAGCCGGATCCACGTCCTCAATGTGCTGCTGAATCCCGCCGACCGTTCCCCCAGCATGGTCCGCCTGGCCCGGCGCCTCGGCAAGAGACTGTCGACGGATAAGCCGTAGTTCGCACAGACGGAATCAGGACCTCGCACAAGATGCCCTCCCGACGGGAGTCACGCAGAGGGTCTTGCCGCTCTTTCCTCCTTATGGTCAAGAACATCGTCGAGCCGGTGCGGCTGGAGGCTCGGCACTTGTCCATCGAGCCGATTTGCCAGATAGCGGAGAAGATCCCGAACGGCATCGGTATCCACCAGTCGCGCGCAGGTTTTTGGAGCATGCGGGATGGATCCGACCTGGATCGCGACGCCGGACCGGGCAGCGACCTTGAGCGCCGGTATGTCCGTAATGTCATCACCGATGTATACGGGAACTCGAGAACGCGCCCAGGGTTTTTTGAGCAGCTGCAACACGGCAATTCCCTTGTCACAGTCCGTCGCCGGAAGAATTTCCATGACGTGTTTGCCTCGCAACAGACGGATCGGCTTCCCATGAAGCCGGTTCTGCAAGCTATCCATCGCGCCGCGGTGTAACCGGCGGCGATCCCGGGCCGCGACCTGTCTATTGTGCAACACTACGGAGATTCCTTTGTCTTCTACCCAGGCCCCCTGGACTTTTCCCGCGACGGCGTTGAGTGCCTGCTTCCATATGCGAACGATTCGACGCGGCGGCCGGGGAGCCAACCATGACGGGGGGTTGCGGGGCGCCCCGTATGAGAAGCCGTGCAGGCCTATATAATGGAGAGACTCGAGGCCGATAACGCGGCGCAAATCCTTCACCGGACGACCACTCACGACCACGACGGGAACATGTCGCCCTAACCGATCGAGTGTCTGACGCATGGCTTTGTTCATGCTGACGTGTTCCGGCCGTTCGGCAATCGGGACCAACGTCCCGTCGAAATCGAGAAACAGCATCAACCGGAACAACCCTATCGACCTGAGCCGCGCACGTACTGACGTTGTGCCTGATGAGGACATGTTTTCAGCGGTGGGCACCCACGAACGCGTCGCTGAGACAGCGATCCGCCCAGGCATGGACGTCATGGGCGGCGAGATACAATCGCATTTGGCGCATTCTGCGCCGGCGCTCATCACACGACATCTCCAATGCCCCTTTGATGGCCTCCGCGACACCTTCTGTCTCGTAGGGGTTGATGACGATGGCACCCGGCAGTTCTTCTGCCGCTCCGGCCATCTGACTCACGAGCAACACGCCGCTTTCATACACCTGCGCGGCAACATATTCCTTGGCCACGAGATTCATCCCGTCATAGACGGAACTGACCAACGCGAAATCTGCCATGCGATACGTGGCCAGGAGTTCGTCGAAACTGATTCGCCCCTCATAAAATTCAATGGGAGTCCAGTCTTTCTCACCCTTCTCCTCAGCATTGAACAGGGTTATGTGGCGCCGATTGATCTCGGCCACCGTTTCCCTGATCAAGTCGCGGTAGCGCTGATAGACGTCGAGTTCGCCACGTGTGGGGACGGCAACTTGGAGGAAGGTGAATTTCCCGCGGTACTCGGGAAACTGTGAGAAGAACGTATCAAGCGCCCACAGTCGTTTCAGCAGTCCTTTCGTATAATCCAACCGGTCAACTCCCAATCCCACCCGGATTCCTATTGGCAGAGCGAACCGCTCTCGCAGCGCCATTTCGGCCTCATCCACGAGAAGACTGCGCGCATGCCCGGAGAACGTTCGATAGTCGACGCTGATGGGATGGGCTGACACCCAGGTATCGTGCCCGTTGTACAGCACGCGGTCTCGAGAGGAATGAATAATGGCTCCGAGGAATTCCTGCGCGCATTGGAGAAACGCTTCCGCATAACTGGGAGTCTGGAACACGATCCGATCGGCCGCCAGCAGCCCGTGCAGGATTTCCCGACGTTCGGGGAGAATACGCCATACATCCGGGCCGGGCCACGGAATGTGCCAGAAGACGGACACCGGCACGGTCGGATGCGCCGCTTTCACCAGTGCAGGAAGAAGCGCCAGATGGAAATCGTGGATCCAGACCGGCGCCGGCTCTCGGTCCAATTCATCCAGCACGGCTTCGGCGAAGTGAACATTCTGCGACTGGTAGCCGGACCAAAATGCTTTCAGATAGTTGATGCGATCTAACGTGATGTGACACAGCGGCCACAGTACCTGGTTGGCATATCCGAGGTAGCCGTCCTTGATCTCGTCCGGAGTCAGCCAGACGCGCCGAAGCCGGTACGCTCGTGATCCGGAAGGGACGTCGACGGACATGTCCGGCCCTACCACGTCCCGATCGGCGGATCCGCTCCCCCAAGCGATCCAGGTCCCGCCGCACCGTCGAAGCACCGGATCCAGAGCCGACGTCAGTCCTCCGTCAGTCCGTTTACAGACCAGTCGATTGTTCTCTCGAGAGTGTTCGTACGGTTGACGGTTCGAGACGACAATCAGTCGATCAACGACGATCATACAACCTCCTCTTCGCTCGTTCACGCGACCTGACGGGAGAGATGAATCATTACCCCGAGATAGTCTTGAAGCTGCCTGGTGATCAGGAACCGATGCCTCGCATATTCCTTGGCCTGCCGGCCGATCGCAGCCATAAGTTCAACGTCATTGAACAGGTGTTTGATATAGAAGGCCGCCCCTTCCGGAGAGTTGACGGTATATCCCGTTTTTCCGTGAATGACCTGGGCCGTGATCCCTCCCGTCTCCCCGCCGATCACCGGTTTCCCTTTCCACATGGCCTCGGTGACCGTCAGCCCGAACCCCTCGCGTGTGGATTTTTGCAGGACAACCGCGGCGGCCCGTTGCAGCGCATTAATCTCGACGTTCGCCGTCGGGGGAAGTAGCAAGAGATGGACGTCCGGATCGACACCGACCGTTTCACGCACTTCAGCCAGAACCTCTGCGCCTTCCGGATCGTCATCGGCGCTCCCGCCTGCCAGCACCAGCCGGCAGTCGTGACTCTTCTTCACGATCCGGTAGGCTTCGACCACCCCGACCGGATCCTTGAAGCGGTCGAACCGCGAGACTTGCAAGAGAATCGGTTTATCCCGTGGAATTTCGAGCCGGTCCAGGATGGCTCCGACCTCCTCTTCCGGAAGCTCCCGGTTCTTGTCGCTGAGCGGGTCGATCGAGGGATAAACGAGAAACTGCGGAATCGGCAGCCGCTGGGCGAATTTCGGCAATGAGAACACCGCCGCGTCATATCGAATGATGTAGGGACGCAGGAATTGCCAGACGGAGCGCTGCGGCGTAGACAGATCGATATGACAGCGCCAGATCCACTTCGAGCCGGCGGGGCGGTGGTCGATGAGCGCCGCCGGCTGAGGGTCATGTATCAAGGCGACATCGGCATCCAGGTTCAACCGCCTGGCATTCTCGCGGTTGCATTCGAGGTAGGCATCGAACATCTCTTTGGTGAGTCGCTGCTTGGTGCCCTGCAGCGAGTTGTGGAAACTCTTCGTCGTCCGGTAGAACAGGTCGGTCCCTGCGAGCACTTCCCAACGGGTCTTCACACCCAGTTCATCCATCAACGGAAGCAAGCGGTGGAGGATTTCCGCCACCCCGCCGCCATAACGGGTGGAGTTCACGTGAAGGATTGTCCTGCCCTCCGCCAATTCGCCCAACCGTCTGAGGAAATCCACTGTTCCGGTCGGAGCCACATCCCGATACTCCGCCAACATCGGAGCCATTCTGTTCTCCCTCCCTTGGTCCCGTCTCAGGCCGTTGCGCTCAAAGCCTGATCACAAATGTTGACGATGCGCGTCCGCATGCCTTCCAGGTTCAACCCGAGGCGCCCCACGTTGACGACCTGCGCACTCAGTTCCGCCAGACCCAGTCCTGCTTCGGAAGACAGCCAGTCGGCAAAATCTCCGCTGGGTCGACGTTTCCGCATCCGCGCCTCGCAAATATGGTTGTACACGGCTCCGATCTCCACACGGCTCAGTTCGTCACGAAATTCCTGCAGCGTGGCCACCTCGATGTACAAGTCCACGTCGATGACGTGCGAACGGATGAACTCGAACGGTTCGGCGACCCTCGTCGAGACGGCCCCCCTGGTATGGTCCAGGTGATCGCCGATGATGCCGACCAATTCGGCCCGGACAGCCTCGATGTCGTTGAAGTCGAAGGGGTCTACGACTCCCAGCCGCTCGCCAAGAACACGGTCTCGCGCATGCCGTGCCACCCAGCTCGCAAAATCGTTCGGATACAGTTCCTGAGTATAGGGATGCCGCAGGTAATAACTGTGGGTGTGATAATAAATACTGTCCGCCGGTGCCTCTTCGATGATCTCCAGCAGCCGCTCAACGTCTTGCGCCCGTTTCCCAAGACTTTCCCGCAACTCCATGCATGAAACGAAACGAAACGGCGAGCCGGCTGAGCAATCCGACATTCCAACTCCCCTCTCTGTTCGCAGGCGACGTATCATATGTTGCCTGTGTCGCACGTCATCGGCACTGCGGTCTTTTCGTCTGGAGAGGCGGTGTGTCATGCCGCATCGATTTGCTCCGGCCTTGGGTATCCTTCACGAGCCCGAATTTGACCACGCCAGCGCCTTCTCGGCCTCGCAGGAACGCTCCTTACCGAAAGATGATGGCGCACGATCACGGGATCGACGATGTCTCCGCAGTTCAGACAACGCCACCCTTTGAAATCCAACTCGCCGCTCACGTTCAGGATATCCATGAAATGATCCCTGACCATATAGCCGTGACAACGTTGGCATCGCATGCTCTCTGTCCTCCGTTGGTGTGCCAGTTGTGCCCGACCGGCCCCACTGCTCTCGGTACGCTCTACGCTCCCCGCCATGGGGCTGAATGATCGGCAGCCAGGCGCGGCCAGAGGCAAGAAACCTCATAGGGCCGCATGACTGACAAGATGCTTCCCCTGCCGAATGACCTTTTTGAGTGAATCCTTCGCGTCGCCCAGGATATGACTCGTCTGCTCCTCCAGATCCTCGGCCAGATTGCCAAGCTGACGTCTCGTCCTGGCGCCTGATTGAGGCGCCAACAAAATGCCGGCGCCGATTCCCGCCACGAGACCGATGAAGAAGGTTGTCGTGCTCATCAATGTGCATCGTGTTCCTTCGCTCATAACTCTATCCTCCAGTTGTGCGTGTTATTGCCGGTGCTTTCTCAATTCATCAAGGGCGGCATTCTCGTTCGATTTCACCCGGCGTCAGCTCTTTGGGTTGACGGCAATTGCTGCAGCGGGCCGCCAGTAAACCGCTTTGGGTATTTCCGTTCACGCGAAAAACAAGAACGTAGCGGCAGCTCCCACAACTGCGGCACATGTGACCTTCCAGAGTGCGCAAAACCGGCATGCCTCTGACAGTCAGCCCCCTCTGTACGCCGGAACGGGTCATTGCGTGATCGGGATGTATGTCTTCCATGCTCCCCGTTCGACACGCCACTGTTGAGTACGTAACTCCGCAGCGCCGGAACCAAACCCATGATGTCGCTGATGAATTGCAAGACCCAGACCGTTTCGCCGATTAACACATCTTCATCGGACAACTCGCAATGATTACAACGAATAAGGACACGACAGACCATCGCGGGGAGTCGGATTATCGATCAGGACTTTCAACGGATGAGCGGACTCGTTGGATTTTACTGAGTGGCGGGTTTTATCCAAGTCGCAGTCGCACAAGGAGATTCCCTGTGCACGGAACACTTTATCCGCTCGGGACAAAATGTCTGGATGAACACGTCGTTGTGCGGAAGACACGACGGTGCCGCCTCCGATTACTTCGTCACGACAATCTCGGCTCGGCCTTCCCTCCGCAGCACATTCACGCCGACATCCTGCGCATGACGTTCGAGCGAGAGGTCCACGATCGCGTTGCCGATCCGCAGATTCTTGATTTCAACGCACTCCAGGAACGGCGGCAGGACCGGCTGTGAAAATGAGAGGCGCGCCCGGGGGGCTTCGATCCGTAGACCGAGACAGGATTGGAGCAGCAGGAACACCGCGGCCGAGGACCATGTCTGGGGGCTGCACGCGACCGGGTACAGGGTCGGACTTTCGCCGGGCCGGCGCGAGAAACCGCACAACAGTTCGGGCAGGCGGTGCAGGTCGAGATATTGGCTGGCGTCGAAGAGGCCGCTGAGAATCTTCAGTGCGCCTTGCTTAAATCCGTAGGAGGCCATTCCGGCTGCGATCACCGCATTGTCGTGCGGCCAGACCGATCCATTGTGGTAGGCCATCGGGTTGTAGCGGCTTTCGGAGGCTGCGACGGTTCGAACGCCCCAGCCGTTAAAATACTCTTCGCCCGCTAAGGTCTTAGCCGTTCTCATGCCGTGCTTCTGGTCGGCAATACCGGTCCAGAGACAGTGGCCGGCATTCGACGTCCTGACTCGGCAGGGCCGTTTGAATCCGTCCAAGGCCAAGACATAGGACGACAGGTCGTGGCACCAGAAGCTTCGCTCGAACTGCGCACGGAGCTTGTCGGCTTCCTTGAGGAGACGCCTCGCCTGCTCCGGATGGCCCAGCGCCAGGGCCAATCGAGCGGCGCGCCGCTTGGCGGCAAACACGTATCCTTGGACTTCGCACAACGCGATGGGCCCTTCCGCCAGACTGCCATCCGCGTGAAACACGGCATCCTGCGAATCTTTCCATCCTTGATGGACGAGCCCGCCCGCCGATCGGCGGTGATACTCTACAAACCCATCGTGATCAGGATCTCCTGCCTCCTCGATCCACTGTAAAGCCAGCTCCACGTTCGGCCAGATCTGTGTGATGAACGTCAGATCTCCCGTCCGTTCGTAATAGGCGCCGGCCAACATGATGAACAGCGGGGTCGCGTCGATGCTGCCGTAGTAGCGGCCGAATGGAATCTCGTTGAGGGCCGCCATCTCTCCCTTGCGCGTTTCATGCAAAATTTTTCCGATCTCGGCATCCTGCTCCGGGCGCATCTCTCTCGCTTGCGTCGCCGCCAGATAAGCCAGCACGCCTCGGGCGATGGTCGGGTTGACCCAAAGCAGCTCGAAGGCGGTGATGAGCCCGTCGCGTCCGAACGGCGTGCTGAACCACGGGACACCGGCGTAGGGGTACGGGCCGTTGGGCGTGTCCGAGACCATCATATGGAGGTCGGCCAGCGAACGGTTCAGCCAGACGTTGAATTGCTCGTTCGACGTCGCGATCAGACAATCTTCGGCTCTGGCGGCATGGAGCGCCCGTTCCACTTTGGCGAGCGCGTGCTCATACGAGGGGGCGCATGTGTTCCGCCTTTCGAATTCACAGGAGATCGTGAGGTCCCACCGAACGGCTTCTCCCGCCCGCAACAGCGTGTCGCAGTGAATCATACCGGGGTGGATTGCCGTGGGGGCCGGCGCACAGCGGAGGGTCAGCCAGCGCTCTACATGATCCAATCCCTCATACCCCAGCGACATGCCGTCCTTGGATGTGACAGTCTCCAACCGTCGGCCCCGCCCTGCCCGCGTCTTCCCGCGGACTTCGAAGAGGTCGGCAAAATCCGCATCCACTGAAAACGACAGCCTGACCGGCAGGGAGAGGAGGCTATAATTGTGGACTCGCAGCCGCTCGAAGCAGAAACCTTGCTCTACAAATCGAGTGCGCGAGAGATGCAGCGCTCCCCGCGCAATAGCCGTCTGTCTGTCGTGGCTCATGTCGGGATTCGTGAGATCGACGTTGAGCAACACGTTGTCCTCCTTGACCGTCGAGCTGAGCAGCAACGGCCGTTGTCCATTGATTGTCAGCTCGAAACGGGACAAAAAACGGGTCCCTTCGTGATAGAGGCCCTGCGAACCCGTTCTGAGAGCATTGATGTCGCCGTATTGATCGCACAAGCTGAACGTGTCGCCCTGCTTCAAGACCTCGATGTGACTATCGGTCAGCGACGAGGACGCAACGATATGGCATTGATCATTTCGACAATCGACATCTTCCATGAGGCCCTCTCATCGGTTCCGGACTGACCGACTCAACCAGCCGCCGAGGGCAGCCGTGAGCAGAAAGGTCATACCAATACCCGCCACTCCCGTTGATTCGCCGAACCGTTCAGTGACCCAACCGAACGCGCTGATCCCGCTGATGGCCGCAATCATCGCACCCGTATTGTAGAGACCGAGAACCCGCCCCACCATCGCGGCGGGTGTCAGTTCTTGCACGACGCCCCACGCGATCGGAGTGAACGCTCCCATGCCTCCCCCGATCGAGACCATGAGGAGACCGACCAGAGAGAGTTCCCTCGCCCAGACGAGAGCCCCGATCGCCAATGCGCTCACCACGCATGTCCCCGCAATGATCCTCGTACGGTCCGACACGTTCCATTCGGTAAACCGCAGCAGCAGCATCGACATCAGCAGCAACCCTACTCCCAGAGCCGACCACAGGTAGCCCACCTCGACCGGTCCCAGACCCAACAGTTTTCTCGCGAACACAGGAAACAATGTCGTCAGGGCGCCGGCGCCAAACCCGTAGCAGCCCGCGGTCACGATCAACAGCAGGATGGCACGTTGTTTGATCGTGACGAAGGCCAAGCCTTCCAGGAGATCGTGCAGAACTGAATCATCACTTCTCTTCGGTCCAACGGATGGGTGCCGTGCGTCCAGTCGTACCAATCCGAGGCATAAAGCCGACACGAAATACGTGACCGCGTTCAGACAGAGCACTTCCTGCGAACCGAAGAGAGCGATGCCGATCCCGCTCACCACCGGACCGAACATGATGCCGAGACTGGTCGTGCTCTGAATGAGCGCATTCGCTGCCGTGAATTGTGTGCGCGGGACAATCAGAGGCACCGACGACGTGAGCGCCGGACTGAACATCGCCATCGCCACCGCATCGAGGAGCACCAGGACATACAGGAGATTGACCGTAAAGGTATCGGTCGAGATGGCGCAGGGAATGATGCCGATCAGCACCGCCCGCAATGTGTTCGATCCGATGAGGAAGAGTTTTTTCGGCAGGCGGTCCACATACACGCCGATGAAGGGACCGAGGACGATGGGTGGAATGGTATGGAGGAGTCCGATGATGGTGGTTTTCACCGGCGAGCCGGTGATTGAATACACGAACCATAGGAGGGCAAGGTTCGAAATCCCGTCGCCGACTTGAGACACCAGCTGGCTGAACCAGACCAATCCAAAATCTCGCGCAAGAAGCAAGCGCCAGTGACTTACGCCGCGTGCCTCTCCCGGTATGGTTCTGTCGTGTCGCGTCGAGGCTCGGTTGAGCGTCAGGGTCTGCCAAGTCCTCATCCCTCACTCTCGATCCTGACCTTAGCCGTCTTCACGGCTTTCACCCCCGGAACCTGCCTGGCCGCTTCTGCCGCCTCCAACACAATAACTTGGAATCGCACGGTGCCGCCGAGCGAGACCACTCCCCACTCGGTTTTCACTTCAAATCCGGCCGCCTTCAAGGTGGCGCTCCTGGCGAACCGTTCCTTCACCTGGTGAGTGATAATGTCGTCCTGCTTGCGCGCCAAGACCTCCGGCAGTTCTTTGAGAATCTCAATCTTGTTGGCCACGGATTTCACACCGGTCACGGTGCGTGCAATTTCAGCCGCGACGAATTTCTCAGCTTCGGTGGAAACCCTCCCCGACAAGACGATTCCGTCCGATCCGGCCTCCACCTCGATCTCGTAAGGAAAGAGGCGGGAATCTTCGAGCAGGGCGAGTTTGACCGTGAGAATCAGCGAGGAGACCGCTTTCTTTCCGGCACCCTCCTTTTCTTTCTCTGTCCCCTCTTCTCCATTATCTTTTTTCACCTTCGGTTCGTCACTCTTGGATGCCTGCGTCTTCGGCTGAGCCGGTTTCGAGTCCTGAGCCGGCATGATCGAAGGCTGGTCACTCTGCGCGAGCATCGGATTCGTGAGCTGACTCACGACCAATGCACACACACAGAAGACCAGGAGCAGCGCACTCTGCTCAATGCCGGCGCGCCGGAGGACGGGACGTTTTCCATTCTTTTCCATCGAGATCAGCCCAGGCGGTGAACAACGATGGAACCCTCTCTCTCTTACGCGGCCATGAGATCCGGAGCCGTCGCGTCAGGATGAAGGTGTCGTTGACTGAAGGCAGCCGCGACGGTCGCGGTGCTCAGGAACACGACTCCGATACCCACAAGGCTTACGGCTGGACCGAGAACATCCGCGGCCCAACCAAACCCCGCCATCCCGGCCATTGCGGAAGCCATGGCGCCGGTGCTGAACGTGGTGAAGACACGGCCCAACAGGTGTTCAGGCGTCAGTTCTTGCAGCATCGCCCACACGACAGGGGTAAATACGGCGGTGCTGCCGCCGAACACGACGATGAGAGCCGCCGCCATGAACGGAGCCTCCAGCATACCGAGCATGCACACCGCGACGGCGCCGACGGCCAGCGCAGCGGAGATCAGCCGCAAGCGGTTTCTGATATCTCCCTGCTTCACGCAGGCCAGCCAGGCGGATGCGGCCAACATGCCCACTCCGAGCGATGACCAGAGCCACCCGAGTTCGATGGGGGTTGCGTCGAGGAGTTGCGTTGCAAACACGGGCAGCAGAAACACGAAGGCGCTTGCACCCAAGCTATACAGCGTGGCGGTGAGCATCAGGAGCAGCACGGTCCGATGCTGGACAAAGACAAATCGAAACCCGACGAGGAGGTCTTGGACAAAGCCCGTTCTGTCATCTGGCCATGCAGTTCTCCGCGGACTCTCGTGCAGTTGGATCGGCATGAGGCACAAGGCGGAAACCATGAACGTGGCCGCGTCGAGATAGAGGACGTTATGGGCTCCGATCATGGCGATGCCGACACCGCTGACCGCCGGACCGATCAGGAGACCGATATTCGTCGTACTTTGGATCAACGCATTGCCCGCCGTAAGTTGCGTGCGCGGCACAATGAGCGGAACAGTCGACGCCAACGCCGGACCGAAGATCGTGGACACGATCGACGTCGCAAACACCAGCACATACAGCCGTTCGAGCGTCAGGATCTCCAGCGCGTACAAGAGCGGGATGAGCAGGACCAGCACGGTGCGAATGAGGTCCACTCCGATCATCACCGGTTTCTTTCTTATCCGGTCGAGATACACACCGATGAGGGGGCCGAACACCAGCGGAGGAATCGTTTGCAGCAATCCAATCACGGCCATCTTGAAGGCCGACCCCGTCAGCTCGTACACGAACCACAGCAGGGCCACCTTATTCATGCTGTCGCCGATCTGAGACACCACCTGGCCGGAAAAGAGCAGGCCGAAGTTTTTCGTGGACAGCAACTGCCAGCCAGACCTTGTCCGCCCCTCCCCTGTCAGACCTCTTTCAACCATGATGGAATCTCCTCAACACATGCACACAGACTTCGCGCATTGCGGCATGGGATCGTGCGTTCAACCGAAGTCGTTACTTGAGTCGCGTGACCGAAAGCGTGTGGCCTTCGGACGAGATCTTGGCTTCGATCTTGTCTCCCGGATTAACCCTGTTTCGGACTTTGGTCTCATCGCTGAGTTCAAGTCGCAGCTCTTCGCCGGATTGATCGGTAATGACATAGGATTTGTCCACGATTTTGAGCGTGTCCTCACCCCGGAGATCCTTGGCCATATGAAACTCCCCCTCAACCTTGGACACCTTACCTGTGACCGTTTTCGAGGGTGACGATTCGGAGGCCGCCTCCGCCTCCACGAGTGGGATCAGCAACATGAACATGCTCAGACACACCGCTGCACCGGTCGTATTTAGAGGTTGTACGAGTTTCATACCGACCTCCTACTGCGGCGAAGAATGTGTTGATTCCCTTCTTTCTTCCCGCTCCTCCACTCCCCGATTCTCCAAACTTTCATTGACGATTACGCACTGGCCGCCAAGCTCGGCCAGGACGCAACACCCGTGGCCTCCGTGTCCGGCCCCTCGCGTGTCTTCGCGACGAGCAGTTCGTACACGCGGAGATAGTCTAACGTCATTCGCTCGACGCTGAACCGCTGCTCAAATGCCCGCCGGCATCGGAGCCGGTCGATCTCCGGGATGCGATGGACAGCCGCCGCCATCTCGTTGAGCCCCTCGCAGACAAATCCGGTGGATTGGTCTTCGATGATTTCAGGAATGGACCCGCGCCGATAGGCAAGCACAGGCGTGCCGCAGGCCAGAGCTTCAATCAGCACGAGACCGAAGGGCTCCGGCCAGTCGTAGGGGCAGACCAGCGCTGCTGCGCCACCCAAGAACTCATTCTTCTCGGCATCCGTGATCTCGCCGAGATACTCGACCAGCGGATGAGACAGCAACGGCTCGATGTCACACCGGAAGTATTCCCGATCCATTGGATCGACCTTCGCAGCGATCCGCAGCGGCAAGCCGACCCGTTTCGCGATTTCGATCGCGTGGTCCGGCCGTTTCTCGGGAGCAATGCGACCCAAAAACGCCAGATACCTTCCGGGCTCCCGGCGGAAGGTGTACAGATCCTGGGGCAAGCCGTGATAGACGGTGCCTTGCCAATTCGCCCAGAAGACGGGCCGCCGTTGGGCATCCGAAATCGACACCATCGGCATCTCCGCATACTCGCGAAACACCGGCTGGAGTTCCGGCAGATCAAGCCGCCCGTGGAACGTGGTCACCATCGGCGTCACATTGCGCCGTCCAAGGGGAAAGCCCAGAAAGTCCAGATGGGAGTGAATGATGTCGAAGGCACCGGATTTCCCCAACGCCTGTTCCATCAGCATCGTCATCGGCGCGTCGCGATTGAAAATCCCCTTATTCAACCGTAAGGCATGAGCGCAGATCGGTTCGAGACGCGCGGCAGTAAGCGAATCTCCGCTCGCGAAGAGGGTCACGTCGTGACCAAGCCGAACGAGTTCTTCGGTCAGGTAGGACACAATTCGTTCCGTCCCGCCATACAGCTTCGGCGGAACGCTCTCCCACAAAGGCGCAACTTGGGCAATTCTCATCGGACGGTTCCTTTCATCATGCGCATCATTGGGTTATTTTGCCGGTCGAAGTGCCACGACTCTCTCGCCCGTCATCACGTCCACATCCGCTTCGATTCGTTCCCCCGGAACCACCATACGCTCTCGCTTCGTGTTCTTGTCGACGTGGAGATACACGAGCCTCCCGGAAACGTCTTTGATGACATACACGTCGCCTTTGATCGACAACAGATCGCCCTTGATCGTCTGCAGAGACGTCTCGATCTGAGCCTGCATCTGAGGCTGTGCAAACGCACCGGACATGACGATGATCAGACAACACAGCAGAACCGCGAAACCGCCAATCAATTTAGACATGGTCCACCTCACTTGCCATATCCGACACGGCAGAGACGGCTTCCAAACCAGCCACACGCGAACAAGGCCAGGCAGCCGCCCATGGCGAGTCCGGACGAGAACGAGGATAGAACGACGCGGACGGGCAACCGCCGACTCCAGTGCAGGAACCGAGCTCCCGCCGTCATCCGCGGAGGAAGAGGCACGCATGCCTCCGCACCCAACCATTCAATCTTGATCCTGCCAGGATCCTTCGTCTTCTCGCGAACGATACATGACGGATTGCGCATTGCCTGAGATTCCTTCCATAGGTGGCGCCCGCACCGCGTCAACATCGTGAACGCTAGAGTGTTGCCATGCCCTCGAGACGACGTCTCCCCGAAGATCTATTCCCCGCCACACGTTGACCCTGCCGGGCTGCTCCCGTTCACCCGTTGAACTGCGGCAAGCAATTCTTCATTCCGAAACGGCTTCTGCACCCAGGTCAGATGCTTGGCCTGCCGCCGACCGAGATGCGCGCGCAGAAGGTCCTGCAGGTCTTCGGGGGCCTGCAGCCCTATCAAGACAATCGGCAGAGACTTGGACGAAGGCTGGAGCAAACTGAGGCAGGCCAATTCTTTCTCTGTAGAGACCGTATCGAGATCCAGAATCACGGTGCTCACGGAAGGAATGCGGTCGCCTTGGCCTTTTAACGTTCTCACGGAGACCACCTCATGCCCGCTCTGGTGTAACACCTCGACGACAACGGCGCCCAACACGGCATCGGCTTCGACAAGAAGAATTCGGCCATCCACGTTGAGCCACTCCTAAAGTTCGATCAGCCCCATGCGTAGCAGTTTGAGCAAGCCGGATGCCTGAGAAAGACCTCCTTGTCTCCCCCTGCCTTTCGCGGCTGTAAGGCTGCGGAAGATTCACGGTTTTACCCCGTCAAACAGTACAAGAGAGAGGTGACTGGCAGAGGCATGCGCATCGAAATCAGAGACAAGTTATTCCGGCCCAGACATCTTGTCTCGAAATCGGATTGAACAAGGACACCGGGGGGACTACCATGGAACCATGTTGAACTGGTGGCACCAACTGAGTCTTCAGGTCAAGATCACGGCCATCATCGTCTTCATCTTCACGGTCTCCGCAGTGATGACCGAATGGATTGAGGCCCGCTTGATTCAGAGAACGGTGGAAGACAATGTCCGTGAGGCGGCACTGGCCGTCGGGCGATCCGTTGATCAGAACGTGATCAGTCTTGCTCAGCTGTTGAACCGGGAGGCGCGAACCAAAGAGCTGGAGAAGATCCTGGCGAATCTGCCGGATCTGCTCAACATCGTGCTCTATGCGTCCCCGACTGAATCGGGAGACAGCCCTCTACCGATCGCCAGCGCCGGCCCCACCGAGTTGCCCCGTCAAGAGGGGGCTCCCGACCTCGTTCAGCGGGTGCGCGAGGAACGGCGACCGCTGATCGATTATGCGGATCGGCCAAAAACTCACCGCGTGTTCCTGGCCGCCCCGATCTTTTTGAAAGGCGTCGTCGTCGGCGTGACCTACGCCGAGTTCTCCACCCTGCAAATGGATGATGCCCTGGACGCCTTGCAACGCGCCTCGCGAAACAGGCGACTCCTGACGTGGCTGGCGATCGTGGTCGCCATCAACCTGTTTCTCTACTTCAAGGTCCATCGTCCCGTACAACGCGTGCTGTCCGCGATCGAGGCGGTCTCCGGAGGAACCATGACCGCGGCCGTGCCGGTCGACGAACAGGATGAACTGGGAGAACTTGCCGGCACATTCAACGACATGGTGAAGACCATCCGGGAAACGACCGAAGACAACGCCAAACTGACCGAATCCTTGCGGGCCATGAACGACAACCTCCAGTCTAAAGTCATCGAGGCGACCACCGAAGTGATGCAAAAGAACAGGGCGCTCGCCCATACGAACGAGCTGCTCTCGGTTGCACAGCGCGATGCGGCACGCGCGCAGCGTCTCTCGGCGATCGGGCAGATGGCCGCGACCGTCGCACACAAGATCGGCACGCCGTTGACGGCGCTGTCCGGTCATATCCAGCTCATGGCTGAAGATCCGACCCTGAGCACAGAGTCGCGGCAGCGGTTGCAGACGGTGGAAGCGCAGATCGAACGAACATCGAAAATTATCCAAGACATGTTGCTGTATGCCAGGAGGCCGGAGCCGGTTCGCGCGCCGCTCGATCTGAATGCCTGCGTTGCGGAATGCATCGCGCTCCTCCAGCCGGAGCTCGAGCGCAGGCACATCGCGCTCGTCACCGAGTGGAGCCAGCAGGTCGAGAAAGTCGACGCCGATACCCAGCAACTCCAGGAAGTGTTTATCAATCTCATCGAGAACGCGCTCGATGCGATGCCGGCTGGCGGAACCCTCAAGGTGCGGACATCCCCCCATCCCGAGTTGAAGCACCCGGACCATCGAGCGTTCGCGGAGGTGGAGTTTTCCGATACAGGCTGCGGGATGGATGCGGAGCAAATTGCGCAGATCTTTCAGCCGTTTTTCACGACGAAAAAGTCGGGGCGCGGTACCGGACTGGGCCTGGCGATCGCGCTGGAAACCATACGGGCGCATGGAGGACAGATCAATGTCGAGAGCGAGCCGGGGCATGGAGCCCGGTTCACAATCGTGCTTCCAACCGATGGAGGAAGGCGTTAATGCAACGACAATCTCGCGTGATGGTAGTGGACGACGACATCGAGACATTGGCCCTGCTGCGCGAGGTCGTGACCAAGGAGGGGTACGACGTCGAGACCGCCGAGGATGCGGAGTCGGCGATGCGGCAACTCGGCGAATGGCAGCCGGACCTGGTCATCACGGACATTCATATGCCGGGAATGGACGGGCTGGCTTTGCTGGCCGCCGTGCGCGAGAAAGCGCCGGATATTCTGGTGATCTTGCTGACCGCCTACGGATCGCTCAAGACGGCCGTGGATGCCATCAAGGCCGGGGCCTTCGACTATCTCAGCAAGCCGTTCGTCGTAGACGACATTCGGCTGGTGGTTCGACGGGCTCTCGAACACAAGAAGCTGGTGGGAGAGAATCGTTCGTTACGCGAGCAACTGCGCGAGCGGTACCGGTTCGACAACCTTGTGGGCAGCAGTCCCGGAATGGTCGAGGTGTATAAACTGGTTGCCCGCGTTGCGGGATCTGACAGTACCGTCTTGATTCAGGGAGAAAGCGGGACCGGAAAAGAGCTGATCGCGCGCGCAATCCATGCGAACAGCCCGAGAAGCAGCGGGCCGTTCGTGGCGATCGATACCGGTTCTCTGGCCGAATCGCTTCTCGAATCCGAGCTCTTCGGACATGAGCGAGGCGCGTTTACCGGAGCCGTCGCGAGCAAGAAGGGGCTGCTTGAACAGGCGCATCAAGGCACCTGTTTCCTGGACGAAATCGCGGACATTTCTCAGGTGATGCAAAGCAAGCTGCTCCGTGCGCTTCAAGAGCGCGAGATCCGGCGTGTCGGGAGCGAGACGTCTCGTCCCATTGACGTCAGAATCATCGCCGCGACGAAAAAGGACTTGAAACCGCTCGTCGAGGCCGGAACATTTCGAGAGGACCTGTTTTACCGGCTGGAGGTGGTTACCCTTGTCCTTCCGCCGCTGCGCAATCGGATTGAAGACATTCCACTTCTCAGCCGGTATTTTGTCGACAAATTCGGCCGGACGAAGGAGAAGCCGGTAACAGGTCTCTCGCCGGAAACCATTCCTTTGCTGACACGCTATTCGTGGCCAGGAAACGTACGCGAGCTCGAGCATGTGATCGAGCGCGCCATTGCCTTGACCCCCCATCCCGTCATTACTCCGGAAGATCTTCCCGAAGCCATCCGGACGGCAACGGCACATGACCATGCGCGGGCTCGCGGATGGGGCACCCTTGAGGACATGGAAAAGGACTATATTCAACGCGTGCTGGAGGCCCATCATCACGACCACGGTCAGGCAGCCGCGATCCTTGGCATCCACCGCAAGACACTGCTCCGCAAGCTCCGCCAGTACGGCCAAGGCTGACCCGGGCGGGGCTCAACCTGTTCTGCGCGAGACAACTTGTCTCCACTGGTCAAAAACCCGCATTCGTCCACACATTGCCGGTGATCTCCACCGGCTTCAACGACAACTTGTTCCTAGACAGGCGCGGTCCTCCACGGCTCAATGAAGGTGACTTCCTGTCATCGATCGATTTGATTTCCTGTTGAATCTCGGCGTATCGACGGGCTTCTCATATCCCCGGTCTACTCTTTGCTCTGTTGCTCCATTGTCCTTTCTTGTCGGGTCGGAAGAGACAGGGAAATATCCGACCATGTGCAGGCCGGCGACCGGATTCAATATGGGTCCAGCCGGAGGGCCTATTCAGACCATCGGTGTCATTCAGTGTGGAATGAATCATTTACCAGTTCGCACCCATCCCGAAGCTGGCGGGCGTGCGTGCCAGGAAAGCCGGGGCGGTTATCCCGGAGAAGCCGAACGGATGGGTAGAAAGGGGACGAGAGACGATGGAACGGCACAACAAAAGCGTGTTGCTGGTCGAGGATGATCGCGAATTGCGGTACCTGTTTTCCATTCAGCTCATCAGCGCCGGGTACCAGGTGTACGGGGCTGAGAACGGGCTGGAAGCCTTGGAGCAGATGGAGAAGCATTCGGTCGACGTCGTGCTGACCGACTACCGCATGCCGAAGATGGACGGATTGGAATTCTTATCGGTCAGCTGCGTGAGGTGGCCTGGAACCCCGGTCGTGGTCTTCTCCGGAGAACATAATGACATGGCGCATGAGGCGATTGAGCGGGGGGCTTTTGCGTGGATTCGGAAGGGAAGTGACTTCACGACGCTGTTGGAAATCCTTAACTCAGCGATTCAACAGTCGGTTCATGCGTGAGCGATAGCGTGTGCGTACCGGTCAAAGAAGGGGTGGTTCTTTATGCGTCAAACGAACCGCTGGTGGCTCATACAGTCGCTGATCCTCCTGACGGCCATCAGCGGATGCGACACGAGCAGGCCATCCACAAGACCGTCGCTGTCCGACAACGGCCGTTTCATGGATATCTGGAACACCTATACCCACTGCCACCGAAGCGAGGACCTTGATGCGATACGTGTAGATGCACAACGATTGAACCGTGCCGCAGACACGATCACCCGCGCCGCAGATCCGATACCGCCCGAGGAAATTGAACCGGTTCTCTCGGAGCCGATCGTTCGTCTGTCGGTCGATCCGGCCGCAATGGCCGCTGCCTGTGCCCTTCGTGCTGGCCAGATCGCGCAGGATACAGGGCGCCTTAACCTCGCGCGGGAAATGTTTGAGGCGATCATCACAAACTTCCCGCAGCCCCCCTACCGGTATTACGTGGTGCAAGCTCAGATGGGTCTCGATCGCCTGAATGCGGCCAGTCCCGCCGCATTCGGCAGTCTCGCCAGGCCGGGAGGTTCAACATGAAGATGAGACCCGGTCCCGCAACGGCCCGGTGACAGGCAGCCATGCCGAGGACTTGATTCTCGCCGATTGCTCCAAGACGATCGCGCTGTGCGAACAGATGATGACAGTTCCGTGTAAAGGAACCGTAGATCTGTTCAGCGATCTTGCAAGCCCATATCCCGGAAATTTGTGGCGGCAGAAATGTCTGTCGCCGACACGCCCGTTGGTACAGGAAACCATTCCCTTCTTATCTCATTGCCATTACTCCCTCGATAAACAAGTTCATCCGTTTCGAGATCGTATTCAGGAATCTCGGAGCTTTCCCATCGCTTCGTGAAGTATTGATAGAACAATGTATACAGGCCATAGTCGTTGTGGTTTTGCTTGAACAGATACTCGGGCATGGTGTGGACATCCAGTCCGGTATGGTAGTGCTGCAACCAGATCGCATCACCCAAGATCGCCAATTTCACATGCGGAGGGTCCGAGTAGAGTTTCAGCCGAACTGATTTCTGACCTGCCCTAAGCTGTTTGCACAACGCGATGGATCTCCCGACTTGTTCGGCCACACTCTCGTGCGTGATCCTGGGATCAAGAATCGCACTTGCCCTGGCCCGTGCGGCCTCACTAAACGGGTTAAGCAACATCACCTTCGCTTCCAAGCATTTCCAGATTACCGCATGGAGGTCTCCGTTCGGGTCTACGAATGTGTTGTAGCCCGTCGATCCGAGAATCATGATGTGCTTGGCTCGACCTTGGTTCGTCTTTAATTTTCGAATTTTCCTCTGGACAAGAGTCCCGCTGGTGGAGAACATATTCATGAGGCCGGCGCGCGTCGCGACCGCGGCGAGTTTCCTGTCTCGAATACTCCTCCGGAGATAGTTCAGGCAGGCCATGATCAGGACGGCAACCGTAATTTCCAATGCCACCAGGGCGACGTTATCCCCCTCGACCAAAGGCCAGTACGTTGCGAAGGCGCGTGCAGCAACCTCGGCCGCATGCGGAAGAGACAGGGCGACCCATGCACTCAATGCCACCACGATGATGTGATACAGCGATTCCCTTCCTCCTTTGACCCACTCGCGGACGTGCAACCAGATCTGTTCCTTCATAAGGTTTTCTCCTGAACATCATTTTCCTTCCGAACGCGAGATGAACATGGCAGTCGCGCTCGGACGCAACATCGACGACCACGACAACAGGGAATGGCGACCGTGTGTGGAGTTGAAACTGCCTATGGAGGCATTCGAGAAATGGCGTCGGCGAGCCGGGCTAATCGCCCGGTCGGTTTGATCGGTTTCAAGAGACTCATGGATGAAAACGGCTGCAAAGACCTTGCCCGCATGGACTTATCAACGCGCGGATAGAAGAAATGACGGAAAGGAGGAACGGTTTGTCCCCTTCGTCGCAACAGTGTTTGGCATGAACGACAATGCCCGGTAAATGTTTTGCGCGCTTATTGCCATTTTGCTGAACGTCGTGATCTCATCCCGTAGACCTTAGAGGCACACTGTCTGCCCGAGACAATATGTCCTTCCCCCAATTATGCCTTGTCTATCAGCATTTTCCGCATGATATCCAACGAATCTGATGAGACAAAATGTTCCCGTGCCTCCTCTATTCTCCATCTGTGCAGAAGCTCTTCTCTTGATTCGCTATCCATTTGAAATTGCTTTTTAAAACTGCCTCTTCCTTCTCAGGCTTTGCCGTTAGGCCAGCCTCTTGCGTAGTCAGGAGGTGGGTTCGGCGTTGATCGGAAAGAGCCAACAGATGAGATGAACGGGGTGCTGATCCTGTGACGGATCAACGACGTCAGGGCACGGCGCCCCAGGAAGTAGGCAAAGAGCAAGAAAGAGAGAGGAGGCCCAGCATGAAAACAGTCGCAATAACCATCATCAGCGTAGTGGCTCTTATCGGCACACTTGTCTCAGCCGCTCCTGGTCAGCTGATGGTTGACACCACGCTGACCGGCAGCACAATCGAGGCGGTTGACTCGACCGGTCTGAACATCACAGTCAAGCCTGCCGGTGGCGGAGACAAGCTGTCTTTGCCGGTTGTGAGTCCTGAGATTATGAAGGGAGTCACGGTGGGAGATCGAGTCACTCTCGAGCTGGATCTGGACGGGAAGGTTGTGAAGATTCTGAAGCTTTCACCGGGCTCCAAGGAATCGCCTGAGCCACGCGGCTGATCGACCAGGAGAGCATGGAGTTCGCCTGATGAAGCGACAGGGCGGATCGCGATCCGGACCTGCCGACATCAAATTCTGAAGACGCCGGTCCCGTTGTGTTCTTAGAGTCGACGATTGGAAAGAAGGTGTCATCATGAAGCATCTGAATATTCTCGTCATGGCTGCAACGTTGAGCTTGGGCATGAGCCCTCCCGGTCATGCGGTCGACATCATCCCTCAAACCGGCACTTCTACTTCCAAAGCGGCTTCACCGGAACACACGATCAAAGGAGATGTCCAGCTGATCGAAGGCGAATTCTACTTCGTCAAGGATGTCAGCGGCCATGAAGTGCGCCTGCGCGTGAACGGCGAGACCAAGTTAGAAGACAGGATCAAGGTCGGCGACAAGATTGAAGCCAACGTCACGTCGGACGGGCATGCGACGTCCGTCATGGTGCAGATCCCGCAAAACGGCGCCGCGCCGCCTTTGCCGAACACAGGTCCGACAGCTCCTCAACGGGGCCCGGAAGGACGCATGCCTCAATGAGCTTCGTTCGCATCATGTCATCGATCGTGAACACGCCATCATCACAACATGCAGCAGGAGGTTGGTGACCATGAAACCCAAACTGGCAATCAGTCTATTCGCAGCCATGATCGCGCTCAGTCCTGCGGCTATCGCACAAATTCCGTCGACGCCTCCGGCCCCTCCTACGACTCCGCCGCCGACTCCGACCGACAAAGACCAGCACAGCAACAAGGGCGGCCAACTGCGAGGCCTAGATCGCGCAGATCAGGCGGCCGGTGAGCATGGCGCGCAGGGTCGTGAACAGGCGCGTGATGCACAACTCAATCGACCGGACCGTTCCGAGCGGTCTGGCCTGCCGGACCGTCCTGTAAGACCGGATCGGCCCGGCCGCTAGTCAAAGAACTGTTGACGCATTGAATCTTTCACTGTGCGCAACCGCACGAGTCTGCAGTGAACGGCTATCGAGGGGAAGGACGATATGAGGACGATCCTGCGGCATCATGTCATCGGGCGTGCACTGATCTGGATATTGGTCATCACGACCTTCGCGATGGGAATGCATCCGCCAGAAACTGTGGCGATGCTGGCTCCGGCATTGCCGACTGCGGCCGAGTCCTCATTCGATTCGCATCGAATGGCGGATCTACAGAAGATTCAAGCCGTCCTGGAGTCGAAAATCGTCCGGCAGCGGCTGGCAGACTTCGGGCTCACTCCAGAGGAGATCAATATCAGATTGGCCGGACTGTCGGATGATCAACTGCATCAATTAGCGACAAATGTCGAGGCCATCATACCGGCGGGCGATGGCCTGGGAATCGTCATTGCGCTGTTGGTCATTGCCATTCTTGCAGTCATTTTGATCTACCTGCTGAATCACCGGATCATCGTGAGCAAAGCCGACTCGGACAAATAAACCGCAGGCACAATTCTCTTGGCAGGTTCACGAAGATGAATAATCAACGGATACCTTCCTTGTTGCTGGTCGTGATCGGATGGATCGTCCTGAGCAGCTGCGCCACGTTCCCGGTTCAAGAATCGGCCGGAACCCAAGCCGGGATCACGGCTGACTCCATTCAAGAGCCGGCTGTGTCCAGTGATTCCACCAAGCACCGCGTCCATCTCGTCGTCCCATTTTTTCCTGATAATACGGATCAATGCGGTCCGGCGACGCTGGCTAGCCTTCTGACCTATTGGGGAATCTCCAGCGATCCTCGCACCCTCAAAGAGGAGATCTACATCCGACGGATTCGGGGAACCTTATCAATCGATCTTCTGCTGGCAGCCCAATCTCGAGGGCTTCAAGCTGAAGGCATGGGTGGAACACTGGAACAAATCAAAACGGAGCTAGCGGCTGACCGTCCCGTCGTAGCCCTCCTGAACCTCGGCTGGGCCATCTACCCCCAAGGCCATTATGTGGTCGTCACAGGTTATGACGAGCAGCGACAAGGGATCTACGTCCATTCAGGATCGGCCCGCGATGTGTTCGTTCCCTATGCCCTGTTTCTTGCCAAATGGGAGAAGACCGGCCGCTGGATGCTACGAATCCGACCGCCGGTACATTGAGCCGGCGCGCATGAGTGAATCGGAGGGACGAAAATGGGACGAAACATTCTAATTGCCGTCTGCATCGTGGTCATGGGAGCCGGCTTGCCTGCCTGTTCCGATCTGCCCCAGATCCGCCCGCTCCACGATCCCCTCACCGCGGAGGAGCATGTCATGCTGGGCTTGACGTATGAAGGCCAGGGGCACCGCGACCTCGCGGCCCATGAATATCATACCGCTCTGACGCGGGAAGCGGGATTCGTCCCTGCCTTGATCGGGTTGGGCAATCTCGCGTTTGCCGAGGGTGCAATCGAGGAATCAGAGACATACTATCAACAAGCACTGGCAAACTCCCCTGAACACCCAGGCGCCAACAACAACTTAGCCATGCTGTATCTGGCCAGGGGAGTGAATCTTCAGGAGGCCGAACGGCTGGCGCTTCGGGCTCTGGCGCAGCGGGGTCCGCTCCAACCGTATGTGTTGGATACCCTCGCCCAGGTCTATGCGCGACAAGGGCGATACAAGGAGGCCGTGGCAGCGCTGAACGAAGCCGAGGCGGCGGCTCCGGCGCAGGACGAGATCCTTCACGAACGCCTGCGTCGATTGCGAAATCAAATCGTGGATCTCCATTCTCAAGCGGAAGGCAGCAAGACGGTAGAACCGGAAGTCCGCCGGAACCTCGAACAGCATCGCGACGGATCCGGAACCTACACCAACGTGACGCCGGGCCCGACGGTCGGCATTCAGTTCTAAACGACGAGAGGGCTCCGCTCGTTTGCTCGTGATGAGAGTTTGGAAACCGATGGATCATCGATACGTGACTCACACCTTCCCTGCTCAGACGGGAAGAACGAATCGAGATCAGTGAACTCGTACGAATAATCACGGGTGTAGCCTGTCAGAATGGAACTGGGGGAGCATTGGCTGATTCCAACCACATGTATGTTCTTAGCGTACTCCTCGATCCTACAGACCGTTCCCCTGAATGGTTCGTCCGGCATATTGTCTCGCAAACCGGTTGTCTACCGGCCGTCTCTAGCGCCTCTCGACTTATCCACAGTCCTCTTTACTCGGTGAAGGGTTTCGCCATCACCCCTTCATCTCGGCGATTCCTCGTCACTCTCAAACGCTCATTTTTGCGGAAATCCCAGTGGCATGTGCTGTGCACATTGGCTTTGGCTAAGGTTATCGTGCAAGGATAGTGCGTGACTAGCCTTACCACATTGGCAACGAGGATCACGCCAGCTGCATAGCGGAAGCACTTTTCCCGTGCCACCTGCACCTTCGGGAGGACGCCTATGTCGGACTTCTACCAAAATGGTGTGGTGACGGTACTCCATCGACTTGGAGACCCCAACGTCGACGAGTTGGAACGAGAGCTGTCCCGCTACGGAAACATCCATCCGATAGCCCTCGTCCTGCCGTCTCTCTACGCGGAGTTAGGCCGTCCCGCCTTGAAACGGATTGTGGAGACACTCAAAGGAGTGTCCTATCTCAACGAAATCGTCATCTCTCTGGATCGAGCCTCAGCCCTGGAATTCCGCTTAGCGAAGCAGTACTTTTCCGAACTCCCACAACGTGTCCGCCTGATCTGGAACGACGGAGCCCGCATCCAGTCCATTCTCAATCTGCTCGTGGAGAAGAATCTCGACATCGGTCTCCAAGGAAAGGGGCGCGGCTGCTGGATGGCTTTCGGGTATGTGCTGGCCAGAAACCAGAGCCAGGTCATCGCACTTCACGATTGCGACATTACCAGCTACAACCGGGAATACCTTGCCCGACTCTGCTACCCGATCGCGAACCCCAACCTGGGCTACGAATTCTGCAAAGGCTATTACAGCCGCGTCACCGACCGGCTCCACGGACGGGTGACGCGGCTCTTTATCACGCCATTGATCCGCAGCCTTCAGCTGCTGGTCGGCGCACATCCGCTTCTCACGTTCCTCGATAGTTTCCGTTATCCGCTTGCGGGCGAATTCGCCATGGTCCGTGACCTCGCCTGGACCAACCGCATTCCCGGAGATTGGGGACTCGAGATCGGGGTTCTCGCCGAAGTCTATCGGAATTGTGCGTTGCGACGCATCTGCCAGGCCGATATCGCAGATGCCTATGACCACAAACATCAGGCGCTGTCGAATGAAAATCCCGATGCCGGCCTCTTGAAGATGTGCGTCGACATCACCAAATCGCTCTTCCGCAACCTGGCCAGCGAAGGGGTGGTCTTATCGGACGGCATGTTAAAGACCCTGCGTGCCACGTATCTGCAGGCAGCACAGGAAGCCATCAGCCGGTACGAGAACGACGCCGCGATCAACAGCCTGGCCTTCGATCGTCACGAAGAACGCACCGCGGTCGAGGTCTTCCTGAAGGGCATGAAGTTGGCCACCGACGGGTTTCTTGAGGATCCGTTGGGTGTACCCATGATCTCGAATTGGAGCCGCGTTGCGCATGCCGTCCCCGATATTTTCGAGCGGATGACCGAAGCCGTCGAAGCAGACTATGTCTGGGATCCTACTTCCACACCGGTCGGGACGCCGCCATGAGCACCAACCACACTCCGCTCGCTCCCGCGACTGAATCCCGTCTGCGTGAGATCGGTTCAGCCGATATCCTCGTCGGAATTCCCAGCTATAACAATGCCGACACGGTGGGACATGTCGTCCGCGCCGTGAGCGCCGGTCTTGCCAAATACTTTCCGGATGAACGGGCCGTCCTCGTCAACTCCGACGGCGGATCCTCCGATGAAACCACTGCGATCGTCGCACGCACGGTCATCGACCATCACCATATGCTTATTGCCGACCGGCAAAGCGTGCTCCATCGCATCGTGACCCCCTATCATGGGATTCCGGGAAAAGGCAGCGCGTTCCGGACGATCTTCGAGATCGCCAGGCAACTGAATGCCAAGGCCTGCGCCGTCGTCGACGCCGACTTGCGCAGCATCTCTCCGGAATGGATCGACATGCTACTGCGTCCGTTGCTTGAGCAAGGCTACGACTATGTCGCGCCCTTCTACCTGCGTCACAAGTACGACGGAACCATTACCAACAGCCTGGCCTATCCGCTCACGAGAGCGCTCTACGGAAAACGGATCCGCCAACCCATCGGCGGGGAATTCGGATTCTCCGGCGCATTGGCGAAGCATTATCTCGATCAACACGTGTGGGAATCCGAAGTCGCCCGTTTCGGCATCGACATCTGGATGACGACCGAAGCCATCGCCAGCGGCGCGCGCGTCTGCCAAAGTTTTCTGGGGGCAAAAATTCATAATCCGAAAGACCCCGCTGCCGATCTCTCCGGCATGCTGCGGCAGGTCGTCGGCTCGCTCTTCGCTTCGATGGAACAGCATGCCAACATCTGGTCCGGCATCGGGAGTTCGGAACCGGTTCCTCTGTTCGGATTTCCCTACGAGGTGGGGGTGGAACCGGTCAACGTGGATGTCGAGAGCATGGTCTCCCACTTTCAGCAAGGGCTCGCGGACCTCGAAGCGATCTGGAAACAGATTCTCGCCGATCACACGTTTGAGCAACTGTACGACCTGAATCGACGGGCTCCTACGCATTCCCGCGTCCCCGATGAGCTCTGGGTCCAAATCGTCTACGATGCCGCAATCGCCTACCATCAACAGATCCTGCCGCGTGAGCACCTCCTCAAATCGTTGACGCCGCTGTATCTGGGCCGGACGGCATCATTTGTTCTCGCCACGCAGGGCCTGACGTCGGCCGAAGCCGAGCAGACCATCGAAACGCTCTGTCAGTCATTCGAGCGAAACAAACCCTACTTACTCGCGCGTTGGGAGGAATTGGAACCGCAGCCGGCAACACCGAGGCTGCGGTCCCGAACCGTGACCGACGCAGGAGGCAGTCATGAACGAATTGTTTGAACAGGCCCTGATGGAACCGTTGCAACTGCTCGGTCGCCATGCACTCGCGATTCTGCCGAATGTGTTCGCCATGGGTATTCTGCTACTCGGCGGGGTCCTGACCGCATGGCTGCTGAGCGTTTCCGTAGAGCGCGTTCTCCGCGTCATTGGATTTGATCACCTCAGCAACCGTTTGGGCACAACGACGGCGCTCCTGCGAGCCGGGATCAAGACGGATCCCTCCCGACTCATCGGGCGAACTCTCTATTGGGCGGTCGTCCTGGTCGCCTCTGCCGCCGCCCTTGGCGCCCTTAACCTCGCGCCGATCAACCAATTTGCCCAATCATTGCTCGCGTACGTGCCTCATCTCGTCACGGCAGGCGTCATCGTGTTGGCCGGCTACGTCTGTTCGAACTTTGCATCGCAAGCTATTTTGATCGCCGCCGTCAATGCGGGACTTCCGCCGGCGCGACTGATCGCCAATTGTTCTCGCTGGGGCCTTCAATTGCTGGCGGGAGCGATGGCGCTCGAACAGTTGGGCATCGCTCAACACATCGTGGTGGTGGGATTCGGCATTACGTGGGGAGGCCTTGTCTTAGCCGCAGCCATCGCGTTCGGTCTCGGCGCTACGGACCTGGCCAAGGATTTTCTCGAGCGCCGGATGATCAGACGCCAGCACGCGAGCGAGACGGACGATTTGCGGCATTGGTAAACATCATGGAGTCGATCACCCCCATGGCAGACAAGACCGGCCTTCCCGCAGGAGATCGCATGCCGGATCGTGGCATGACCCGCTACGTCGTGTTTACGGATTTGGACGGCACACTGCTGGACGCAGAAACCTACTCTTTTGCAGCGGCGGAACCGGCGCTCGAGGCGCTCCGGGCGTACCGCACACCGCTGATTCTGGTGTCGAGCAAAACCCGAGCGGAAATGGAGCCGCTTCGACGCCGCTTGAACCATCATGAGCCCTTCATCGTCGAGAACGGCGCCGCGGTTTTCGTCCCTCACAATCATTTCGACTTCCCCATCGAGCGCGCGCGGACCAAATCCTCCTATGATGTCATCGAACTGGGCCTCCCCTATTACATGCTTCGCGACGTATTGAAACAAATCGAAGATACGGTGGAGACCCCTTTGATTGGATTCGGCGATATGAGTGTCGATGACATCATGCATCTGACCAGCCTCTCGCGCACCGAGGCGGTGCTCGCCAAAATGCGCGAGTACGATGAACCCTACCTGCTCGAAGGCCCATCGACCCTGATCGAAGAAGTCTGCCGGCAAATCGTCATGCGCGGCCTTCGATGGACCAAGGGAGGACGGCTCTTCCACTTGACGGGAGAGAACGACAAGGGAGAAGCGGCGGAACTACTCCTCCGCTGTTACCACCGGCAGCAGCGGTTGCTCGACCTGCCGGAGCGCATCGAGAGCGTGGGAATCGGGGACAGTATCAACGACGCCCCTTTGTTGGCCGTCGTCGATCACCCGATCCTCGTGCAGAAATCCGACGGGTCGTACGACCCTGATATTCATTTTCCAGGAATGATTCGGGCGCCCGGAATAGGACCGGCGGGCTGGAACGAAGCTGTGCTGGCGCTCCTCGAAGGGATGGCCTGAAAATTCGTTGTCTATCCGGAACAACGATCGCGGTCGAGAGGGCTCAGCCGGGCTTCTTTGAGGCAAACACCGTGGCGTCGCAGGCAAGGTACTTCAACTGTTTCATCGGAATGATGAACACTTCTTTCGCCGTATCGACCTCCAATACTTCCATGTCGTCGCTGATCGTATGTCTGATCGCATCCTTGACCATGAGCTCCTGATTGTCCACAAACACGACTTTCACCCAGTACTGCACGGTAACCCCCTCCTTCTTAGGTTGTCAGTCCGACAGGCAGTGCCTGCCTCATGCCGACATCGACGCTGATTGCAGGCCGCCTGTTCCCATGCCAATACGGGCGAGCCGCCGACCGTGCAACATGCGGCGATTATAATGGCCGATTCGCGGACCTTGCAACTTGCAAGGTTTACCGTCCGTTCGGTACAGTGAAGCGTCTATGTTGCCGGTACGAATCGCCATCGGCTGTCTGCTCATCTCTCTCGTGCTCGTCTCGCCTAGTTGGGGTCGCCGGGAAGCGCTGACCGTAGAACAGAAACAGCAACTTCAAAAGATCGACCGCATCCTGCTCGATGTCCTGACCTTAACGGAGCGAGGGCTGGTCGATGGCGGGCCTTTCCGGGATCTTACGGCCAAACGGCTCGGCGAGCTGGGCTACACCATCGTCGCCGACCAGGCGCAACCCTATGATGTGGTCTTCAAGGTGAAATGCGAGCAGCGCAAAGTGTGGGAAGGCACCATGGCATCCGGAGGAGATGCCGATCTGCCGGACTCGCCGATGCGGACATGGAAGGGGCCGGCATGCCAGCTCACCTATCTCCTGGACGGAAGAAGCACACAATGGAAAAAAGAGGTTCGGGCGGAATTTGCCGATGCCATCGCCGCTGCCGTCCAGGCTAACGCCCCCGACCCGGGACTTTACGCGCTCAACCATTTGAAACAACGGCTGGAGGAATACGACTTCCCCGTTTTCGTGACAGCGGATTGGGGACAGGATGGACGCCTCTTGAAGATCTTGGCGCAGGGCAATCTGCCTCCGGCACGGAAAGTCCGCGTCATTCACGCCCTGGGCGAGATGTTCTCCGCTCAAGCCGTTCCCCAGCTCCAAACCGCGCTCACGGATGCGAATCCGGAGGTCTCGAAAGCCGCGGCCATCGCGCTGGGCAATATCGGCCATCGAGAGAGCATCGCCTCACTGGTGGCCATGCTGAAATCCAGTCCGCCGGATCAAAAAGTTGCTGCCGCGAAAGCGCTGGGAAAAGTCGGCGCACTGCACGGCGATGCCTCCATCATTCCTCCGCTGCTCGAAGCGCTCAGCACCGACGATCTCGTGTTGAAAACAGAAGTCGTGTGGGCGTTGGGGCAACTCCCGGACCGGCGGGCCTACGAACCGCTTGCCGCACTCCAGCGCTCGTTACGAAGCGTTCGAACCGATCGAGGCTCCCAGGAGGGGAAGCTGTGGGAAGCCGTGAACTACAGCATCAAACAACTCGACGGATTCGATCAGATCAATTGAGGCCTATGACCGAGCACCTCATTCACATCCGGCGGCTGGTATGCGTCTTTGTGTGCGCGGGATTCGTCGCCCTTATGGCGGGACCTGGCCTCTCCCAGGTGATCGGTGACGCGGCGGAAATGGACCGGCTGCGGGTCAAGGCTGAGGAGGCGATCGGGAACGACGACCCTGAAGGCGCGGCCATGAACATGGGCCGCGCGGCGCTTATGGCCAAACGGCTTGGCCTGTTGAGTAAGGACGAGGCAGCCGCCGTCCGGTTATATCGTGGAGCCGAATCGCTGTTTCGCTCACAGGAACATGGTTACCGGGCGATGGCCTTGTTCCGACGTGCAGGAGGACAGCTCCCCGCTTCATCGGGCGTCTGCGGAAGCCTGGCCCTGGCTCACGGAAGCGTACAGCACGCCCTCGCTGATCTTGCGCAGGAAACGCCTCCGCCGGCTCCCCTCGTCGAACGCGCCAAACGGCTGCGCGAGAGCGCCGACGATTGGGTGATCGTCGTCGCTTCCATGATTACCGACTACCAGTGCCCGTGATCACCGTACGCCCTCGTTATCAGCGCCCAGCTCCCGGCGCTTCCACGGTCAATCCTCTTCCGGATTGATGATATGCAGCCCGGCGGTCTTGCTCGCGGTCAACAGCGGAACGTCGGCACTGACGACCGTCAATCGAAGCGGTTTCAACTCCAACGCCAGCGCCAGATGCATCACTTGCAATGTCCGCAGGGCCGGATATTCCATCACCAGCTCTTTGGTCGCGAGATACGTTTGCATGGTGGGCGCAATGAATTGGAACAGGCCTTCGATTGATTCCCGCTCGAACTTGTGGATGACCGAATAACAGTCGTCGCGGGTCAGCTCGCCCTGCTGGGCCCGGTTGGAAAAGGCCGAGTACAACTCGGTCACGGTCCACGTCGGAAGGATGGCGACCTTGCCACGCTTGACCATCAGCTTATTGACGATCCGGGTGCCGCGTTCCATGCTGTAGCGTTTCACGAGAGCCGTGGAATCGAAATAGTAATACGGCATGGATCAGGCCCTCCCTTTCAAAATGACCGCGGCCAGGGGCCCGGGCATTTTTGAGAGCCGGTCTTGAAGCTCATCCAACGGGACTTCTTCATACCCCTCCTTGCGAAGCTTCTCCGCAAGATTGCCTTTGTTGAACGCCGCCGTATCGCTTTTCAGGCGTTCTCCCAACCGTCGTTTCGCCAACCGGCTCGGGACACGCTGTTGCGTCGCTGTGAGCCCGCGACCGCGGCTCCTCGGCGCTCGTCCACCCTGACTCGGTCTACCCATACGCGATTTCCCCCTCAGTTTTTAGTGAGTTGCCATGCCCGGCTTCGATCCCGATCCCTCCCGTGGACAGCCCGCGGGCCGGATCGCCTGAGCCGGAAGTTCCGTCTCTCCGTACACATGCGCGGCAATCGCTTTGGCGACCTCCGTCGACATGTCCTGCTGCATCACGCGCACAACCTTTGCCGTCGCTTCTCGTTCCGATAGATGCCCTTCTTTTCCGCCTTTGGACAGGGCCCCGACCACCCGCTGCGTGGTGAGGTCGATCACTTCAAAGTCACTGCACCAGCGGACATAGGTGAATTGGGGATCTCGAACATCGATGGGCCAGACACGCACCATCCCTCGCACCAATAACTCCGGAGCGGAACGGGCCCCTCTCTCGCCAGGCTGAGACCCGGCTTCCGCCGCACGGCTGGCAACCTGCAGCCCTTCTTTGATCAACCCTTCCGTCAGGGCTCGCTGAACCGGTTCGACCTGATCGCCTGTCACCATAACCGTCAACACAAGATTCGAGGAGAGAAACTCCTCCAATTCCTGCGTCAACTCCTGAACTCGATACCCGGGCGCAATCCCCTGACCGCTCGACCTGATCACACGAAGATCCGCATTGTACGTCTCACGCAACACCAGATCGTGCACGGCTCGCCTGAGCCCTCTCACCTTTGCCAGTTTCTCGGTCGAACGGCGAGCATCTTCGACGTCCGACTGAACGGAACGATCCAACGTTGCGATCCGATCCACAAACGCCGCTTCAGCCTGAGCGCGATGCATGCCGGCCAGGGCGTAATGGAGCCCTTTCTTGGGATCGTACCAGCGGTCGAGGATCTTGACGTTCTCCAACACCTTGTCTGTCGATACTCTTGTCAGGTGATCCAGCGTCAGGCGCCGTTCATCACGACTCTGACCCCGTTGCTCGACGACCAAGTAGGATTCCCAATCCTTCGACTGGGCGGACACCTCGGCCTTGAAGATTCGAGCGACCGACGCATAGGCCTGATCTTCGGCCACCGCTCGATTGTCTCCTTGCCCCGCTCCGGTGAGATATTGTGCCGGTGGATAGTCCGGAGTGACGCCATCGATCCAGGCAGGCTTCGCGTGCCCTCCGAGCCATGAACATCCGGCCAGCAGAGCCGCACCAAAGACGCATGCCACAGCACGGCCCCATATCTTATTCATTGAATCACCCGTTGGATGACGACGGTTGTCTCGCCTGCGCGCAGCGAAAGCACTCGCCCTGATGGAACAGCCACGCCCGGTGGATGTCCTCCGCTCGCCGGAGCCTCCTGGACATGATACTGGCCCGGACTCACCCAGGCCCGTACGAGATGAATTTCGTCCGGGAGTGTACGCCAGCTTCGCTTGTCCGCTTCTTCCGAAGCCACCGCCAGTCCTTTCGTCAACAGTCCGACGATGAGACCCACCCAAGGCGCCGCATCTCTCCCTGCTGCCTGCTGTGCGCCTCTCGTCGCCCCTTCGGCGAGGGTGAATTTTGTCGCGGCCCGAGCCAGCGCTTTCACCGTTATGGCAGTCATGCGCTCCGACAACGCCTTATCGGCCAGAGCCGTCACACTCTGCACCGGCTCTGTCCGCATCGTGACCGGAGTTCCCCCCTCAGGAAGCAAGGTGAGCGTGTCGACAGGAATCTGGGTCCGCTGGTGAATGAGCCTGGGCAACGCCACCCGGACCACCCGGCCATTGAGCCCATAGAGTACGCTGTCGGTTGCGCGATGTTGTTGACGATTCGATTGCGAGAATCCCCTGTTGAGAAGCACCAATTGGAGCGCATCCATGCTGATCGGCAGGTCAAGAAACTGGTCCTCCTTGCGTGGCGCGCGCCCATTATAACTGATCACAATCACCTGAGCGAGCTGTTGTTGCACTTGCAGGCTTTGCCAGGCTGTATCGGGAAAGAGACGTTGATACTCCATGAATTCCTGATTCAAATGCAACGCATCGGCCGTCCGCAGCAGATCGGCCCGTAATTGCGCCGGCACCCCTGTTCGAGACCAGGCACGCGTCGACTCAAAAATCTCGTAGGCTTTGCGATAGGCGATGAACGCGTTGTTCACATCCCCTACGCTTTCATACAGAATACCGGTCAGATACCGCGCGAACCCATCATCCCGGTAGGCCCCTGCGTCCTGCACGCGATCGAAAAGTACGTTCAGGCGATGATCGATGCGGCGCGCTTCCACCAGTGCATCCTGCCATTGATTCAAGGACGCATAGTTCAACGCCTTCAGCACATTGATCATGACCTGCTCGTAGGGATCGCCTTCGTATGGGAGTGCGTTGTCGTTCGTCATGAACGCCAGCGTTTCAGTTCTGACGACCTTTGTATAGAGGCGATCGACTTCCTCTTCCGCCTCCTCCAGGACCGCATTGCTTTGTTGGTATTCGCCGGCAAGCTGCAGCGTCATTCCGCGGTCCATTCCGTAGAGCACACGGCTTTTTGTTCCGTACTCTTTCTCCGCCTTTTGGATGATGGCATCCGCCTGCTGGAAGTTCTGCGTGCGAAGACTATCGTCGACGAGGAGATACCGGCTGACTGATGGGCCGCAGCCTGAGAGGAAAAACACGAGGAGCGCAGCCAAACCGTACTGCATGAAACAACAAACGCCCCACCGTATCGGAGCCTGCGCGGTGGGGCGTGAGACGAAAGGGCTCAACGGAGCTCGTGGAGCCTAAAAAATTGACCGTTTCTTCTCGACGACTTTCTTGATCTTTTTCTGGCCGAACCAGACTTTGGCATTGCTTTCCAGATCGATCATCTGCAGATCGACCTGATAGAACATGGCTTTGGTCCCATCGGCTTCGTCCAGAATCGTCGCAATCGTACCCTTCATCATGTAATCGGCGCCGATCTCTTTGCCCGGCGCTTTCTGAGTATCTTCTCTGGAGTACATCGCCTGTTCCTTGCGCTCGGTGCGAACCTCCTCGCGCTCGTTCTTGCCGGCCACGAAAGTGACCTTCTGGGAATTCGTCAGCTCCCGCTCCAGATCCGTCACAAACGTCTGGACATTGATGTGTTCATGGCTGTTGTTGAGCACGGTTCCGACGACGACGACCGGCTGGCGGCGTTTCGATTGACTGAAGTTGTTCAACCAGGGATACTCCAGCGCTTCTTTCACCATCGCTTCCGCCACCATTCGTGAATCGGTATCGTTCCACCGGCCGCTCAGATCGGTAACCACACCGGAATCCACGCGGGTGACTTTGGTTTCCTGCGCACAACCGGTCAATCCAGCGACCGCCAAACCAAGGACCATGGCCACGCACATACGAAACCACCCGCGTACCCCCGAACCATTCATCGTGTGCTCCTTGCTCCGCACATTCCCCGTTAGCGATTGGCGCGCTTGTCCTCTTCCTTTTCGAGACGGTCGAAGAGTTTGTCGGCGTTCTTGCGGACGAAATCCCGGACCTGCGAGTTAAGCTCTTTGGCCTGCTCGAGATTGTTCTTCATCTCTTCAAGGTTCAGCTTGGTCAGCACATAATAGGTGCCGGTTTTTTCATCTTTGTACCGTTCGATGGGGCGTACGCCGCTGAGCGTCGCGGTCGTGACGGTCTTGATGGCCCGCTCGACGTTCTGTTCTTCCGTGTTGCGGGTAAAATCACCCGCCGTCGTCGAGGCGGCATAATCTCTCATGAGATATCCGGTGTAGGTCTCGAAGGTCTTGGCGATTTCTGCACGCGCACGGTTTTCAGCCGTATCCCATGCCAGCGGTTCATTCTTCACGCCGACGACAGACCCGACGCCATAAAAGGCCTTGCTGTCCTTGTCATTGAACGCGCCGGACCCCTGCTTCACCCACTTCGGAGGACCACCGCACGCAACAAGCCCGATCAACAACAACAGGGCGATCCCACCACTGGTCACTCTTGCCAACAATCCTTGTGGCTGGTTCATGCGACGTCCTCCTTAAAAATTTCTGCGACTTCTCCTCGCCCGCGGTCTTATGATGGCGGCAGAAGCGTTCGAGAAATCGAATGAATTCATGCTAACATGCACCCCTGATCCAGTCAACGCAACAGCCTGCTGATGGTTGACTGTCCCTACTTTTACCGAAGGAGAAACCACGTGGCTGACGTTCAAATCGACGACGGCATCATTAAGATTCTTAACCTCGACATACAGGATCCGAAGGCCGCTGCCGTGCTCGCAGAATATCCGCAGGTTCGCTGGGCGGAAATTACCAGGCGCGCGCTGAAAATCGGATTGGGCTATCTCAAGGGAGGCGGAAAGGATTAGGGCTTGGACGGGGGCGGCGCTGTCCCCGGGCCTCGCGACTGCGCTACGGCTTCACGGGCGCGGGAATGGTTGCCCCCCAATTCAAGGTATCGCTCAAACGCGTCGACCGCTTTCTTCTGGTCTTTCAGCTCGTCCGCGTACAGCGTCCCGAGCGAAAAGTACACATCGACATAGCCGGGATTCACGCGCAGCGCCTCGCGCATGGCCTGCTCTGCGTCCGCATATTGTCCCCGCTTCTCATAAATCAACCCGAGGGTATACTGCGAATCCGGATTCTTCGGCGCATATTTCACGGCGGCCATTGCGGCCGCGAGCGCTTCATCCAGGTTCGGCAAAACTTCCAGCCGCACATAGCTCTTGAGCACATAGGCGTCCCCGAACGTAGGATCATATTCCAAAGCCTTGTTCAGTCGTTCCAGGGCTTCATCCGGGGCCTTCCCGGTTTGCAACAGCGCAAAGGCCTGCTCATAGTGCATTTTGGCAGCCTGTAACCGTTCAGCCGGCGATTGTGGTTCTCCACCGAGCCGGAAAGCTGCCTTCCGGCCTTCGACCATGATGGTATCCCCGTCGCCTTCCAGCTGTGAAAAGATCGGGTGCTGCGCCCCCTTTGTGTCCGTCCGAACCAGTTGCGTGACGAACCGTCCAACCTCCGACGCCATCAGCCAGCCGTTCTGATCCAGATCTGCTTCGCCGGACAACCCTTTGACCAGCGCCTGCACAAACAGGCTATGGCCCTGCTTTCGGTTCAACGATTCGCCCTTATCGCCGGCGGTCAGCACTTGCACCGCGCGCTTTTCGGTATCATCCTCCGGCGCACTGCGACCTTCGAGGGAGAGCGCCTGCGCCGCACTGACCTCCCATCCACGAACCGCCGCATCGAACAACAAGAGCGTATGCTTAGCGGCATTTCGATGACTGAACTCCTTGAGCTGCTCAAACGTCACTGATTTCGACACGTTGGCAATCTGCGCATCCCACGGCACCAGATAGCCCAGTTCTTTTCCCGCTCCGTCCTGCACGATGCCTGCGTGGCCGGCGAAGTAGATGACCAGGCGATCCTGCCTGCCGACTTTGCGCGGCAGAAAATCCATCAAGGTTTGTTGGAGGCGGCGGAAACTGGCGTCTTTGTCGTAGAGTTCCACGACCTCATCGAACCCAAGCTGTCGGAAGGCCTGTGCCACCGCCTTCGCATCATCAATGACACCGGGAATTTGAGGAGCCAGCAGGTAGTTTTCCACCCCGATTACGACGGCCCAGGACTTATAGTAGAGTCCTTCGGGTTTCCCCAATTGGGCCAAGGCCGTCGCTGTGTTGCCCGCTCCCAACAATACAGCAACGAGGATTACAAGAAGCCTTGTGCGAAACGAGGACGGTGAGGTCAGAGTCATCATGTAGGACCGGCGAGAGAAGTTTATATAATTTCAGCGTACTCTGGCCTCCGCATAGCTGTCAAGAAACGGCATTTTCCCAAAGGCAATTGCATGAGCTCCCGTACCATTGTATGGTTGCGCTGCTGCCATTGCTTCACCATAATAGCGGCACTTTCCAGCAGACAACGGGCCAACCGACTGGTTTTGAGGAGTGCGTCCACTATGACCGACAATATCGAGACCCTTTTAAAAGAAAGCCGTGTCTACCAACCCTCCGACAAAACGAAATCAGCAGCCCATATTAAAGACTACGAAACGGAATATAAGAAATCCATCGCCGATCCGGAAGCATTCTGGAGCGGGGTGGCCAGGGAACTGGACTGGTTTTCTCCCTGGACCAAAGTCTTAGAATGGAATTACCCCTGGGCCAAATGGTTCGTCGGCGCCACCTGTAACATCGCCTACAACTGCCTCGACCGGCACGTCAAAACCTGGCGCAAGAACAAGGCGGCCCTCATCTGGGTCGGCGAGAACGACCAGGAGCGCATCTTCACGTATGCGGAACTGTACCGTCAGGTTAATCGCTGCGCGAACGCGCTGAAGAAACTCGGGATCAAGAAGGGCGATCGCGTTACGATCTATCTCCCGAAGATTCCCGAGCAGATCGTTGCCATGCTCGCCTGCGCCAGGCTCGGCATCATACACAGCGTCGTCTATTCCGGGTTCAGCGCACCGGCTTTGGCCGGCCGCATCAACGACGCCGAAGCGAGGCTGGTCATTACGGCAGACGTCGGATTTGATCGCGGCAAAGTCATTCACTTGAAACCCATCGTCGATGACGCCCTGAAAACCTGCGCCAGCGTAGAGCATGTGGTGGTCGTCCGCCGCCAGAACCCGGGCCCCACCCTCAACTCGCCGAAGGAAATCGACTGGCAGGACTGGATCAAGAACGAAAAATCGATCTGCGAGGCCGAACAGCTCGACGCGGAAGCACCGCTTTACATCCTCTACACCTCCGGCACCACCGGCAAGCCGAAGGGCGTCGTGCACGTCCATGGCGGCTACATGGTCGGCACCTATGCAACGACCAAATACGTCTTTGACATGAAGGACGACGACGTGTATTTCTGTGTCGCTGATCCTGGCTGGGTGACCGGTCACAGCTATATCGTCTATGGCCCCTTGTTAAACGGCGCGACAATCTTAACCGCCGAGGGAAAGCCGGATTATCCGAACCCCGGACGCTGGTGGGATTTGATCCAACGCTACGGTGTATCCATCTTTTATACGACCCCGACAGCGATTCGTCTGCTCATGCGCCATGGCGAGGACTGGCCCAAGAAATATGATCTCTCCAGCCTGCGTATCCTCGGCAGCGTCGGCGAACCGATCAATCCGGAAGCCTGGGAATGGTTTCACCGCGCCGCAGGCGGAGACAAGCCGATCATGGACACCTGGTGGCAAACGGAAACCGGCTCGATCCTGATCACGCCGCTCCCGACCGTGCCGTTGAAACCCGGCTCCGCCACCAGACCCTTCCTGGGCATCGAAGCCGATGTCGTCGATCGAGCAGGCAACAGCCTGCCGGCCAATCAGGGGGGGTTCGCGGTCATCAAGAAACCCTGGCCCTCGATGATGCGCACGATCTACAAAGATCCGGAACGCTACAAAACCTATTGGAATACGATTCCGAACTGCTACACCGCCGGCGACATCTGCCACAAAGATGCCGACGGCTACATGTGGTTCATGGGCCGTGCAGACGACGTGATCAAGGTCGCGGGCAACCGTCTCGGCACGGCGGAAGTCGAAAGCGCGCTGGTGAGCCACCATGCCGTTGCGGAAGCCGCCGTGATCGGCAAGCCGCACAAGACCGTGGGCGAATCCATCAAGGCTTTCATTATCCTGAAGCAGGGAGAGACAGAGAGTCCCGAGTTGATTCACTCGATCAAAGATCAGGTGAAAAAGGAGCTGGGGAAAATCGCCGTGCCTTCCGAGATCGACATTGTGACCTCGCTGCCTAAGACACGCTCGGGCAAAATCATGCGGCGGGTACTGAAAGCGAAGGAACTTGGGCAAGACCCGGGAGACATCTCGACGATCGAGGAATAAGCGCAGTAAACCGCATCATGCAGCGTTGATGACGCTGCGCAAAGGAGGCCGGCATGGTGAACGCGATGGTGGTACTCATCGGAGCAGTCGCCCTGGTGCTTTCGGCAAGCCTTCCTGATGGATTTGCCGCAGACAAGGACAAGCCGTCCAAAAAGCCGAAGGCGGCCCCTGAAGCCAAGGCCCCTCAATCCAAAACAGCCAAACCAAAGTTTCAGTCGGCAGAAACCGCAGGCAAAGGTAAGACCTGCTTTGGAACCGCGCCAAAAATCGAACGGCTCGTACCGGATGAAGGAAAACCGGGAGACAAGGTCACCATCAAGGGCTCCCTGTTCGGCTCACCGGACTGCCTGCGCGGTGTGTCATTCGGCCCGGGCCACGCCGCGACCTTCGCCATGCAAAACGACAGCACGATTACCGCCACGGTGCCGGCAGGCGGCCGCAAAGGGCTCGCCATCGTGACCGTCACCACAGCCTCGGGTGAAGACTCCAAACCATTTCTCGTGAAGTAGCGTCGACAAGGGCCAGGAACAAGCACCTGGCCCTGTGAACCTATGAAGGGACCCAGAAAACCGGGCGAGCCGATTTACTTGAGGCGCCACATGGCCGCACTCGCCTTGGCAGTGGGCCTGCCGATCCTTCTGCTGCAACTCTACAAGATTTACGTCGGTCCGATCAGTTTTGGCGTGCAGATGGGAATCGGAATCGTCGTGTCCGTCTTTGCAGGTATCGTCCTCTATTTCACCTACCGGTCGTCCGCGCAGAATCAACCGTAGAAGAAGTTTTCCGTTGGCCTTTGCCAACATCATTTTCACATAAGCCTCGTTACGGCAGGGCTATTCTCCGCGGCAGAATTCCCAGAGAGGGTACAGATAGACCAGAGTTTCGGTTGGGGTTAGATCAGTCCGCGCTTGAGGAGATAATCCTTATCGATGACGGGCGTGGTCTTTGGCAGCTGGCTGCGTTCTTGGAGCAATCGTTCGACGTATTTGCCGATGAGGTCGGATTCGAGGTTGACCGTATCGTTGACCTGCTTGAGGCCGAGCGTCGTCACTTTGGCTGTGTGCGGAATGATCGCGACCGAAAAGGAATGGTCTGACACGTCGTTGATGGTCAGGCTGATGCCATCGACCGTAATTGATCCCTTGGCGACGCAATAGCGGAGAATTTCAGACGGCGCCTCAATCGTGAAGAAAATCGCGTTGCCTTCTTGATGGCGGTTCCGGATCGTGCCCACGCCGTCCACGTGGCCCGCCACTAGATGCCCGCCGATCCGCTCGTTCAGTTTCATCGCCCGTTCCAGGTTGACCGGCGCACCGGCCGTCAGCTGTCCGAGCGTCGTCACCGACAGGGTTTCCGGAGAAATCTCCACCGTGAAATCGCGCTCGCCTTTGGTCACCACCGTCAAACAGGTGCCGTTGATGCTGACGCTGTCGCCGATCTTGAGGTCACCCAAAACCGTCGAGGCAAGGATCGTCATCCTCGTTCCAGCGAGGGTCTTGTCCAGTGAGGTGATCGCGCCCATCTCTTCGACAATTCCAGTGAACATAGAGCAGCTTTCAGCCCGCAGCCATCTGCTGTCAGCTATGACTCCTTCTTGAGAATTTGACGGACCACGTAGACAAACAGCACGAGCAATACGACCACGCCGACGGTCGCCAACACACCGATCACAATGTTTTCGGTCGCGATCGCTTTCATAGGCGGCCCATTATAGCACCGCGCCTATTGCTTTCTCATGGTCAGCCAGAACAGCCCTGCCGCAGCCAGTTGAATCCCGGCAATCATGGCAAACGCACTGGAGTAACTCATCCGTTCGATCAACATCCCCGCGAGCAAGGGTCCGCTGGCGTGGCCGATATCCCCGATCGTCCCTTGCATACCCATCCCCGCCCCCAGTGTCTTGAACTCAGAGCTGTCTGCCACGAACGCCGAGGATGAAGACGACACGACGGCTTCGCCGAATCCGAAACCTGCCGACAACATCAGCAAGACCGCAAACACAGAGACATGTGGAATGCAGACGAATGTCGCCGCGCAAATCAGCAAACCGATTACAATCAACGGTTGCCGGCCGATCTGGTCGGATACTCGCCCCATGATGGGCTTGGAGACAAACGACGTGAGGGCCTGCACGGTGAACAACAAGCCGACTTCGCCGGGATTTAATCCGGCCGATACGCCATAGAGCGGCAAAAACGCCATCAAGGCTCCATTGGCGATCATCTTGGCGGCATCGGTCGAGCTCGTGATCAAGACTTTCCGGTTCCGCGCGACCACGACAAACCCTTTCCACATGTCCGCCAGGAGCGGAGCCAATCCTTTTTCCTTCACGTTCGGGGTCACAACATCGAGATGGAGACTGTAGAAGAGCACCACTGCGACACAACCGAAGAGACCGGCGGTCACAAACGCCGTCGAAAAGTCCGCCGCATAAATGAGATAGCCCCCGATGAACGGGCCGAGCAGGGCGCCGGACTGCGTGCAGGCTGTGTAGGTGCCCAGCGCTGCACCGCGCCGTTCCCGGTAGAGCTCCGCCACGGTGGCCAGCGCGCTGGGGGCAAAGATCGCGGTGGCCAGGCCATGAAAGAACCGCAGCGCGGTCAGCGTGTCGAGATCGCTTATGAAGGGATAAATAAACGGCGGCAGCCCGAATGCCACGACGCCGATCTTCAGGAGGAATCGGCGTCCGTAAATGTCGGAGAGGGCGCCGGACGGCAGTTTTAAGAAGACTCCGGTCAGGGTCGAGACCGACACGATGAGCCCGATGCGTTCAGGCCCGGCGCCCAGCGATTCCGCAAACAGCGCAAGGACCGGCATGCGTACCATGTTGTAGCTGATAAAACAGAAGATGCCGACCGTGCAGATCAGCGTGAAGCTGCGCGTGGAGGTCATTTGCTCAACGGGCTCTTGGGAACGGTATTGCCGGGACGCTGGACATCTGTCAATGTCAGCTTCAAGAACGCGACCTCGTCATCCGGCAATGACGGCGCACTCGCCGCTTCGGCAAGCACCCGGTCAGGATGTTGGCGCATCTCCAGCCCGAGGCGATTCACCGTCTCGACGCCTTTCATGAGTTTCCGCGTGATGGTCCCGCCGATCAGTGGACGAAGCAGGGACACCAGCCCAGACAAAATGCGATTGTCCAGTTTCAGATACGCAATCATCGTGCTGTCCATCGCTTCGGCTCCACCTGCCTCGCTGACCGGATTCATCCTGAGCAATACCACGGCTTTTCCAGTCGTGCTCGGAAGCAACCGGCTGTGGTGCCTTCCCTCAAGATAGTAAATCCGTGACGTCCGATCCTGATAGACCAGTTCCACCGTTCCCTCAACTCCCTCACCATCATTGCCCCAATAACGGCCAGGGCCCCGTGGTTCTGCTTTGTACGGACCTAACTCAAGCCGGTTGATCAACGCCGCCGCAAGCGGGGGGCGATCCAGCAGATATCGATACATGGATTCGGACAACGCCGTTCGAGCCGGGCCGACTTTGTTCGCCGTCGAGTAGTTACCGATAATGGCTTGCAGCCGGCAGGTCCATTGAGGATCGACCTGCTCGACAGGGAAAGTGATCCCGGCATGCTGCGCGGCCAGGGCACAGGATTCCGCCTGCACCGAACTCGGAAGACTCCCCAGGCTCAGTCCGATGAGCAGGGCCCAGCCCCATGCGTTCTTCATTCCAGCAAGCGGGTGCTCCACACTCATGAAGCCTGCTTCTGGACCGAAATTCTGACGTGGACGGAATAGAGCTGTTGAGGATCCTGCCTCAGCCTCGCCTGCCGCAACAACGTCTCCAGCGACGGCACGACCATTCCCTCGAACGAGACCTGTCCATTCGTCACCACCGTCACCGGCTTGGAGAGATCGATCAACCGATCGTTGAAAAACAGACTATAGCGCTGCACCCGTTTCGTCTCGACTTCGATTCGGTTCGGGCCTGCGATCGAAGCCTCAAGCTTCGCATACTGTTTGTTTTTCGTCAGAGCGTCGCGCTTGTTGACAAGATCTTCTGAAAAGGCCGCGATTTCGTCGGTCCCATCGATGCGAACCCATCCGAACGGCTGAAAATGACTTGCCTCGCGAACCAGCCGCAGGGTCGAGGGAAACGGATTCCGTCGCTGCGCCTGAAACCATGCGATAAGATCCGGTAACTCTTCCCGCGGGAAATAATGGCCGCCCGCCATCGGATGTTCGCGCTGATGTTCGCGGTAGACATGCGGATACCCCAATGCCGTGAGTTCCCGGGAGATGGACCGGCTCAGCTCGACCGGCATCACGTGATCTTTTGCGCCGTGAATGATGTAGATCGGAGTGTTGCGGAGATTCGCGAGGAACGGCATGAGGACATCGTCCAACCCGCTGGCCATCGGCGCGATTCCCGCGAATAGCAGAGCATGGTGCATACCGATCAACCAGGCCCCGATGCCGCCGTTCGACATGCCCGTGAGAAAGATTCTATCCGGGTCGACATGATACCGGCGGCTCACCTGCTGTATCGTCGCAATCACAAGATCTTCTGCGTGCCTGGTGAACCAGGCCCCCGCCGCATAGGTCGGACAAGCCAGCAGATACTCGTCTCCCAACCTGGATTGCCACCGCTCCAGATAGGCGTCGCCGGAAAAGCCGGCTCCGTGCAGGCAGACAACAAGCCCATACCCTTTCGACGGCTGATAGGTCAGCGGCACAGAAAGCGCGAGCGGATAGGCACGGCCCTGCACCGTGATGCGTTCATCGGGAAGCGCGCCGATCGGCTGGCTCGAATAGACCCGCTCGGTTTGGATCACACGCGCCACGCGCTCGATCGAGGCCTCGGGATGCGCTTGCAGCTCATCCAGCAGTCGATCCGCTTCCGCACTATCGATCGTGTCGAGATATTGGAAAACCAGGCTGGCAAGATTGTGAGGAACCGACGCCGGCGTTTCTGCAATCCCGAGATCGGCGCCGATCGACAGCGACCCAATGAGCAGGAGCCCATAGAATAGGGAAATCACAGATCCCCTTCGATCACGACATCGCCACCCACGGACCGCACGTGCATGCGGCGGATCTTCAAGGCTTGCCCAAGCCGGACGGGGCTCGTCCCGCCGATCACCCCTTTGGCGTTTCTACCGCCTAAGAGCGACGGGGCCAGGTACAATCGAAGGCGGTGAACCAATTTGGCCTGCAGCATCGCCGCATTGATTTCGCTTCCGCCTTCGACAAGGACCGAGGTCACACCCCGCCGCCCGAGCTCTCTGAAGAGCGCCGGCAGCGACACTCGTCTCCGCACGGGAGGAAGCACGATTGTCTCGATTCCTTGCCTGCGAATCGCCGCACGTCGAGCCGACGGAGCGGAACTGGTTGTCGCGACGATCGTCTTGGCTTCCGTCTGATGCGACAATATCTGTGCGTTCAACGGAATTCGCAGCCTGCTGTCGACGACCACGCGCAGCGGCTGCCTCGGCGCCAACTTCCTCAGCTGTGCACCGCTCCTCGCCGTCAGCGACGGATCGTCGGTCGACACCGTTCCAACCCCGACCAGCACCGCGTCCACCTCTGCGCGAAGCCGATGGACCTCTTGCCGAGACTGTCGACTGGTGATCCAGCGCGACTCCCCTGACGCCGTCGCGATCTGGCCGTCGAGCGTCATTCCGGCCTTGAGGATGACATAGGGCTGCTTCGTCTTGATCCAATGACCGTAGGATTTATTCAGCTCTTCAGCCTCTCGCCGGCCGACACCCATTGTCACCGAGAGGCCCGCACGGCGCAGCGCGGCCGCTCCCCTCCCTTTCACCGATGGATTCGGATCGCTCATCGCCACAACGACTCGACGGACTCCCGACTGCACGACCGCCGGCACGCAAGGCGGCGTACGTTTGGCCAAATGGCAGCAGGGTTCGAGCGTGACATAGAGCGTCGCGCCTTTGGCACGACGGCCGGCCTGCCTGAGCGCGAGAATTTCTGCGTGGGGTTGGCCCGGCCTGTGGTGGTAGCCCTGCCCGACGATCCGGTCCTGCTTCACCACGACGGCTCCGACCATCGGATTCGGGCTGGCTGTTCCCCGACCCTTCGCCGCAAGGTGGAGGGCCAGGGTCATGTAGCGAAGGTTCTGTGAGCGGGTGGTCACCGTCTCTTGCGCGCCGCGCGTGCGCGCCGCGCGGTCGGCTTCGGCTTGGACGCCGATCCGGACGGTTTTCCAGCCGGCTGTTTTGCATCAGCTTCCGCCAGCGCCGCATGGGCCGCCGCCAGTCTGGCAATGGCTACGCGGTAGGGCGAACAACTGACGTAATCCAATCCCAGCTGGTGACAGAATTCCACGGAGCTGGGATCGCCGCCATGCTCGCCGCAAATACCCAGCTTGATCCCAGGCCTGATTTTCCGACCGGCCGCAATGGCCTGTTTCATCAAAGACCCGACGCCTTCGCGGTCAAGTACCGCGAACGGGTCCGACTCCATAATGTTCGTCGTCCTGTAGAAATCGATGAACTTCGCCGCGTCGTCGCGCGAGAATCCAAATGTCGTTTGCGTCAGATCGTTCGTGCCGAACGAAAAGAACTCGGCCTCTTTGGCGATTTGATCGGCGGTCACGGCGGCCCGCGGCAGCTCGATCATTGTTCCGACGAGATAGGACAATTTAACATTGTGCTTCTTCATCGTGTCCTGGGCCGCTTCGCGGACCAAGTCCTTTTGCGCCTTCATTTCAGAAACCATGCCCACGAGCGGAATCATGATCTCCGGAACGATCTTCGTCCCCTCTTTGGCGACTTCGCAGGCCGCTTCCATAATGGCACGCGCCTGCATCTTGGTGATCTCCGGCATCGTGATGCCGAGCCGGCAGCCGCGCAACCCGAGCATGGGATTGAACTCGTGCAACTCTTCGACGCGGGCCAGCAGCCGGCGCTTTTCTTCCAGCTTGGCGCCGTCCCGACCGGTCAATTCCAGCTGCGCGATCTCGACCATCAGTTCTTCCCGCTTGGGCAGGAACTCGTGGAGCGGCGGATCGAGCAACCGGATCGTCACCGGATAACCCTTCATCTCCCGATAGAGCCCGACGAAGTCCTGCTTTTGAAGCGGCAGCAGTTGATCGAGATACTTCTCCCGCTCTTCTTTCGTCCGCGCCAAAATCATTTTCTGCATGATCGGGATACGATCCTCGGCAAAGAACATGTGCTCGGTCCGGCAGAGACCTATGCCTTCCGCGCCGAACCCACGCGCGATGTTCGCCTGATCCGGCACATCGGCATTCGCCCGCACACGCAGTTTTCTGAAACCGTCGGCCCATGACAAAATCGTGGCGAATCGTTGATACTTGTCCGACTTCTTCGGATTGAGCTTACCTTGAATCACTTGAATGATCTCGGATTCGACGACAGGAAGGTCTCCCTCGTACACGTTGCCGGTTGAACCGTTGATCGAAAGGTAATCGCCTTCCTTGAAGGTTTTGGCGCCGATTTTGACCGTCTGACTGTCCAGGACTTCGACTGATTCACAACCCGCGACGCAGACTTTGCCCATCTGGCGTGCCACGACCGCGGCATGCGAGGTCATGCCCCCGCGGGCGGTCAGGAATCCCGCCGCCGCATTCATCCCATGGATGTCGTCAGGACTCGTCTCTTGACGCACGAGCACGACGCGCGCACCGGTGGCCTTCATGTCAACCGCCTTGTCGGGAGTCAACGCAATCTTTCCTGCCGCAGCTCCGGGACCGGCCGGCAAGCCCTTGCCGAGCGGATTGGCTTTCGATTCTTCCTTCATATCGAAGATCGGGTAGAGATATTGGGCCAGCTGATCGGGCCCGATCCGCTGGACCGCTTCCGCCTTGGAAATGAGGCCTTCCTTCACCATATCGGCCGCAATCTTGACCGCCGCGATCCCGGTGCGCTTCCCGACACGGGTCTGCAGCATGTAGAGCTTGCCCTCCTGGATCGTAAACTCCAGATCCAGCATGTCGCGGTAATGCTTTTCAAGCTTCTTATAGGTGTGCTCCAATTCCTTGTAGGCTTCCGGCACATTCTTCGCGAGCGCGCTCACCGGCAGCGGAGTCCTGATGCCAGCCACGACGTCTTCACCTTGCGCGTTCATCAGACATTCGCCAAAGAACGCTTTGTCGCCTGAGCTGGGACTGCGGGTGAACGCCACGCCGGTGCCGCTTGTCTCACCCATGTTGCCGAATACCATCGCCACTACGTTCACCGCCGTGCCCCAGGAATCCGGAATGCCGTAGAGCCGCCGATAGGTGATCGCCCGCGCGCCGAACCAGGACGTGAACACGGCATTGATTGCGAGACGCAATTGATCGAGCGGCTCGTCGGGAAACTCTTTCTTTGTTTCTTCTTTCACCAGGGCTTTGAAGCTCGCGACCAATTCGCGCAGATGCCGGGCATCCAAATGCGTTTCATGGGTGACACCGACTTCGGCCTTCTTATGTTTCAAGATGGCTTCGAAGTGTTCGCGCGGAACCCCCATCACAATGCTGCCGAACATTGACACGAATCGGCGGTAGCTGTCCTGGGCGAACCGATCGTTACGCGTCTTGGCGGCCAGTCCTTCGACGGTCTTCGTCGTCAAGCCCACGTTCAACACCGTGTCCATCATGCCGGGCATCGAGGCGCGGGCACCGGAACGCACGGACACGAGCAGCGGCCGCTCGGGATCCCCGAATCCCATGCCCATCGAACGTTCGACACGTTTCAACGACTGCAACGCGGCATCCCACATCCCGGAAGGATATTTCTTGCCGAGCTTGTAATACTCGACGCAGGCTTCCGTCGAAATCGTGAAACCGGGGGGCACCGAGATACCCAGATTGGTCATCTCCGCCAGCCCTGCCCCTTTGCCGCCGAGCAACTCCTTCATGTTCGAGGTGCCTTCGGCCTTGCCGTCACCAAAGTAGTAGACGTATTTCTTTGCCACGCCTGCCCTCTCCTTCTATTCCACGTTTAGTGGAGATATATTGAACTGCGGGGCGCTGCCATGTCGAGCTGCAGCCGATACCGGCCGACAAGATAACGCCGTCCCCACATTCCGAAAAACAGAACGGCCCCCACGAACAGCGCGAGCCCTAACAACCGAAAATCCGCCTGAATGCCGTGATCGAAGTAGTACCGGCCATCAGGCCCCTGCCGAACCTTGATATCTTTCGACAACAGGTGAGGCGTGCCGGACGGATCGGCCAGGTTGATCCATTCCGAACAGAGCCGCACCGGCTCGGGGGCCCCTGTCACGCGCTGCCAGGTCAAACGCAAACAAATGTCTTCTTTAGAATTAAACAGATCGGGAGTTTTCGCCAGCTCATCTAGGTTGATGCCGCTGGCCCAGAGCGCGAACAGCAACAGGATGTTGCACAGGATGATCATCCCGACCGTCACGAGCATGGCAAACCGTCGTACCTTTGCCGCGCGCCCATCGTCAGGTTGCCCTTGCGCCGCACATGGTTCGCCTTGGGCCATCGGCCTACATGCTCCGCTTAACTCCCTTGTACCACAATCCGTGAGAAGTCGGCGAATGACTTAAAGAACTCGTCCACGTCTTTCAGCAGCGAGAGCCGATTGCTCCGAAGAACGGCCTCTTCTGCATTCACCATAACACCGGTAAAAAAGGCATCGATGGCCGGCTTGAGCCGGACCAAGGCATCCAGCGCATGGTCATATCGCCCCTTTCCCATCTGAAGATCGAAATCTTTGCGACAGGCTTCCACCTGACGATGCAGTTCTGTTTCAGCCGAATCCTTGAACAGCGCCGGATCGACCGGCTTCCGATCCCACTGTTCCTTTTCAACGATGCGAGAGGCCCGTTTAAATCCAACGATCAACGGATCGAACTCCGGTCTCGCCGTGACGGCCTGCAAGGCTTTCATTTTCAAGAGCAGGTCGACCACATCAACCGCCGATGTCGACGCCGACCGCAGGACCGCATCCATCACATCGTCACGCAAACCGTGCAGGGTTCGGCCATAATGACGCAGGCGCTCGAAGAGGAACTCCGTGATGCGCCGCTTCCCCTGGGCCTCGGCATCCTGCGCGGCTTTAAATCCCTGGTCGCGTACAGCCGCTCGGGCCTGATCGATGACAGGCCCCAGATCGAGACGCAGATTGCTTTCCAAGATAATCCGCACGATCGCCGTGGCATGGCGACGCAGCGCAAAAGGATCCTCAGACCCGGTCGGCATCATTCCGACGTGGAAAAATGCGGCGATGGAATCGAACCGGTCCGCCATCGAAAGGACTTGCCCCGACAGCGACGTGGGCAACTCTCCTTCGAGCGCCCGCGGAAGATATTGTTCGCGAATGGCCTCGCTCACCGCCTCCGGCTCTCCCTCATGCTTTGCATATTCACCGCCCATGATGCCCTGCAACTCGGGGAACTCCCCCACGATCCCGGTCAGCAAATCGGCTTTGCACAGGACAGCAGCTCGATCGCAGGCCCGCCCGGCTTCCTGAGGAAGCGATAACTGCGCGGCGAGAAAATTGGCCAGCGTCCGTATGCGCTCTTGCTTCTGCGCCATCGTGCCGAGTTTCTGATGGAACGTAACGCCACCCAACTTCTTGACCCGATCATCCAATCTCGTCCTGCGATCTTCGTCGAAGAAAAACTTGGCATCGGCCAGCCTGGCGGCCAGCACCCGTTCGTTGCCCGCTCGAATCAGCGACATGTCTTTGAGCTGATTATTCGCCACGGCAATGAAATGCGCAGCGAGACGACCGGCTTTTTTGTCGCGCACCGAGAAAAATCCTTGATGCTCTTTCATCGAGGTCATGAGAATCTCCGGCGGCACCGCCAGATAGTCGGCCTTGAAACTGCCCGCCACCGAGAACGGCCACTCTGTGGTAAACACGGCCTGATCCAACAACGATTCATCGACATTCAACCGGACTCCCTCTCGGGTGCAGAGGCGTTCCAGTTGTTCCTCGATCGCGGCCCGGCGGCGGTCCGGCTCGACTAATACCCCCTGCCTCTCGAGCCCCTGACGGTAACTCTGATAATCACGCACGGCGATAGGTGCTCCAGTCCCCATCACACGATGACCATAGGTCCGATTGCCGGCCTTGATTCCCGCCACGTCGACAGGCACGACCGTGCCTGCAAAGAGGGCGACAAGCCACCGTACCGGTCTGGCAAATCGTACGCCCGCTTCATTCCATTTCATGGCCTTCGGAAATGACAGCTTCCCCACAAGCTGCGGGAGCAATTCCAGCAACACCGCCTTGGCAGGACGACCGGCATCTTGCTTCACGGCAAAGAGATAGTCGCCCTTGGGTGTTTGGCGGATTTGCAGGCTTTCCACCGGCACACCCTGGCCGGCGGCGAACCCGATCGCCGCCCTGGTCGGCTGGCCGGCCTGATCGAACGCCACCGACTTTGAAGGACCCATCGCCTCTTTCACGACGGTCGCTTGATGGGCGGCCAATTCCTCCACAACCAAAACCAACCGCCGAGGAGTCCCATACGTATTGATTGAGCCAACTGTCAGCCGGGCTTCCCTGAACAGATTTTCCGCGTGGCCTTTAAGCGCAGCCAGCGCCGGCGCGATGAACTCGTACGGCAATTCTTCCGTGCCGATCTCCAGCAACAGCTCTGCATTGTTCAACGGACGCGCGTGCTGCTGCCGGGACTTCTTCGCTGGTGTTTTTTTCATGAGCGGTGAGTTATCTGCGACCCGATCCGGCCTTTTTCCGAGTTCCGACTGCGGACGTGCTGCGCTCGATGAGGGGATGCCCCATGGCCGCACGCTCGTCGATGTAGCGTTCTGCACATTGCCGGGCCAGCGCGCGGACACGGCCGATGTAGCCCGTTCGCTCCGCCACACTGATAGCTCCACGGGCATCCAGCAAGTTGAACACGTGAGAGGACTTGATGCAGTAGTCATAGGCCGGGAGCGTCAGACGTTTGTCGGTCTGCGCGAGCAATCGCTTGCATTCGGCTTCGTAGGCCTGGAACGCGTTCATCAGCATGCCGACGTCGCCTTCTTCGAAGTTATAACGCGAGAACTGCACTTCCGTTTCGTGATGGATGTCGCCGTACGTGATCTGATCGGTCCAGGCGAGATCGAACACGTTGTTCACTTGCTGCAAATACATGGCAATGCGTTCAGTCCCATAGGTGATTTCACCTGTAATTGGGCTGAGCTCGATCCCGCCGATTTCCTGGAAATACGTGAACTGGGTGATTTCCATTCCATCGAGCCGCACTTCCCAGCCGAGCCCCCAAGCACCGAGCGTCGGCGATTCCCAATCGTCCTGGATAAATCGGATATCGTGCTGCTTCGGGTTGATTCCCAGACAGGCTAAACTTTCCAAATACAACTCTTGAATATTGTCGGGGGCAGGTTTCAGGACCACTTGATACTGATAGTAATGCTGCATGCGATTGGGATTTTCCCCATAGCGACCATCGGTGGGACGGCGGCAGGGTTGCGGGTATGCTGCCCGCCATGGTTCAGGGCCAAGCGATCGGAGAAAGGTGGCCGGGTGAAACGTCCCTGCTCCCATTTCGAGATCATAGGGCTGATGAATAATGCACCCTTGCTCAGCCCAAAAGCGGTGCAATGTGAGGATCAGTTCCTGGTAGGTCACGGATAGTCCAGTTGCCGTTTGATAATCGTATGCTGACTTAAAAAAAGTGAGCCAGAAGCTATCAGGAATACCTCGAAACTGTCAAGAAACCTCCTCTCAGATCAAGGAGTTGCACAAACTTCCTTCCCCGTTTATTCGGGTCACTACATTGATTTCGCGCGTGAGCCGTTCCTCCATCACTTGTATCGCCGCTTGACGGCATCACACAGACTGCTCTATTGTCTGTATTCTTGATAAATTCACTTGAATATTAGATTGAGCCATGAAGCTTTCCAAGAAGAGTGAATATGGACTTCGGGCTCTCCTCGAGCTGACGCGAGTCCATGGCACAGCGACGTTGCAGCGCCACGAAATTGCCGCCCGCCAGCGCATTCCGGTCGAGTTTCTCGAACAAATTCTCCTCGCGCTCAAACGCGCCGGCCTGCTCTCGAGTCGACGCGGCAAGAAAGGCGGCTATGCGCTCATCAAACCTCCGGCCGATATCACGCTCGGCCAGGTCATTCGCATTTTGGACGGTCCGCTGGCTCCGATCGGATGCGTCAGCAAGACGGCCTATCAAAAATGTCACGACTGCCCGTATACCGATACACCACGATGCCCTGTGCAATCTGTGATGGGCACTGTGCGTGATGCGATTGCGGGGATCTTGGATCACTATACGCTGGCAAACTTCGCAAACGACTCACCTGCCAGGTAACCATGGATCTCGCCGTACTCGTGCTCATCACCTTCATCGCCGCCACCGTGAACGGTGCGCTCGGCTACGGCTTTTCCTCGATTACGGTTCCCGTCGCGCTGCTGTTTTACACGAACCGGATCTTGAATCCGGCCCTCGTGCTCGTCGAGCTTGTGATTAACGGCTACGTCCTCTTTATCAATCGGAAAAGCATCCCGAACATCTGGTGGCGCGTGGCTCCCATCCTGATCGGGCTGGTAATCGGCATCGGCATCGGGAGCTATATTCTGTTCCTTGTTCAACCGGCCTGGATCAAGTTTGTCACCTATTTCTTTCTTCTACCCTTGATCCTGCTTCAGGCGGCGGGCATCCGGAGACCGATCCAAGCCGAGAAAGCCATCGCCATCCCCTTCGGCATGGGCATCGGAACGCTCTATTCAGTGACGACTATTTCAGGCCCGCCCCTGGCGTTGCTGTTTAACAATCAAGGCTACGCCAAGCAGGATTTCCGGGCGGCACTCGGTGTAATTCGTGTGGCAGAATCCAGCCTGACGGCCATCGCGTACGGCTTTATCGGCTTCTATAGCGCGGGTAGTATGGAGATCATTCCCTACATTGTCCCGAGTGTCTTGCTCGGCATTCCCCTTGGAGCCTATCTCATTCGATGGATGGATCCGGAAACGTTCCGGCGCATCTGCATGGCCTTTGATGGCTTGGTCGTCGCGTTCGGCTTATCCAGAGTTCTCGTCGAATTGAAGCTGGCGACGGCCTTCACCACTTACAGCATCTTCGCAATTGTCATCGTGCTCAATGCCTATTTACTGTATCGGTATTTCCGCGACCGACCTGCTCCATCATGAGGAGAAGATCCGGGCAGACCCCAAAACAGCCTGTCTTCCTAGCACTCAATGTCGATTGCCACGTCTGATTCAGCAACCCTATCCTCGCTCAGCTCTCCATCGCGACTGTTCTCTGCTGAAACTTAGCGAAGGGGATCCCCTTCATCACTACCAGGCATAATCAGCCTGGCAATAGAGCGTACAACTTCAACACATTGATTTTACAGAACTATTAAATTTGATCATTATGGCACATCAATTGCTAGAACATGTGTCGAGTTTCGGCCTGCCGATTGTACACCAAACGGTATTTAGCCCGAAGCCTGCTCCATCTAACGAGTTTCTAAGGGCGCCCACGATTTATGGTTCTTGCTTCGCAGACACTCTGCTCACAATCGCGAATAAGCCAACCTGCACGACGACCTTCTGCATTCAGAATGCTGGCTCTCTTTTTGGTGGTACTGACTCTCCCGGTGCTGGCTGGATGTGGCGCAGGCGGAGACGCTGACCCTGCATCCGGCGGATCATCTGGAGGATCATCCGGCGGGTCCTCAGGTGGCGGGTCTGGAGGGTCTACGGGAGCTGGAGTGACTGCAGCGTTGGCCTGGGATCCCGTTTCGGACCCAAGCGTGGTCGGATACATCGTGCATTATGGCACGCAGTCGCCGAATTCCTCAGGATCCTGCGCATACCAGCAAAGCACCTTTTCATCATCACCTGCTGTTACGGTGTCCGGTCTTGCCCCGAATACCACATACTTCTTTGCTGTCAGCGCATATAACGGCCTTGAAAGTACCTGCTCGGCCGAAGTGAGAACGGTCACTGATCCTGTATAGGGTATCCGCCTTCCTGCATGAACGCCTCATACTGCAATCGGCCGCGCCTTCATTGACTCCCTCACCCACTGTTTGCTAGTTTCAGGCCCCGCCGCCTGGAACTATGGTCTTGCTCAGAAGACCGTCTGCGTCTGTGGCGATGTTGTTCCATCATAAAGGAGAGGGCATGGCTGGCTCGACGTTATCACACGAACAATTGACCGCACTGCACAACACAGCCGCTCACTTGCGCATTGAAAGCGTGCGCGCGACGAGCGAGGCCGGAAGCGGCCATCCCTCCAGCTGCTGCTCCGCCGCCGATATCGTGGCGGCCCTCTTTTTCTCTGTCATGCGCTACGACCAGAAAAATCCTAAGGCCCCGAACAGCGATCGGTTTGTCCTCTCGAAAGGCCATGCCGCCCCGCTGCTGTACGCCGCTTGGGCCGAAGCCGGTCTGTTTCCCAAAAGCGATCTACTCAAACTACGGACGTTGACCTCCGATCTCGAAGGCCACCCGACCCCACGCTTACCTTTCGTCGACATGGCCACCGGTTCGCTCGGCCAAGGGCTGCCTGTCGGTGTCGGGATCGCGCTGAACGCCAAATACGTCGACAAGCTGGATCACCGAACTTATGTCCTGATGGGCGACGGCGAATCGGTGGAAGGGTCGGTTTGGGAAGCGGTGGAGGTCGCTCGGCAACATCGACTCGACAATCTCTGCGCCATTGTCGACGTCAATCGACTGGGCCAGAGCGATCCCACCATGTTGCAACATGACATGGACGGCTATCGAGCACGCTGGGCAGGTTTCGGCTGGCATGCCATCGTCGTGGACGGACACGACCTCCCGGCCCTGCTCGCGGCGTTCGATGAAGCGGCCCGCACAAAGAACATACCGACCGTGCTCCTTGCTAAAACATTCAAGGGCAAGGGAATCTCCTTCATGGAAGACCACCCCAGCTGGCACGGAAAGCCGGTCCCGCAAGGTGCGGAGACTCAGAAAGCGATCGATGAGCTGACCAAGCAGTTGAGACCGAACGGCAGCACGCTGACGATTCAAAAACCTTCAGCGACCTCCGTCGCTCCTTCAACCATCAGCCCGCTTCCTACTTCGCCCTACAAGCCGGGAGAGGCTGCCGCGACTCGTGAAGCCTTCGGGATGGCGCTTGAAGCGCTGGGCGCCGTCAATCCATTGATCGTAGGCCTCGATGCGGACGTGAAAAATTCCACCTACACCGACAAGTTCGGCAAGAAGTTTCCCAGCCGGTTTTTCGAAAACTTCATTGCGGAGCAGAACATGCTTGGCGCCGCGGCCGGCCTTGCCGCCTGCGGGAAAATTCCGTTTGCAGCCACGTTCGCGGCATTCTTTACGCGGGCTTACGACTTTATTCGCATGGCCGCCATCAGCCAATCCAACATTAAACTCGTGGGAACACATGTCGGTGTCAGCATCGGAGAGGATGGCCCTTCGCAGATGGGACTGGAAGACATCGCGATGATGGCTGCACAGCCGGGCATTACCGTGCTGTACCCTTCTGACGCGACGTGCATGTACCATCTGGTCGAAGCTGCCGCGAATCACAAAGGGATGGTCTATCTTCGGGCAGGACGTCCAAAATCCCCCGTTCTCTACGGACCGGAAGAACGGTTCCCGATCGGCGGCTCGAAAATCCTTCGCCAAAGCCAGGCGGATGCCCTGACGATTGTTGCGGCCGGCATCACGCTCTTCGAGGCGCTCAAAGCCCACGACCAACTGAAAGCAGCCGGCATCGCCGTGCGAGTCATCGACCTCTACAGCATTGTCCCGATTGACCGGGCCACTCTATTGGACAGCGCGCGGGCCACGAAAGGCCAGATCCTGACAGTCGAAGACCACTATGCGCACGGCGGACTCGGCGACGCAGTGCTCAGCGCCGTTGGCACGGAAGGCATCAGAGTTCACAAGCTCGCGGTTCGCGCAGTTCCCCACAGCGGGAAACCCGACGAACTCGTCGACCACTTTGGCATCGGAGCACGATCTATTGTCGAAGCGGCTAAACAAATCGCCAAGTAAACGGCCGGGCGCGCCCACCGACAATTTGCTCGACCGCATTCCTCTCCTGAACCTTTTCCGCAGGCGAGATCGCCAGCGCATCCTGCAGGAATTGTCAGAAACCCACTACGGCAAGGGCGACTATATCTTTCGCGAAGGCGATCCCACCGAATACTTCCACATCGTGAAGGAAGGAACCGTCAAGTGCGTGAAGTCCACGCCGGACGGAAAAGAATGCACCCTGAAGATGCTCATGCCGGGAGACCTCTTCTGCTGCGACGCTGCGGCCTTCGACGGCGCCTGCCATCCGGGAAGCGCGCAGCCGATGGGAGACGTGAGCATTCTTCGCATGCACAAGAAAGCCTACTTCGACATGCTGCGTCGAAACCCTGATGCGGCGATGGAAGTCATCAAGTATCTTGGGAACCGGCTCAACGAGGCGCAGGAGCACAACAAGGTGCTGGCGCTTGATCGGGCCGACCAGCGGCTGGCCGCCTTGCTGGTCGATCTCGGGACGAGGAACGGCGTCAAGGAGGCACAGGGCCTGAGATTGACCGTGCGGCTGACACGGCAAGATATGGCTCACATGGTCGGAGCCACGACAGAAACGGTGATTCGCATCATGAGCCGATTTAAGCGAGACCAGTTGGTCTCCGGAACCGCCAACCGACTGGTGATTCTGAACCTCGACCGGCTCAAAGCTCTCGCATCAACCTGAACCTTCCCCGGTCCCCCTTTTCAACTTTTCCCCAAAAACATGACGTTCGTCATATTTTTATTGCTCCCCTTCCGTTATCCTGCGTACAGTCATCACCCGAACCAGCCCCTTCCGGTCGGCTTATCGGTGATTCTTGCTCATATTGGTACGCGATTAACATAATCAGGAGGAGGATGTTGTTTATGTCTACCATTCGCTCACGCAGGTTCTTCGCCCTTACAGCAGGGCTGGGAGCATTACTGATCACGAGTCTTGGCACGCCATCCGCACCGGCTCTTGCCAAGGTCCATGACGTGTCGATGACTGCAGTTGAAACCGACGTCGTCATCGACGGAGGCGGCGAGAAGTACGCAGCCTGGACCTTCAACGGCACCGTCCCCGGCCCGGTCGTCCGCGTGACGGAAGGCGACACCATCAATTTCACGCTGACCAATCCTGCCACGAATAAGAATCCGCACGCCATGGACTTTCATGCCGCAGAAATCGACTTTCTTAAGAACTATCGGGCGATCAACACCGGTGAAACAATCAGCTTTACCTTCGTGGCCAAGAAACCAGGAGTTTTCTTTTATCACTGCGGAGCGCCCCCGATGATTCAACACGTCGCGCGCGGGATGTTCGGCGCCATCATCGTGGACCCGAAAGATGGAAAGGCCTGGCCGAAGGCCGACCGGGAGTACGTGCTCGTACAATCGGAATACTTCAAGAACCCCAACGATGTGCAGGCCATGTTCGACCGGAAGTTTGATGGCGTGATGTTCAATGGCGGCATCTTCAAATATCACCCGTTCGTCTCCGGCGGCGGCAAGCTGGACGCGAAGCCCGGCGAACGCGTGCGGATTTACTTCGTGAACGCGGGTCCGAACGAGTTCTCCGCGTTTCACCCGATCGGTGAGATCTGGGACAACGTCTATGAGAGCGGCAATCCGGCTAATAAGCTGACGGGAGTACAGACCTATGTGGTCGGACCAGGCAGCGCGGCGACCTTTGATATCGTCGTGGAGTCGGCCGGAGCCTATCCCTTGGTCACACACTCGTTGACCGGCGCGCTGCGCGGCGCCACCGCCGTTTTGCTCGCATCACCCGATGCAAAACCGGCCACATCCTTGATGCCCATGGTGCCCTGGGAATTGCCCGCAAAGTAACGAGCGGAAGGAGGGAGCGGTCCGCTTGTGATCGCTCCCTTCAATCGAAAGCATCAACGCCGTACGCCTGCCCGCAAAGAGTCATGTTGAAGGTCTTCACGATCGTCTTCGCGCTGCTCACAACCCTCTGCAGCGCCGGACTTTTCTCCGACACCCCCGCTCTCGCTGGCGCATCTCGAGAACGCATCACTCTCATGCTGACAGGACCTCACTGCCATGAAGCACAGCCGCCTCTCGAAGCCATCTTGCACGATACCGATGGCGTCTTCGCCGTGGATGGCACCAGCATCCCAGGACATATGCTCCTTGATGTGGAAAGAGGAAAAATCTCCGAGGAGAACATTCTTGCGGTCGTTCAGACGACGATCGGCACCCCCCTTTCCTGCCGGGTCGAAGTTATGCAATCATGCATCACGACCCCAACGCTCACCAGGATAGACGCAACAGCGAAGTAAATCAGACCTCTCGTCGCTCCCACATCCAGCATGCAGCGAAAACAACCGCATACCCGACCATGCCGGCCCCACAACCTGCACCGCCTGCTCATGATGATGAGCCTTTGCCTGGTGACCTGCGCACATCCTTCAATGGTTGGCGCCCAGGATGCGTTTCTCGAGTGGCTCCCTATCCGGCCGTTCAGCTTTGACGTGGCATTCAGCCAGCGATCCTTTGCTCCTGACAATCGGGTCATTGGAGTCCAGGCCGGTATCACGGCGCTTCGTTATGGGGATCTGGAAGTCCGGACCATCTACCAGTACTACAGCAACCATACACAAACCTTTACGACGGATCAGAACACGCTGTACCTGAACCCTCGATGGAACAACTTTCTGGACATTCTGGATTTCCCGAAGGGGAACCCGATCAGCCGCACGATCCGGCATGTCCTCTTCGGCCCCCTCGAAGACCGGGCGGTTCCCTATGTGGGGCTCCTCGCCGGAGGCACGCTCCCCGGCCCTGGCAATACCTGGCCGGGGCATTTTATCGGCGGTCAAGTCGGTGTCCGATTTCCGGTCGGGCGTGGCATCTCAGTCGACACAGCCATCCAATATGCACAATATGGAATCGACTTCCGCGGCGAGAGCGGACAGACACAACAATGGTTGATTACGACAGGAATTCGATTTTGAGCATGCTGCACACTACTTCGCCCCCTTCACCGCACAAGCGCGGATCAACTGCGACAGTGCCCAAGTCCATGGGCGGTTGGGCATCGCTGCTGCTCGCGATCTCCATGCTGCAGGGCTGCGGATTGGTCGTGGATGCGATCCAGTTGGTGTGGCCCATCGCGACAAACGAGCTTGATGCGATCTGCGCCAGAGGTCAGGTCCGCGTCGGCATGGCGGTTGAGCCGTTCCAGCCGTTCGTGTTCCCCGCCATCTATACAGACGAAGGGCTGCGGGTGACCGGCCTCGACGTCGAGCTTGTGCGAGAAATTACCTTTGCGCTTTCGCAGCGTTGCGGCAATGCAAGACCGATCGTTCCGACACTGCACCTGATTCGCTTCCGAAACCTTTTTATCGAACTTGCCGAAGGCAATCTCGACTTGTTTGTGTCCTCCATCAGCTCCAATGTGCCGGCACCGGGGCGCATCGGCCTCGCCTACTCAAACTCGTACTTCGATGCGGGCGGCCTCGGCGGCATTACGGCTCGACCGGAAGTCGTCGAACGCATCAGCGAATACCTCCGTCAACCACCGGAAAAAACGGCCGGTGTGAACGCGATGGCGAGCGCATTCTCCGGTTTGACCGTGGCCGTTCAGGAAGGAACCAGCGCGCAATTCTATGCAGAGGCCAATCTATCGAACACCAGGCTGGTGCTCTGCGACTCACTTCCGGCCGCATTCGAATCGCAGAACCCGCCCATCGATGTCATCCTTGGGAAACAGCCGGTCCTCGAATACACAGTTCGGCGAGTGCGTAAAGACTGGCACCTGCTCAAGTCAGGCAGCGGGAAAGCACTGTTCCTGACGCGTGAACATTATGCGATTGTGACCGACGAAGAAAGCTACCGGTTGCGACGATTCCTGAACGAGCTGCTCTTCCGGCTGGATGAGTCAGGCCGGCTAGCCGACATGCGAAGGCGATGGCTGGAAGAATCCTATGCCTACCCTCGCCGTGCCGCCACGGAAGGGCTTCCGTTTTCCGCAGAGAAAATGCCGCAGCATTACGACCAGGGCCAATGCCGGCCGGCCGATAACCGTTCACGATGAGAGAGAGGAGGCCGTTATGAATCGGGTATGGTTTGCCGCACTCGCAGGGATCCTCGCAATGATCGCCATCGGAGCATTGACCCCGAGAACAGGCTGGGCCGTGGACCGCGCAGAGGCAGAGGAGACCGCTCGACTGCTGGCAAAGCTGCTCAAGGCCGGCCGATTGGTCGTTGAACAGAACCAGCAGTTGATCGACGATCAGCACAAGGGAGACAAAGGCTTTACGCCCGATGTGTTCGAGCAGCAGCTGGTTCAGGAGTTTCGGCGACAAACGAACATCGACCTTTCGACCGTGCAGAGCACACCGGCGTCGATCACGCTGCCTCCCCTCGCCAAGCAACTGTTACCGGCGTTCGTCGCGGCGAGCAAAGAGGTGGTGCGCGACGCGCAAGTCGTCATCAATCAGCGCGGGATTGGATACAAGAACTTCATTCCGGCGACATACGGCAGCCAAGCTGCCTCGCGGTTTTCCAAGCAGTCGCACGTTCGGCTCAAACAAACGACCCTCAACCCCCGTAACCCGAAGAACGAGCCCGACGAGTATGAAGCCTCCGTGCTGAAATGGCTTTCGGGACGTCCGCGCGCAGAGGCGTATGTGAGCGAACTCACTGACGAGGGTACGACCTTGCGAGTGGTCATGCCGATATACTATCGCAAGGACTGCCTGGCCTGCCACGGCGAGCCGAAAGGCGACCTGGACATCTCCGGTTATCCCAAAGAAGGCCACAAGGAAGGAGATCTTGCAGGGGCCATCACCGTAACGGCCCCGCTCACCTCAAAGTGAATCTACGGATTCGGTGCCACGAAGACCAAGACTTTTAACCGCTGGCTTGTATGATTTTTCACACCATGCTCTTCACCCGCCGGAGCCATTGTTCCCTCTCCAGGTCCAAGTACCTGTTTCTCTGATCCGACCTGAAACGTCCCTTGCCCTTCAAGCACGAGATACACCTTATCCTGCTCGCCGTGGATATGCCCTTTTTGTTCTTGCCCAGGCTCGAAGCAATAGACGTCACAGAAAAACCGGGGCGTCTCAAATATATTGTTCTTCTTCATCTTCTCAGAGCTAAACATCTGATAGTCCGACAGTTTCACGACCTTCATACAAAGATACCTCCCATGATGTTTCTCGTTCCGATCGAGACAGCTGGCTCCCTTTGACCCCTCCCTCGACTTTCAGATACCCTGACGGCAAGCAGGACATCATGAATCGATCAGAGCGGCGCCGTCAAGAAGCTCAACAAGGGACCGGACATCACACGGCGCACGTCATTGACCTATTGGCACAGGGGAAATCCCACCAGCAAGCAGGGCGTCTGGAGGAAGCGGAACAGGCGTATCGCCAGGCGCTCGACGCCGCCCCTCAGCACCCCGAAGCCCTCCATCTTCTCGGTTTGGTGTCGTATCGTCTCAATCGAATCTCCGACGCACTCGACTATCTCGCCCAAGCCACCGAGCGACAACCTGCATCCTCCCTGTACTGGTTCAACCTGGGAGTCGTTTCACAAAGAGCCGGTCATCCGCAACAAGCCATCGATGCTTACCGGAAAGCGATCGTCCTGAATCCCCGCTACCTTGAAGCCCACGTCAACATGGGGAACGCGCTTCGGGACCGCGGAGATCTTGCGGGCTCGGTTCAGACCTATCGAACCGCGCTAGCACTGAATCCGTCTCAGGCCGACACCCACAATAATCTTGGCGTCGCACTGAAGGAACAGGGACAACTCGATGAAGCCATCTCTTCCTATCGCCGCGCTCTCGAATTGAAACCGACACATGTCGAAGCCTTAAACAACCTAGGCCTCGCATTGATGGAAGCGGGAACATTGCGAGACGCCATCGCGGCTTTCCAACAAGCTCTTACGGCCGTTCCCGGCCATCAGAAGGCTCTGTACAATCTCGGCATTGCCTGGTCATGGGCCGGAAACGAGACGAAGGCCGTTGATTGTCTGCAGCAGGCGGCGAGGGCCAAACACGACCATGGAAAAGCGGTAACCGAGACGGCGGTCTATCGCTCTCGGCTCAAACATGACATTGAACAGGTTCAGTATTTGCTCGACCGGCAAAAACTCGGGGGCGATCAACACCTCTATCTCACGGCGTTACAGCAGCTTCAGCGCAAGCTGGATCACCTCGCCGCACCGGACAACCGCATTCCCATTGCACCGAAAGACCTGACGCCTATTGCCCCCTCCTTCAATCGTATGCTCTATTGCGTGCCGCCATCCCGGCTCGATCAGGGAGCCCTCGACCCCGCCCTCGATGTACAGTCCATCGAAAGCAACTACTTGGCCAAGCAGCCTGAAGTCACGCATATTGACGGCTTACTCCGTCCGGAAGCGCTCGATTCGCTCCGTCGATTTTGCTGGGAGGCGACGATCTGGAAGAAAGATTACGAAAACGGCTACAGCGGTGCATTTCTCGGGGACGGCTTTGCCTCGCCACTGCTCTTCCAGATCGCCGAGGAACTGCGCCTCAGATTCCCTCGAATCTTCCGGCATCACCGGCTGACGCAAGCATGGGCCTTCAAACATGACAGCACTCGCCGCGGACTCAATATCCACGCCGACGCGGCCGCGGTGAATGTCAACTTCTGGATTACACCAGACGATGCGAACCTGAATCCGGAAACGGGTGGATTGGTTGTCTACGACAAAGAGGCGCCAAAAGAGTGGAACTTCAAGGACTACAACAGCGACCAGAATAAACCGAAGATCCTGGCCTGGCTGAAGGAAGTTGGAGCGCAGGCCGTGAAGATTCCCTACCGGTCCAATCGAGCCGTCGTGTTCAACTCAGACCTCTTTCATGAGACCGACGAGATCTCCTTTCAGGACGACTACCTGAGCCGCCGCATCAACATCACCCTGCTCTACGGCTATCGCCTCCGCGCGTGACATCGAGGCCGCCTGCCGAGAGAGGGACCAGCTAACTGGCTTTCGGAAGCGGCACGGGGAGCAAGAGCTTGGCAAAATCCACCGCGGGCATCGGCCGGCCGAAGAGATAGCCCTGGGCGTGATCGCACCCCTCCGCGATCAAAACCGCGCGCTGCGCTTCCTGCTCAACACCTTCGGCCAACACGTGGAGCTGAAGGCTGTGGGCCATCGCGATAATCGCGCGGACGATCGACACCGACTGGGCATGGGAGAGAATCTCCTTGATAAACGATTGATCGATCTTGACCGTCCTGATTGGCAACCGCTGAAGATAGCTGAGGGAGGAATAGCCCGTTCCAAAATCGTCGATCGACAACTGTACGCCCATGGCCTTCAATTCGCTCAACATCGTCAGCGAGGTGTCCACATTGCGCATCGCAATCGATTCGGTCAATTCGAGCTCAAGACAGCTGGAGGGCAACCCCGTTTCGCGCAAGATATCCTCGACGGCTTTCAACAGCGTATTTCCATGAAACAACGAATTGGAGACATTGATGGAGACATGATGCAGAGAGAGACCGCGCTGTCGCCAGACCAGGCTTTGGCGGCAGGCTGTCCGCAAGACCCACTCATCGATCTCCCGAATCAGTCCGGTATCCGCAGCAGCCGGCAGAAATGCCGCCGGAGTTAACAGCCCACGCTGCGGATGTTGCCACCGCACCAGCGCTTCCGCCCCGATGATCCGGTTGGTCAGAAGATCGATCTGGGGCTGGTAATAGATCTCGAACTCATCGCGAGCCGTTGCATGCCGCAGTTCGGCTTCCAGAGCGAGCCTTTCATTGGCTTCGGCGTTCATGACGTTGGAGTAGAACTGGAAATTGTTCCGTCCATGCTCTTTGGCGTGATACATCGCACTATCCGAATTCTTCAGCAACTGGTCGACGGAATCTCCGTCGGATGGAAAAGCTGCGATTCCGACGCTGGCGGTGACGAATATCTCGTGCCCCATGATCGAAAACGGTTTCGCCAACGCGTCCAGGATGCGCCGCGCAACTTTGCTGGCATCCTGCACATCGCGAAGATTGGTCAACAACACGGTAAACTCGTCACCGCCCAGACGAGCCAGTTCATGCGTCTCCTCATTCGTCACGACGGCCGCTCCCGACCGGCCGATAGAATCGCTGTGCCGGACAGAATCCGCTAACCGGTCCGCTACATGTTTCAACAAAAGATCGCCGATGTTGTGGCCGAGCGTATCGTTGATGACCTTGAAACGATCCAGATCGAGGAACAGCACGGCAAGAATCGACTGGTACCGGCTGGCATGGGCAAGGGCTTGCGTGACACGATCCTTGAACAACACCCGATTGGGGAGACCGGTCAAGCTATCAAAATAGGCCAGGCGGTGAATCTCTCGCTCGGAACGCTTTCGCTCGCTGATGTCCTGGGCCGTTCCGATAATGGTCAACGCCTTCATCTGATCGTCGAAGACCGCTTCGGCCTGCAAGTTGACCGAAAACTCTCCTCCGTTGGGCAGAACGATCCGGTGGTCGATGTCGCACGGCACACGTGCGGCAAGAATTTGTTTGAGGGAATGCTCAACATGGTTGCGATCATCGGGGTGAACAGCCTCTAGAAAGGCGGTTAAGGTCCGTCCAAAATCCTGCGGACGAATCCCCATCAGCCGGCAGAGCTCGGAAGAAGCTGCAAAATGACCTGTATGCGGAATCCACTCCCAGTTGCCGATTTTGGCAATGCGCTGGGCAAGTCCGAGCCTCGCCTCGCTCCGGAGCAGGGCATCGAGCGTCCGACTCCCCCGCAACATATACCGCACACGATGGCTGAGGATTGTCGGATTGATCGGCTTTGTAATAAAATCCGTGGCCCCGTGCTCATAGGCACTCGTGATGGACGTCGCATCGTCCAAACCGGTCATAATCAAGATGGGCACACGACTCCCGCCCACGGTACCTCGAAGTTTTGAACAAGTTGTAAACCCGTCCATCTCCGGCATCATCACATCCAAAACGACGATGTCCGGGCGGCGTGCCGCAAACTGCTTCAGCGCTTCCGCACCATTAGTCGCCTCGCAGACATCGAGCCCGCCCTGCTCCAGCGCTTCACGCACCAGCATCCGGACCAACTCCTCGTCGTCGACCACAAGCACCAGCGCAGTAGACCGATCGATCAACTTTTCCACTTCAGAACTCCAGTCTCAAGACAACTTTCAGAGCTTCGTGCGAAGCTCCGGTCAGCGCTACCAGCTATATTCTGACCATTTGACCGGCAAACGCGAACCGCCGTTCAACCATTATCTATGACATCAGCTTCTCAACCAAGTTGTTCCCATATTTCGACCGCCAAGGCTCAGCCGCCGAATCAGGCTGGACGGCAGAGCGACTACCGCCCCATCATTCTCGTTGTGCTCAAATAAGAGGGGGATTGCGACGCGGTACAACGGCGCCAATCGCCTGTGGGAAAGGCGGAGCCGCTAGGCGGCTTCTGAAGGGTTGTCGGCCGGCTCTTTCTGATAGGGATGGAGTTCGAGCTGCGTCACGGTATGTTGGAGACGCGCCCACTCCTCTGGAGCAAGCGTGACGAATTCCAAGCCGAATTGTTCGGAGCGGCTCCAGCGAACAACCGCTTCCTGAATATTGAGCGGTGGCTCGTCGTCCGACACTTGGATCCGCAATTCCAGTGACGTGCCCGGCCTCACGGCGGTGCCGCTTTCGACACGGCAGCCGCGGAGCGAAAGATCGACGATGTTCCCATCGCCGCCGACGATGTTCAACGATGTGAAGGAACTGCGGAACCGAACGGGAAACCGCGGGCTCTGGCGTTGTTCCATCGGAACCTCAAGGCGCAGGTGCAATGCTAGCCCTTAATATTGCCAATCGGACGGAGTTCCGCCACTTTTTTTGTAATTCCTGCGCGATCGACGGTCTCGACAACCTCGGAAATGTTCTTGTAGGCAAACCCGGCTTCCTCCGCCAGGCCGGACATCGACACGGCCTTGACGAGAATCCCGCGCTGCTTCATCTGTTGCTGCAGCTGTTCTCCCCTCACCGATTTCTTGGCCTGCGCGCGCGACATCGTCCTCCCTGAGCCGTGCATGGTCGACCCAAATGTATCCCGCACCGCCCGATCGGTCCCCACGAGCACGTACGACCCCGTCTCCATCGATCCTCCGCAGATGACCGGCTGGCCGATCTGTTGAAACTCGCGCGGCAGCTCCGGGCTGCCTGGGCCGAACGCTCTGGTCGACCCCTTGCGATGCACGAGCAGTTCCCCCTCCGCATACCGTTCGACCTTCGCAATGTTATGCGCGACGTCATAGACCAGCTCCATCCCCAGTTCCTCCGCCGATCTGCCAAACACCGAGGCAAAGGCCTCGCGAATCTGGTGTGTAATGACCTGACGATTGGCAAATGCCGTATTCGCTGCACAATTCATCGCAGAAAAATAATCCTGCCCCTCCGGCGATCGAAACGGCGCACAGGCCAGCTGCTGGTCCTTAACCGAAATCCCATAGCGCCGCATCGCCTTCTCGAATACCTTGAGATAATCGCTCGCGACCTGGTGACCGAAGCCGCGCGAACCGCAATGCACCATGACGACAATCTGATCCTGTCCGGTGATTCCCAAGACCGCTGCCGTCTCGGGATCGAAAATCCGATCGTTCGAAACGACCTGCACTTCAAGATAATGATTCCCGGCCCCCAGCGTGCCGAGCTGATTGATCCCTCGTCCAACCGCATGATCGGTCACGTGTGAAGAGTCGGCTCCTTCGATGCAGCCCTGCTCTTCGATATGCGCCAGATCGCGATGCCATCCATAGCCTTGCTCGACGCACCAACGGGCTCCCTTGGTCATCACTCGTTCAAACGATCGGCGATCGAGCCTGACGAACCCTCCCGCCCCCACACCTGCCGGCACCTTGCGGAACAATTCGTTCATCAACCGTTCCAACCGAGGCTGCACCTCGTCCAGCGTGAGATCCGTACGGATCAGCCGCATCCCGCAGTTGACGTCGTATCCGACGCCCCCGGGTGAAATCACCCCGGACTGCACATCGAACGCCGCCACCCCGCCGATCGGGAAGCCATAACCCCAATGCCCGTCCGGCATACAGAGCGCGTACCGTTGGATCCCCGGCAGACAGGCCACGTTGGTCACTTGATCGAACACGCCGCTGTCCATGGACTGAAGAATAGCGGGAGTCGCGTAGATTCTCGCCGGCACCAGCATCCCTGATTTTTCAGAGATGGGAATTTCCCATATCTGATCAGTGATCCGATCGACCTTCATGCCGGTATTCAACTTCATAGAAATTGCGACCTCGGACTTCTCCATCTCGCCTACGTCTCGGCCTGTGTTACACGTCCAGTACCACCGTCGCCTTCCACCGACTCCCGTCCTGCTTCACGGCGTAGAGATGTTTGGTGATGCCCTTCACATCGTTCCGCAGTTCCTGGCTGAGCCGATCGACGGGCGCCCCGACCAGACGGGCTTCTAGCATCCACATCCCCGCTACATCGGTCAACGTAAGCGGCGCCTCATGATAGACGACGCCGGCGGCGTCCTTCCAGTAGACAATGGCCGACAACCATTCGAATAGCAGATCGGAGAGATCACGGTCCGATAGGGTCATCGAACGGTCCCACGTGGCGCCCACCGTAGCAGGGTTGGCCAATGTCTCGAGAAGTGCCTGCGTCGCGCCGGCAAACACATCAGGTATGGAGTCCCCGCTTACCTCGAACGCCACGTCGGCAAGCGCAACATTATCGAGGAATCGAAAGGTGAAGGCCATGATCGACCGGGAAAATGGAAAAAGATAGACCGTCGCACAGGGGAAGGGAACGATCAACCCAGTTCGAATGTCTTGGGGAAGTTCGTGAGATTGCGGCAGCCATCGCTCGTCACAAGGACCATATCTTCGATACGCACCGCGCCGAGCCCCGGATAGTACAGGCCCGGCTCCACGGTGACGACATGTCCCTCCTGAAGCAGCGAGCCGGTGCGGCTGATGCGCGGCGCTTCGTGTATATCGAGACCGACACCGTGCCCGGTCCCATGAAAATAACCCTGCATCCGGCCATTCACAAGACCGGTCTTATAGCCGGCCTTCTCGAAGCGTTCGCAAATGCCGCGATGGATCTTCATGCCGTCGGCACCGTCCTTGATCTTGGTGATCGCCTCTTCTTGGGCGTCTTTCACGATCTGATACAGCCTCTTCAGTTCCTCACCGGGCCTGCCACGAACGACCGTGCGTGACATGTCGGCGAAATATCGAGAAGCGGCTGACCGGGGGAACACGTCGAAAATAATGCTGCGATGCGCCGGCAAGGGTCCGCTGCCTTCGTTATGAGGATCGCAGGCCTGCTCCCCGCCGGCTACGATCGTGTGCTGGGCCACACAATCACGTTCCATCAATTTCACATTGATCAGCTTCTTGATGCGCTCGGACGTCAATACCGCTCCGTCGAGCCAGAGGTACTCGTCCTTGATCGAGGCCTGTCGCAAGAGATCATGTGCGGCAACGACGGCGTCCTCGGTCGCCCGCTGCGCGGCCTCGATATGCCGCACTTCCTCGGCGGTTTTCACAACGCGCTGCTCGTAGAACGGATCCGGCTTCGCATGCACCTGATACCCGAGTTCTTGAAGCCGGCTGGCATGGCTGAACGGGAAATTTGCGGGCACGAGCACGTGCTTGATCTTGGCTTCGCGCAACACCACATGAATAATGTCCACGCTCCCTGGCGCGGCAACTCCGTGATCCCTGGCTCGCCGTTCGATCTCGGAATACGACAGCACCCGATCGACCGCCGCCTGGCTCTTCGCCCGATCCATCTCCAGATCGTTCATGACGAGGATGCGCTCGCCCTTGATCTCGAGATAGATAAAGGGGTCCGGGGCAATGAACTTGGTCGCGTAATAGAGGTTAGAGTCGAGCTCGCTGGCGGCGATAAACACGACGGCTTTGTGCGCTTGAGACGATGATCGAGTCATAACCGGTTGGGCTCTATCCTACTATGCCGACGGCTGTGGTTCACCACCCTGCTCCAAATGGTACCAGAATGCCGGCCATGGTGCCTGATTCTTCCTGCTTTCCCGCTCGCGCGCGTCAGCACAGATGTATCCCCGCGCGGCCACAGCGAATGAAGAGACGAATCGTACTCATGTTTGTACGGTGAGTCTCTGAGCGGGGCGAGAACGGAGCCGGGGATTTTTCAGCGTCCGGCCGCGGCGGAATCTAGCATGAGGGCCTGGGGCGGTCAAGGATGAGAAGGCCGGTGCCGTTCATGGCGCCGCCGGAACCGGCTCAGGATTCGGGATCGCGTCCTTCGACACCGTCTTGTTCTCATCCGGCGTGATCAGATCGATCGGCAGCATCACGGTGTTCTTCAACAGATCCACCGCCAGTTCCGCCAACCCCGTGAGCCCGGTCGCAAAGGACTTCATCGGCAGATAGGTAACCTCGGGGTCTTGGATCGATCCTTTCACTGAAAATATCGCAGTGGCAAACCCCTTCCGTTCCCCGGCAAAGAGCCTCCCGAACAGCGGGATCGTCTTGAGGAATTGCGAATAGGATCCGAATGGACTGACCGCCCACACCATGTCCACCTGATCGGTCGGCAAGTCGTAGTTGCCGGCAGCGGTGATTTTCACGATCGGACTGTCGATGATGAGATTTTCCGTCTCGAAGACACCGTTGCGGACGGTCACCGCTGCCGTAACTTTATTGTAAGGCAATCCTTCTTTGTCCAGGTCGACCTTCCCCTGTAGTACGGCCGGCAGATTGAGAATGCTGATGATCTTCCAGATAGCACGCTCTTGCGACTTGAAGACACGTCCGCTTTCCAAGAGGATGTCCATCTTGCCGTTGAGCGTCGGAGAGATCCCGTGCGGATTTCGGCCATGGCCTCGCATCGTACCGACCACTCGGGCTTCACCCGTGATCCCTCCTTCCTTGACACCGACAAGTTTGAACATGTCCTCAACCAGTAATCCGGTCGCGCGCACAGAGATCTCTCCGTCGGCCGGCTGGCCTTGAGGCAATTGCACGACAACGCGGCCTGCAAGGTCGCCGTTCGCAGACTGCCCGGACAGACGATCGACGTCGAGCACGCCGTCTTGAATGGTGATGCGAGCCGTGAGCCCTCCGAATTTGAGATGTTTGTAATGGCCCCTGGCGATCGACGCCGTCGCGTTGACTTTGCTGGTCGCCGCCAGCATTTCCAGAAAATCGCGGATCGGCGACCGGTCGCCCTTGGGAATCAACAGATCGATATCCATCTGGTTGGACTCGATCTTGGCCGTGATGTTCGGCTTACCGGTCCAGTTCTTAATGGTCCCTTCAACGGCCACGTCGCTATCGAGCAAGCGGAATGACAATCGCTTGAGTTCCGCGACGTCGCGTGCCAGCAACAGCCGGACATAGAGATCTTGAACCTGGCCCTCGATGCCCTTCGCATTCATCAAGCCGTTACTGAGCGCAAGCCAGCCTGACACTTTCCACGTACGCCAATCCCGATCTCTCCCTTTGACATCGAGGGACAACTCGAGATTGCCCGCCTCGAATCCACCTTTGGCTATCCATTCTGGAACCGCCGACAGCGACACCGTGCCCGTTGCAAGCGCTGCGTCGACGGAGAATTTTTCGCCGAGCTGGATCTTGCCTTTGATCGGAATATGAATCGCAGGAACCGAAATCTCTACGCGTGTCAACGTGACGGCCTTTGCTGCGGGAACATCGCCCTCAAACACGATCGTGGCCGGTGCGCCTGCAGGCTTCTCGATCATGCCGGGCAGCGTGACTTTCGACTCCGTCAACGCCAGTTCACCGCGCAGATGCGGCGCTCCTGTCGAACCGCTGAACGCCACGAGCACATTGGCCAGCCCCTCGACCACCCCGGGAGGAATCGCCTTGGCAGGCAAGAGTTGCGACATATGAACGGCATCGCCGCTGATCTGCACGAGGAAATCCCGGAACGCGCTCCCCGTCCCGCCGGTAATCCCTCCCTGTACCTGGAGCGTCACATCGCCCAAATGCCCCGTCACTTGATCGAACTGCGTCTCGCCCTCAGCCAGCACAAATCTCCCCTGCAACGCAGTCAGCCGCTCAGGCAAGAAGCTGTTGGTGAGGCTGATGTGCTGTGCGCGGATTTCCCCTCCGGCAAACGTCACCCCGTCGGGCTGATTCAGCGGTCCGACCAGCCTGAAGATCGGAGCCGCCGAACCTTCCACGTCGCGCGAGGCGGCCAGCACCCGAGACAGCTGTTCTGATTTCACAGTTTTCGAGAGAAACTGCAGAAGATCGACCGCGGCCATCGTGCCGGAAATTTCCATCTCGAGCCACGGACCGGCTTCCAAGAATGAAATGAGGCCTTTGCTGTCGGCCATATGAATAGTCCCGTACAGACCGGCCAGGTTTGTGATGCGGATACGACCGGCTTCCACGTACACCACCGCAGAGAGATCCCTGGCCGGCACACGGCTCTCTCCGATCAACGCCTGTCCCTCCGTTACGTGAAACTCACCCGTCACCGATAACTGCGGACCTTCGGCGTAGGAACCCGTTATGGTCGCCTCCGTCACTTCAACTTTTCCGTTAATCTGGCGGTCCTGCAGCAGGCCCGGCAGCTGCGGGTGAATCCAGGCCGGAGGAATTTTTGCGACCAATTCGCTGACCTGTAGAGGCGACGTCGCAAATGTCACGGCAAACGTCGGCTGCGGCGTTAAAAGACCGGAGAGGCTCGCATTGCCATGGACCGCAAGACCGCCCATGTTGGCCGACAGATTGGACATGAGCACATCGTAGCCTGCCACGCCGGGAATGATCCGGATGGCGCTGCGCAGGTTCACGACACCTTGCAACAGATCGGGAACCGGACGGGGGCCAAAAAAATCCGCCAAGTCCCTGAGCGCGAGGTTGACCCCTTCGACTTGCCCATCAAATTGCAGCGCCAGCGTGACCCGTGCGGGGTCCTCGCTCGACAAGGCCTGCTGCTCTGCCTTCTTAAACACGCCCGACAGCGACATCGCAGCAATCCCGTGGGCACCGTTGTGGCCGGCCGAGAAATGAACATCCGCCTGCCCTCGCTCTAGTTGAATCTTGAGCGCGGCCTCGACCGTTTCCAGCTTCACCGTGCGAACACCGTCCGGCCTGGCCTCATCGATGATGATCACCGTTCCGTTGACCAACGTGGCTTCTCGAATCCGAAAGACCCGCCCCAGCATCTGCACTGCTTCCTGGTCATTGGCCGGCAAGGGATTCGCCCGATCGAACACGTTCCAATGACCGCTGCGATCACGCCGCAACGTGAGTGTCGGCTCTTCGATCAGCAGCCGTTTGCCGACCACCTGCTTGCGGAGCAACGGGATCAGCCGCAAGACAAGATCCAACTTCTTGGCCGAGAGAAACACCTGGTCGGAGTTGCGGTCATGAATCGACACCTGAGTCAGCTCGAGCCGGATTTTCGGGAACAGCACAAGCTTGATGCGGTGAACATCAATCTTGCGGCCAAGGTTCTGCTCGAGTTGCTGGAGAAAGAAATTCTTTAAATAGTCTTCGCCGGTCAGGTAGGGAGAAAACCACAGGAAGGCGATGCTGCCGATGAGCAGGAGGACAATAAGGACAACGGCCAGACGAAATGCGGACACTCTTGCTCCACAGAAGAATAGTCAAATGCGAATTTTCTCATCTTACCCAATTGATGCCATGAAAGCTAGCAAGTCCGCGAACCAACAGGGGAATTCCAATGCTCCTCCGATCGTTTCTCTGGTGAAGGCCTTCGAGACCCGCTATAATCCCCTCTCTTCTATGGCGCTCGGCAGATCAAACCACCTCCTGTGACCAGACAACCTTCCTACACGACGTCGATTCGCTGGCTCATCCTTGCGCTGCTGTTCTTGACCAGTGTGGTCACCTACATCGACCGGGTGAATATCTCCGTCACGGCGCGCCACATGATGCCGGCCTTCGGTCTCACGAACCAGCAAATGGGCTGGGTCTTCTCCGCCTTCGTCGCAGGCTACGCCCTCTTTCAAATTCCCGGCGGATGGCTCGCCGATCGCTGGGGCGCCCGTGCCGTTCTGACCGGTGCATTGATCTGGTGGTCACTCTGCACCGCATTTACAGCCCTTGCGGCAACATCCCCGCTTGCCGATGCGTTTGGAGTGGTCGGCGCGTTGATCGTCGTCCGCTTCACGCTGGGTGTCGGGGAAGCCGTGGCGCTCCCTTCCTTCAATCGAGCCGTTGCCAACTGGATGCCGGCCGATGCGCGCGGCGTTGGGATCGGCATCGCAATCGGCGGCATTGGACTCGGCTCCGCGATCACCCCGCCGATCGCCGCCTGGGTCATGGTGAATTGGGGTTGGCAGACGGTCTTCTACTTGTCGACAGTCGCGGGATTGATCATGAGCCTCTTGTGGTGGACGCTTTCCCGGGATGGCCCGGAGCAACATCCCTGGGTGAAGAGCACCGATCGAAAGGCGACGGAGCAGAAGCCGGCGCCGTCACCTGTCGCGATTCCCTGGCACGCACTATGGAACACGCCGACCATTTGGTGGCTGGTCATCAGTTATAGCTGCCTCGGCTATGTGGCCTACCTCTATCTCTCCTGGTTCTATCTCTATCTTGTGAACGTCAGGGGTTTCAGTGTGTTGCAGGGAGGCCTATACGGGTCGATACCCTTTCTTGCCATGCTGATCGGATGTCCGCTGGGCGGTTGGGTCACGGATCGACTTGCGACCCGGCACGGCATTACGACAGGCCGAGCGATAGCCGGCACGACAGGAATGACACTCGCCGGCTGTGCCGTCGCCATCGGCGGATTCGTTGACTCGCCCATGATCGGCATCGCAAGTCTGTCGCTCGGCGCCGGCTGTCTGTATTTTTCCGTGGGGGCCTACTGGGCCTCGACCACCGATCTCTCGAAAGCCCATGCCGGAACCCTGTCCGGCTTGATGAATACGGGAGCCAATATCGGAGGAGCCATCTCGCCGAGCCTGACACCCTGGATCGCCGCACAATGGGGCTGGCCTGTTTCACTCGCCACCGCCGGAGCCGTCGCGCTCGTGGGGGCGAGCTTGTGGTTCTGGATCAAGCCGGGTGAGGGGCTCACAGGGAAGGACTGAGTGCTGAGGCCGAGACGTGCTTTCCCGCTCAGTCCTCGTCCAGCCCTTGCGAATCCGATCAGCCCGTTGCTACAGTGAGCGCCATGACGATGCAATTTAAAATGATCGACCCGCGGGTCACGATCACGACCAGGTTCGGCGAGATCAAGATCCGGTTTTACGCCGGCGAGGCGGCCCGCCATGTGGAGAATTTCATCAATCTGGTAAAGATGGGGTTCTACAATGGCACAACCTTCCATCGCGTCGTGCCAGGATTCCTCATCCAAGGCGGCGACCCATTCAGCAAAAACCCCGACCGCTTACTGCACGGCACCGGCAGCCCCGGCTACTTTCTCACCCCCGAAACCAGCGATCGCCCGCATAAGAGAGGGGCCGTCGGCATGGCCAAAGTACCCCGCGAAAGCAACAGCACGCGCGACTTCAACGACAGCGGCTCGCAGTTCTTCATTAACGTGAACGACAACAGCGGGCTGGATCGCACCTACACCGTCTTCGGGGAGGTCTTTCGCGGGATGGATGTGGTCGACAAGATCGCCGCCGCTCCCCGCGACGAGCGCGACAATCCGCTGGAATCGATCACGATAACGATGACGGTGAAGGAATAACGGCGCGTCGGCTAGCTCTTGTTCGCCTTGAGCAGGCCTAGCGATTTGATCGACTCTCGCGCCGCAGCGCGGGCTTTGATCGCGGGATTAAGAAGCAGCCCCGGATCGGCATGCCGGCCTATTTCCGAGACGCGACGGCAATGCCGGACCACCTCGTTCAGTGAAGCCATGGCCTGGCTCATGCGGGGATCTGAAGCAGACAGCTCTTTCAGCAGGATCTCGGCATAACGCGCCGCTTCGCCGCAATGATGCACGATGGCGTTCGTATCGCCCATCCCTCCATGCGCCATCATCTCTTCGACGTTCTTCATCAGACCATCGCTCTGTTCCTGAAGAGTCCCTGTTTCAGACGCGCGCACGGCAGATTCCCCCGCCACGAATAACAATCCGGCAGTAACGATGCTCAGCAGGGCAATCGAGAGATTCCTACGCGTGTTGACGGTTTGAACCGGTTGCATGACTACTCCTTAATACCGCCCCCGCGGTTCAATTCTCGAGGATGTCAGATCCCGATACAGATGATGAAATTCTTCTGTGGTCAGGTTCGGGTTCCGGAGTTGATCGAGGCTGTCATGATCGATCGGATATTCAACCGTGTCGTCATAGTTCGAGGATGCGATGGTCACAAACCGAGGAGGGAAGAGCCGCTCGGGCAACAGAATCCCCACGCCCAGATTGTATTTGAGCGCCAGTCGGATGACCTCCCGCGCCTTGTCGGCCGGGACCTCTCGACCGAGACCGATATTCTGCGGTGGTTGTCCCATTCTCGCGAACTGAAAATGGACGTTCGTCATTCCGGCTTGCGCGAACTCTTCGGTCAACGCCGGAACCTGGTTTCGATACTGATTGGCCAGGACCACTTCCACCCGGCTCACCGGGGGAACCGGCAGAGCCTCGGCAAAAACCGAAACGGTTCCCATCGCAGCAGCCAAGGCTCCCATCGTCAACCCAAGCATATGCGGAGAGACTCTCATGGGTTATCGTCCCTCAAAGCTGAAGGCCAGCGAACTCGTGCCGTTTTCGGCAACGGTAACTTCTTGTTCCTTCTCTCCGAGAATCGGATGCCAGGCCTTGATCCGATAGGTCCCCGCCGGAAGGTCATTGATCGCAAAAGTCCCCTCCATGCCGGTGACGGCATAATACGGATTCTCCACCGCCAGCCCATGCCCCTGCATGTACGGATGCATGCCACATTGCATGGTGACGCCACGGCGATTGCCCGTGAAACGGATCGTGTCGCTGGTCCCTGCCATGGTCAGAGCCGGCCGGTGGAACATAATAAAAATATGTTCCCGCTCCCGTTCATAAATCTGCAAATCATGCGCAACCTGATCGAGATTCTTCACCGTCAGCGGATGGTTCTCCCGCACGACCGATACGAACGGCACGAACTGGCATATGTTCGCTTCCAGGTTCGTCTCTTTGAGCTCAAACGCCTTCCCCTTTTCGACCCCTTCGATCGTGACGATCACATCCTTCAGACCTTGTTGCGATCCGACCGACACTTCTCGAAGCAGTCGATAGCCCGATCCATCGGAGAGCGCGCCACAATAGGCCCGATCAGGATAGCGGCGAAGCTCAAACGACGCGGGCGCCGGCAATTCACCGACGAACTGCACGGTCCCAGTGACTGTCCCGCCGTTGGACACCGTGGTTTCCTCATAGGCCCAGGCCATTGCTGGCGCACTCACGCAGGCGCTCATTACAATCGTTCTCATGAGACTGGTCACGAACCGCGGCATCTGTGCTGTCATATCCACCACCGTTTGAAAATATAGATGGGGGAGCGGGAATGCTCCCCCATGGTCAGGGTGATTGTGACCGGCTTTACACTCACTCCGGCGGCATCCTGCTCGTTTCCAAGGACGCCGCCGTCTCGTTTCTTACTGCCCGGACATCGACGTCCGTGACGGTAGGGCGCCCCCGTTCTCCTGTTCCGCCGTCTTGGTTTGCGGAATTTGCGGCGTCAACGGAAGAATCCGCTGATCGTCGACCGGCAGTACCTTGAAGAGACCCCACTGCCCGGCGTTGGCAAACGCAGGCCGTTGGTTTTTCCACAGATAGTCGCCGACGATCTTATTCGGACCTCCGGCCCCGCCTGTGAGATGGGCGTTGATGATTTCCGACCCGCCGAACTCCATGGTGCTGACCTGGTCGGCGCCCTGCATGTACGGTTCATGCGGCCACTCGTGGCCGTCCACGGTGAACAGCTGAACCTGCTCGCTGAACGCGCCCAGCACATGAATCGCCACCGGATCGCCGACATGCGCCTGCAACATCGGCGTCGTGGGCTGATCGCCGGCCTTCACGCAGCTGAAGAGCTCGGACACATCGCAGCCCTTTTCAGCCCGCCAGGCGGTCGGTTCTGAGCGGTAGTTCACCGCCGTGATGCCGGCTACTTGCTGGATGTAGGGCATAAAGCTGACGCCCACGATGTTATCTTCGTCCTGAAACATCAAGGAGAAGTCCCGGTAGTTCTTCCGGTTTTCATTGCCGGGGATCATGCGATCCACCAGCACATCGGCGCGCCAGCTGCTCTTCATCGTGATGTCCTCGCCAGTCATCGGATCGCGGTAGCGCGAGCCCTTCGGACCGACGATGATGGAGCCGAACAGGCCGTTCCGTGGATTCTCCACCACGTTCCCCCAATCTTGAATGAGGGCGGCCAGCTCTCCGTACTCCGGATGGGCATAGTACGTGTAGGTTTTGCTTTCGCCAGGCCCGACCGTTTGATCGCCCGGATTGTTGCCGACATTGGCGCCGAACGAATCCTTCGGATCGAACGCCATCATATCGACGTGGAATCCGGCCCGTTCTTTGGCCATTTCATTCTTCAAATTGACCTTGATGCAATCGCCGACGTTGACGTGCAGGGTCAGCGGGCTCGGACGCAATTCGCCGGCCTTGACCCGCCCGCGATCGCCGTCGAGCACGTACATCTTGCCCTGCTCGTTCCCGAAAACCATCTTCCGTTCGAGATCGACTTCCATGACACCCGGCGCCCCTTCGTGGTACCGGATATTCTGGTCGATCGCCGACACGTTGAAGGTCTTCACGGGAGCCTCTGCCGGGCAGACCGACGGAGCGGACTTTTGGATCTGCTCACGGCCCGGCAACGGCTTCAAGTCCCCTTGCAGCTCGTCGAATACCCGGAAGAGTCCCCAGCTGCCTTCCGCAAAGTGAGAGGCGCGGCCGCTATAGTAGAGATAGTCGCCCGCCTGCTTTTGAGGACCGCCAGCCGCTGGAATAGCCGGGTCGTAGCGCTCCCCGATGGCCAGGTGAATTGTGCTGCGCGGCATGGCCGTGATCCCGTACCGCTCCATCGGGAACCAGTGGCCCGTCACGTGCCACGTGTGCACTTCATTGGCAGAACCCACCAGTGCCCGCACCAGAATGGGATCGCCCAGATAGGCTCGCAGCAACGGCGTGCCGGGATCCCCATGAATCCCTGACACGAACAGCTTTGACGGGTCCGGATTGTTCATGAGCCGCACGCTCAACGGCTCCACGCGCATGCTGTAGCCGCTGCCGGTCGTCGCTTCTCCGCCGTTCAGGAACCACATCGCCGACTTATTGATCCGCTCCGGGAACTGGTGCGACGGAGGTCCGTCGACCGTGACTGCTCCCATCCTCGCCTGCGGATTATCGGTGGTGATCAACTCCGCCGTCCTGGCGTTGCTGTCCATGATGTGCATCATGACTTCCCGGAAACTCCCCCGGATATGGGCGGAAACCGGCTCCAGGGTGTGAATATCCGCGATGGGGCCGCTCCGGATTTCTTTTCCGGTGACCGGATCGTGATAGGTCGAACGCGGCGGCTCGGTGATGAACGCCGAGAACAGCCCGTGTCCCCAGGTATCGGTCCCGAACACGTGATCGTGCCAGTAGACCGTTCCCAGGTCCGCGTCCACATACCAGCGCTCACGAATGAACTCGACGCTCGCAATGTCGTTCTTCTTGTGCGCATGCTTCAACGGCGCGTCGAAGGTGATCGTATTGCCCTTGATGTCCTTGATCCGCGCGACCTCAAAATACTTTGGGTCATCCATCCCCACGCCGAGTTCGGTATTGACGTGGAACTTGGACGGATTCTTCACCGTAATGCTGCGCGCGCCGGCTTTCGTATCCGCCGTCAGGACGGTGTTGCCGGGCAGGGGCATCCCCTTGTCCGGCTGCGGATCTTCCAGCATCGTGAAGGCCCGCAGCGACATGTCGTACGAGAATCCGATTGTCGGACCGTCCGACGCGCTGGTGTCGAACTGGAAGAAATGCGGATGGAGATTGATCTTGTTCGCCCATCCCGTCCGCGCATCGTCCGGAATTTCGTTCTTAAAGATGATATCGACGCAATCGTAGACGTTCCCGCGAATCACCAGCGGAATCTGCTTCTTGGGATTCTTGCGAACTTCCTCTTCCTCTTCATGCAACACATAGATCATGCCGATCGGGTCCACAATCGCGGCTGACTTGGGCGTCGCCGGCTTGAGGGTAATCGGCAGCGTGATGGAGTGAATCGTATAGAACTTGCGTGGAGAATTCTCCGGGCAGAGGCTCCAGGGCCCCTGCTCGCCTGGCTTGGCCTGCTCCGTGCTTCTGGTGCCGTCCTCACGGACGCGGAACGGCTCCAACCAGGGTGCGCCGCCGTGATTCGGGGCGAACGGAGGCCGCTTCCCCAGATGCGGACGGAGCCAGGGGAACGCCAGCTTGCCCGTCTGCGGATCGAACGTGATCGCCGGCCGCTGCAACGGAGTCGGCGAGACATAGTCCGCCCACTTGTGCGGCGTCTCCGGCTCGTTCATCGCCCGCGCACCGTCCCACTTCCAGTTCACCACCGTCGCATCGTGCGCCTGCGCCTGCTTGACCTGATCTTCGGTCTTGCCGGGCAAGCCCTGAGGCGGCAGCATGTACTCAACCCAATCCTTGATCGACACCTTCACCGGATTGGCCTTCCAATCCGTCTTGTCCTTCGTGATCTCGTACTTCTTTCCGCCGTACCAATCGACGGTCGTCCCGACCAGCTTGTCGGAACTGACCGCCAACTTGATCTTGCCCTTGCGATCAGGCAGCTCGACGAGAGGCTTCATCACGTCGGTCTGGAATCCGGTCGATTGCAGCGTGTTGTACACGCGCCAGAAGCCCCACATGCCGGTCACATAGTGCTGCGGGATATGGCAGTGGAACACGAATTCACCGGCCAGAGCTTGCAATCCGCCCGATCCGCCTTCGATCACTTCATCGTAGATCTCGGAGGGGCCGATCGACTGCACATCCAGCCGGTCTGAGGTATCGCTGATCGGCGGAAACTTCACGGGACCGTTCTTGGACAGGGTCGGATCGAGCTTGCTCGTGCCGGGCTGTCTGGCCCAGCGGATCGAGCCGCCGTGCAGATGGTGGGAGTGGACGATCTCAGACCCGCCGATCATGCGGAACTTGGCCGGGTCGCCGATGTAGGAGCGAGGAATCGTCGTCGCCGGATCGCCGAACGTATAGGACCCGTAGCCCTGCGACTCATCGGCGAATCCGACCAAATGCGCCTGCAACTCCAAGCGCTCCCCGTGCGGTTCACTGCGATAGTTGAGCAGGCGGGCGGCCGGCCGATAGGTATCCGTGTGGGCATCGCGCTGCGGCAGCATATCGCCCTTCCGGTCCAAGAGGCGGAACGTCTCGTCACCGGCTTCGTGATAGAAAATGACGAATTCGCGGAAGTCGGAGCCGTTCGCCACATCGATCATCGCTTCCCATCCGCTCTTCATCTCCTCGGCCGTAAATGGACTGAGGTAGCGAGATCCGCGCGGTTCGACGACGAGCGAACCCACCATGCCGAGGGAGTATTGATCCCTGGTCGCATGGCTATGGAACGCGCGCCCGCCTTCCTGCAGATCAATGGGGATGTACCATTCGAACTCGCCGCTCTTCCCCGTCGCCACCAGGGCATCCGGATTGTTCGCGGTCGCCGGCTTGCCCGTGCTCGCGACGAGCATCTGGGAGCCGTTGATGATCATGTTCGCCGGCTCGCCGGCAATCTCGTTATGCAACGCGATCCGGAGGCAATCGCCCTGGTTCGCGCGGATGACCAGCGGCTGAATCAAATCGCCCTGCAAACCGTTCGAGACCGCGCCGCCGGCAAACGTCGGATCCTCGCTCTCCCGCGCCGCCTTGTTCTTGGCTTCCTCTTCACGTACACCGGCCACATTTTCCGTCAGCGCATACATGTAGCCGGGGTAGAAATCGCCGAACCGGTTCACGGTGATTTCCACATTGATCGCTGTCACGTCGTAGGAACGGACGGGAGCCTGGGCCGGGCAACGAGCGCCCTGCGTCACCTGCACCTTGTCCGGATCTTCCGCCACGAGCAGTACGCCCTGCTGCATCGCATGGGCTCCGGCTCCCTGGAACGGGCCTTTGGTCTTGACCTCCCGCTCGATTTGCTCAACCGCCTTTGACATCTTGTCCTGCAAGACAGGACCGGCCTGCGCGTGAACCGGCGTCGCCACATCGGCCTGCCCATCCGTCGGAACATGCGCGTCATGCGACATCGCCGCCAGCGCAGACATCGTCCCGGTCAACCAGAAACAGGTTGACAGTCCTACCATTCCCGCCCGTACCCACTTCCTTGATGCACCCATACGTTCAGCCTCCTCAATCAATGGGTCAACACACGGTTCACTGGAGATGACTTTGACTCGAAGAATTTAGAGTCTGGTGGAGGCCAATTTTCATCGGAGGGATCATCAGGAGGCCAGTCCATCTTTTCCCACTTCCTCCACCAGACAGTTCCGATATTCGCAATTCAGACAATCCGGTACCGCAAAACCGGCGAGACGTAGAGCAAATATTGTTCCGAGTTGCATCGCGAAACGGTTTTCGCACCATTGCGCGGTTTTCTCACAGAAGAGACAGAGAGAGAATGACCGTGATGGGGTATCGATGTCCCATCGCATGAATGCGCAGATCGCAAATGCATGATATTCAACAGTTCAGTGATGCCCACGCAACAAGACTGATTGGGGCGCAAGCGCCCCAATCATCCGATCATCAGAATATTCCGATCGGCCTCGGATAGAACAAGGAGACAACCGGGCATGGAGAAGGAGGTGGGACCTTGTGCTCGAGAACGCCTCACACTATAGTGAGCACTTTCTTGTTTTTACCGTGACACTTCATGCGGAACAGCCACGAGCCGAAATACATCAGCCGAGTTCCAGACAGGCTTCAGGCCCTCGTCCAGCTCCTCCTCGCGACCGTCATCGGCACGTTCTGCCCGCAACCTGCAACGGCGGGGACGCAGAACCTGGAAAGCCGCATTGAGAACATTGCGGCGCTCGCCAACAGTTCAGCGATGGTGACCATCCCTGAAGGCCCCTTTCTCATGGGCACAGCCCGCACGAACGAGGGATCGTTCGGTCTCGATCTCCAATACGACGATACCGAACAGCCGCAGCGTCGCGTCTGGCTCGATCAATTCGAGATCGATCGCGACGAGGTCAGTCTGGGGGAGTACCTGCTGTGGCTGAAACGGCAACAACGCCGCCCCCCCGAAGCGGTGCGGAAGCTGATCGACCATGTCATGACCGTCCACGCCCTGTCGGCGGAAACGCTGGCCCGTTGGCCGGCACTCTACGTCACCTGGTCTGAGGCCGCGGAGTTTTGCCGTGCAGAGGGCAAGCGGCTTCCGACGGAAGCCGAGTGGGAAAAGGCTGCGCGCGGGGACAGCGGGAATCTCTTTCCTTGGGGACAGAAACCTCCCACACCGGCGCTGGCGATGTTCGGGCAGTATCACGTCCACGAAATTCCCATCGTGGCCTCCGTCGAAAGCGGCGAGGAGGGCCGAAGCCCCTATGGTCTGCACCATATGGCAGGGAATGCAGCTGAGTGGGTCCAAGACTGGTTCGGGATCGACTACTATGCGACCATGCCGGACCGCAATCCCCGAGGACCGGACGGCGGCCGGTACAAGGTGGTGCGAGGAGGATCCTGGAAGAGTTCGCCGCCTCTGCTGCGAAGCGCTACCAGAGGCGGATCATCGCCGGATCAGCGCGCCGCGACCATCGGGTTTCGCTGCGCGCGGTCCGCACGATAGAGGAGGATGCTGTAGCCTATGAAGACTCGGATGATGTGGATAGGTTTGCTGATGGCGATTGTGACGAGCCTTGACCTGACAACCCCCGCTTCTCTTGCCGCTGCATCGGGGAATGAAAACCCCGCATGGAAACTCTATACGAACGCCCGCTTCGGCTTCTCCGTCCGGTACCCCGAAACCTGGCGCCTTGGCAATCCGATGCCGGACGGGATCGGCGTGACGCTCTACCCTCCGATCGACAACAGCCTCGTCGCATTGTCCGGCCACATGAATGTCCTGGAGGGCAAGAGTCAGGATAAGCGGCAGACGCTCGACGAATTTGCCGCGGCCCATCGCCGCATCATCACGGAACTCTACGGCAAGAAAACGATCACGCTGAAGTGGCGGCAGGATCGGGAGCTGTCGCTGGCCGGATTCCAGGCAAAACAATTGACCTTTACCTATTCGGACGAGAAGCAGGGGGACATGATCGAACACCATATCTTTTCCCTCGGCCGCAACGAGGGCCGAGGGATACGAATCAAAGTGCCGCTCTCGGGGGAAGCCCAAGTGATGCAGGCTGTCACAAAAATGCTGGAGACCTATCAGCCTGGGCGGGATCAGAACGCGGTGAGTCCGCTCATTCAGAAGGATGCAGGCTGAGGCTGAGGTTAAGGTTAAGCCAGCTGAGCCTGAACCTCAACCTTAGCCTTGGGCAATGCCGGAGGTCTTTTTTAACGCCTGATTACGCACCGCTGTCTCGCATGGCGGATAGATGCTTCATCGCCTCCCTGGCCGCAGCGCGGGCTTTGGTCGCCGGGTTCAAGC
>CAZOUA010000006.1:0-1257 GCA_964582865.1 uncultured Nitrospira sp. | reverse complement strand
AGATGCTTCATCGCCTCCCTGGCCGCAGCGCGGGCTTTGGTCGCCGGGTTCAAGCTGGCGCCTGGGTCGACCTTGTCGCCCATCTCAGCCACCCGCTGACATTGCTTGATGGCTTCCTGCAAATGAGGCACGGCCTCCTTGCCATGTTCATCGGCCGGCGGCAACGATTTGAGAATGGCGTGGGCCCGTTTCGCCACTTCGGCGCAGTGATGCAGGATGGCTTTCCCGTCGCCCATTCCTCCGTGCATCACCATCTCCTCCGCGTCCCTGACCATCGCCTTGCCGTTATCCTGAATATCTTTCGGCGACCCGGCCTGGGCCGGGAATGTCCCCACAGCACAACAGAGGACGACTCCGCAAAGAAGCTGTTTGAATCCCATCAGAATACCCGGCCTTTCTTCGCCGGCGGTTGATCCGTCGGCGTCAGTCTGCGGTAGAGTTCGTGAAATTGCTCCGTCGTGAGCGAAGGATTCGCCAGTTCCTTGAGCGCCTCCCCGCCGATCGGATATTCCAGGGTGTCGTCGAAGCTGGAGGACGCGATCGTCACATAATGATCCGGGAAGAGCCGTTCGGGCAGCAGAATCGTAATCCCGCCGTTGTATTTCTCGGCCATCCGGATGGCGGCTCGCGCCCGCTCGGCTGTCACCTTTGGCCCGAGGCCGATATTCGTCGGCGGTTTGCCGACCTTCATGAATTGCACATGCACGTTCGTGAGGCCGGCATCGGCAAAATCCTGTTTGATCCCGGCCACATTCTTGCGATGCTCTTGCGCCAACACGACTTCAACCCGTCCCGTTGATGCGGGCTCCTGCTCCGCCGCCGTCGACGAACCGACCAGCAGAGCAGCCAGGAACATGACAAGAACGACGACTCTCCCGCTTACCATCGGACCTCCTGTCACTTCGCGTCAAACAGGACATCGAGCGTGGCGGTCCCGTTCGGCTCGACCGTCACCTCCCGCTCCTGAGCGCCCAGAATCGGATGCCAGGCTTTCACATTGTAGGTGCCGGGAGGCAGCTCGCCGATGGAAAAGGCGCCGTCCAGGTCTGTCACGGCATAGTACGGATTGTCGATCGCATAGCCCCAGTTCTGCATGTAGGGATGCATCCCGCACTGCATGGTGAACACTTTCCGTCCCTTGACCAGATGCACCGTGTCGGTGGTGCCGGTCGCTTTCAACGACGGCCGGTGCAAGACGATGTCGACCCCGGCCTGGTCATAGGCATAGCCTTGAATATCGTGCGACACGGGATCGCG